>DASPWZ010000015.1:0-10912 GCA_035637535.1 Candidatus Dormiibacterota bacterium
CCCGAGTCGCTACCTATCGCGCACAGAAGCCCTCTCTCGCTTCGTAAAGCAAATCCTGTAGGCTCTATTGGCATGATCCGCGCGAAAAAGGGACTCTCAGGATTTGTAGTAGTCAACTTCCTTAACTTCCTCGCTTTCCAAGTTCTCCCCAGCGTCTACGTACTCTATGCCGCTTACAGGTATGGCTGGGGATACGCACTGGTTGGGGCAGCACTCGCCCTGGTCGGAGCCTGCAACATCATCGTCCAAGGGCTCCTCGTCCGACGATTCGTCACCCGGTTCGGCGAACGCCTCGCTCTACTCGTTGGACTAGTATCTGGAACAGCAGGCTTTGTGATATGGGGCCTCGCACCCAACAGCCTCGTATTCATGATCGCCATAATCTTCTACGCACCCATTGGATTCGTCCAACCTGCGGTCCAAGGACTCATGACCCGCCGAGTCGGCCCGTCCGAACAAGGACAACTCCAGGGCATTAACGGCAGCCTCATGGGCCTCACAGGCGTAATCGGACCCACACTCTTCACTGTGATATTCGCATTCTTCATCGGCACCCAAGCACCCATCAATCTTCCAGGCGCACCGTTCTTGCTCTCCGCGCTCTTGATGATCGCGTCGCTCCTTTTGGCACTAAAAGTCACCCGTGCTATAGAACGAGTCTCGCACCTTGAGCAGTTCTAAACTATTGTTGAATGAAAGCAACGCGTCCAACAGTTTACGCTACATGGGAAGTTCGGTAGCGAAACAGTAGTAGACGAAACCCTGCAAGCGTAGCAAGTACTGCACCACCGGTGAGTGTCGCCCAGATCGGCAAAGATGCAACCAACACTAGGCAGCCGAGTAGGCCGACCCATGAGAACAAAGGGGTCGTCAGTCGCTGCTCTTTGTGCAATTGTAAGGCAGAGAAATGAGTGATAATGTACCAGGTAAGCGTGAAGATGCTGGCAACGGCCAACAATCTTCGAAGGTCGAAGCTCATAGCTAAGACTAGAACAATCAGGCCTATGGTCAGAACAGCATTTCGCGGAATACGAAATTTCGGGTGGACCGAGCCTAGCCAGTGCGGAAGTTCTTTTGCCTCGCCCATCGTGTACGCGACTCGCGATGCGGTTAGAAGATCGCCAATTAGCTCGCTTAGAGCTGCTGTCCAAGCCGCTGCCAGAATCACTAATCCTCCCCAGGTCCCGACAGTCTGTATTGCGGCTCTGAAGAGCGGCACATCGTCTGTCCCCATCGACTGAGACCCTAGAACTCCAAGGGTTGTTGCTGCGACAGCGAGGAAGACCACTGCTGCAACTGCAATACCACCGACGATGGCAACTGGAACGGTCCGTTGTGGATTCTTGATTTCGCCAGCCATGATGGCGGTTCGCATGAAGCCATCCCAAGTCCAGAAGAATATGGCTGCTCCAGCAAGTACGCCGAAAGGCCCGTTATCTCCTAAGAGATTCGAGAAATGACCGGGGTTTACGGCGGGGGTCGAAAATGCGACAAAGAGTCCCAGTAGAGATACGTTCACAATCATGAGAGTGATCAACACTTTGGTTGTGAGTTGAACATGGAAGAGGTTGAGGACTACGACGGCAAGGATCGCAACGCCTGCGAACAATTGTAGAGGTAGACTTGGTATTATTTGGACGGAATAGGCTGCAAATGCGAGCGAAATCACGCTCAGAGAAAAGATTCCCTTTCCGAGGTATGCGCAACCGGCAATGAATCCGATAGTCTTATGGTTGAACTCGCGCGCCCATGTAAAAGCTCCTCCTTCCTTCGGATAGTTCACTCCTAGTTGTGCGGCACTGATTCCTGTTGCCAGCGCAATGAGACCTCCTAGAACCATTGCAATGAGAATACCGCTGCCGGCCTTTGCTGTCGCTGACCCTATCGCTCCAAAAATGCCCGTGCCAATAATCATCGCGGCTGTCATTAGCGTCGCCGTGCTACGCCCGAGGGTGCGGGCTAGCGACGTTCGTGATTCAGCCTTTCCAGACTCTTGGCCTGATGCGACTTCCGCAGGAGTTGGTTCGTTGCTCATTCTCGAGCCACGGTCCGGAGCTTCATCAAACAAGAAGAACTATCGAACACTTGAGCCCAGCGACGCCAGATCTTTGTACATGGATCCTTAGACCACTGGCAACTTCCCGAAAACTTTCGTAAACTTTTCGTCGTCGAATTCTAAGCCCAATGCCTTTGTAATTTTCGCCACGTTCTTGTAGGCGATGCCGAGGGATCCGGACGCGCCGGGAGACGGCGCCATGTTTGCACAGATATTTACTCCGTCTTTAGGAACCTCTGGGAGAGTAAACTCACCGAGCTTCACCTCTCGTGTTCTTTTGTTGATGCCCACGGTGCGTACTCCTCCGAATTCCGGCGCTGGTTTCAAATCAGAGTATGGTATCGAGGGCACGATCTTTCTCGCCTCGTATTTCCAGAAGAGATGCCTTCCTCCTCCTGGTAGTGAATATGCGATATTCTTGATCATGATGTTTCGGATTGCTTTCTTTGATATGACGGTATCGAGAAGTACGGGGTCAAGGTTGTCGATGAATTCTTTGATATCTGGCCTGTTCTTTTCAAACATCAAAGTCGGCGTCGCTGTGGGTCCATATCGGGTAACCGCGCCGTCCCACTCTCTGTCGGCATGCGTCGCTGCGAAAGGCACGCCTTCTTCTTGAAACGTGTACACCTTCCCATTAATTACTGAAGGGGAGGTGTAGAATTTGCCTTCTACGGGAAAGGCAACGTAGTCGCCGCCTAAGCCAAGTTGTTTCGCGAATGAGAGAGTGTACGAGCCGGCGGAGACGACGAGATATCGGGCCGAGAAACTTCCGCCGTTACGAATGCGGAGGTCATAGCCGTCAGAGACTTCTTGTATTCGTTTCACTTTCGTGTTGAACTTGACATGGATTTTCTTGTCTTGATGCTGGAGTGCGTTTTCTTCAAACGATCTCGCCAACTCGCCAAAATCAACGATGTCTGCCTGCAGTTTGATTATTCCTATCTCTTCGTCCGGCTTCCGCCCTCTCACAATGTACGGTTCTAGTTTCGCGATCTCTTCTTTATCTTCCATTAATTCTGCATTAGGGAAGACTGGCTTTACGGTGTCGTGGAATTTTTTCCTTAGGTAGTCTTTCTCGCTCTTTCCCACTGCAAGGACCATGCCGCTTTTCGTGTGCCTGAGAATGTCGTACCCACGCCCGTACTTGCTGTTCGCGTAAGACGGGATCATGTCAGAATATCGTTTGATTGCCTTCATCACGTCCGGCGTGTAGTTGAGCTCGCCCCCGAAGGGATGGCGAGTCTGACTGTTTGTTCTCCTATCGGATGCGATCTGGCCCGCACTGCTTTCCTTTTCAAGAAACAATACACTATGCACGTTAGTGAATTCTGTGAGCAAGAATCCCGTGGCGGTCCCTACCGCCCCCATTCCCATGATTGCGACGTCGTAGACATCTCTCATCATTCATCACGAGACATGAGTCTTCTCATATTCTCATACTGAAATTCACATAGCCGGTCATACTGAAAGCATTATTTTCGTAAGCTCACTGAAAACCAAGAGAATCCTGCCGGTAATTGGGTTGACCCAGCAAATTCGCGTAATTTGGAAGTAAGCATTGTCTGTTGGGATGGTCAGAGGAAGAAGAGGTCGACTAGTGTAGAGAGTAATCCGGCGATCCCTGCTGCAGCTATGACCCTCCAAGCTTTCTCATCTCTGTCGGTCAACAGACCTAGAGCGATGACTGTCGCTACAAACGCCACTACACCGCTACCTACGTCAGACCAACTCACAGGGAGGATTTGCCAGTCAATATTTAGCACGGAGTCGGCACCTGTCGCGTTTTGCAACAGGTTCCATGCTGTATAGCCTAGAAACGTGCTAAGGGCGGTGACTGCGAACCGGAAATGAATTTTGGACCATTTCCAGCCGAAGAAGAGGACAATGAACACGAGTACTGCCGAACCGAGTGCTGACAATAGAATATTGCTTAACTGAAACATATCACATCACTCCCGCAGATCCGAAAGACCCGGACGACCTTGAAGACAAACAAGGTAGATGGTTATGCGTCCTGATAGACTGTCGCCCGATGACTTGCCGGAGTGAATGCGTATACTTTGTCTGTCTCTGGGTTGTAGGCAATAGTATGTCCTCCCAGATCCGTCTTCACTGTCTGAATGAGCTTCATTGCGCTGGTGTCGAAGACATCGATCGTCCCGGGCTCTCCGATAGCCACATAGAGGTGGTTGAGCCGGGAATTGTAGAATATCACATCAGGAGGACCGGTCAAGTCTGAAGCGCGCGAAACTCTTCCCGACTGCAAATCGACGGTGAATAGGCCACCTTGGTCACAGGCGCAGAAGAGCCTTCGATTCTCCGAGTCAATGTCGAGCCCATGGGGACCCGTCGCCGGAATATCGTAGCTGGCTGCTATTCCGTCAGGATCTTTACTATCGATAGCGACTATCTGGGGCGGATTGGAAACGTTGACGTAAAAACGGTCCATCTTGCTATCGAAGACAGTCCACCGAGTTCTTCCAGGCACAACGATGTCGGCAGTTAGAATCTTCTTCTTGGTCTCAACCATAGAGACGGTGATTGGAGCCGGGTCATCATGTTTGGATACGTTTGCTGCGAGAAGAGTGTTCCTTGAAGGGTCGAACGCCAATCCGTTGGGAAAACCTCCCACCCTCACCTTCTCCAGCTTCTCCTCTCGACCATAAGGGAATACACCCACAGTCTTCTCGCCACGGTTAGACGTGAATACCAAATCCTTCTCGTTAGAGACGAGTACGCCAGCCACGCCAAGAAGGCCCGGAATTGAGCGGAGATATTTGTCGTGTCGGGAGTCGATCACATCTACGGCGTCATTCGAGGTGTGAGCTACGTATAGCGTCCCTGATTTGACGTGGACGGCGGCGTGGTCGAAGCCGCCGTTTTTCTTGTGTGTTGGTAGTTCTATGTAGCCTACTTGTTTGAGGCTGAAATCGGGGACCTACCGCGCAGGTTGCGCGACGTTGTATTCTAGCTTCTGAGTTCCTTCAGTCTTGAGCTGACAGTACTTGTACAAGGCATCGTAGGTGGGAAATTGTAGTCGCATGTTGTCAAAGTCGTCCTTTGCAAGGTTTCGGAAACCATGCGCTGCTGCCTCTAGGCCCGCCGACTCAGGCTGTGGATTCGGGATTTTCGCGTCTGCACCTCTCACTATTTTTGCCAGTTCCAGAAGAGCTGGATCAGTCAGTTTGTACTTCTTGATGATAGCGTCGAAGCTGACACGCTCTTCGCCGTTCTCTTTGTAGTGGGTCAGTTCTACACCCTTCGCGTCATAGGCTATCGCTCCGGTGTCTTTGACGACTTGCGGAATTGTCTCGGGTGGGACGAAGAGGAATTCGGGGTTCTTATCTACGAACTTTTTGATTAACCAGGGACATGCGATGCGGTCGACTTTCGCCTTCTCTCGTGTAACCCATTTCATGGGATTCGCCCGTGTGGATTATCTATGTAAATCATTACCTAGTAGTGTAGCTGATCGGAAGATTGCTCCTTGGCTGCATCTCTCCCAGTCCCGAATCCATTAGCCCTATGCGCGTAATCAAAGGCTCCTAAGCTCTCTAGAGAGACCGTAGCCATCATTCAAGTCTAGCGAGTCACACAACTAACAACGTAGTTACCAGGAGAAGAAGCGTTGCAACTGCGAATGCTCAAGGGCAAGATCCATAGAGCGAGGCTCACGGGCGCGGACATCAACTATGAAGGCAGTATCGAGATAGACTCCTCCCTCATGGAGGCAGCGGGAATCATACCCTTCGAGCAAGTTGACATCTGGAATATTACCAACGGAGAACGATTCTCAACATATGCACTCTCAGCTCCGCGAGGAAGTGGGACCGTAGCAGTCAACGGTGCTGCCGCCCGTAAGGTTCAGCCGGGCGACGAGGTCATTATCACAGCATTCGGCTGGATGAGCGAGAAACAGGCGCAGAATTGGAAACCCCACATTGTCTTTGTCGACCGTGAAAACAGGCTGAAACCTGGCCCGCACGTCCAGCGCATGCTTGCCAAGCGAGAAGTCCTTCGCTAGATCTTACAACTACAGCTTTCGGCCACTTGCTAAGAACATTGGAATCTTCACCTGTCCGTGCTCCACCGTTGTTGAACAGCAGGATTCCAGTCCCTCGACCCTTACGTCAGCGAAACCGGCTTGGTCCAAAATGGTTCTAACACGCGAGATTTCGAAACCAAGCCATCTGTCTGCATGTTCCTTTCGGAGAAACTCGAAATTGTGTTGTTGAAGATCAGACAGAGCGAGTCTTCCGCCAGGTACTAGCACGCGAGCCATGTCCTTGACGGCAACATCAGGGTTGAGACAATGGTGCAGAATCATGTTGCCGATTACTGCATCTACAGACGCATCGGGTAACGGAATTTGCTCAACGTTTCCAATCTTGAATTCGACATTCCTGCCTCCGAGCTTTACCCTCGATTCGCCGGTCATTGCCTCTGAGAAATCGAGAGCAATCACTTTTCGAGCAATCTTGGCAGCGCCCTCAGTAAGAAATCCAGTACCTGCACCCGCATCCAGAACTGTGTCGCTTGGCAGGACTTTGGCCGCTGCGAGAACTGCGTCCCGAACCTCGTTACCATAGAAGCTCTTTCTGAGGATGTCCCAACTTCCCGAAACCTCTCCGAAGTACTTCTCAGCTTCCCGAGACATGTCCCACGGAGATACAATCGTTGGAATCAGGTTAATGAACGCATTCTGCGAATATCCTACAGAGGCTGGAGGCTCATGGCAAAGATCGATCGCTATCGTGTCGTGGCTAGATTCGCCCGATTGTTTCCAGACCCAGCCATATTCGAAGATCAGGACCACCTTGTCGAGAGATACCTGGTACAGACCAGTCTTCCACGAGAGAAGGTAATCTATCTCTACCAAAACGAGGATGAAATAATTCCGGTTGACGATTCCGGAAAGCCGGCCGTCGCATTAGGCACCGCAAGTTTTCGGTTTCAGGGCAAGAACATAGTCGCCGAGTTCATGCCCAACGCCAGCCTAGCGCTGGAATACTATGATTTTGGGACAGGACTCTCGCCAGAGGATCACGCGAGAATGTGGAAGAAACAGCGCATCGGAGAGATGGCATTCCAAATGAGAGACTTTACGCACGAAACTCGGACACTCAATGTCACGAATGTCTCGGAGTTGTGCGAGATAATGAAGAAGCAAGGTCAAGCGACAAGCCTTTCGAGCATAGAGCTTGCCAAGATGCCTGAGGAAGCACTCCAGGTAACAGTCGCATACCTGAAGAGCCAGTTGAGAAAGAGCGCGGGAGAAGATGCGCTTGAGGTTGAGGTCTACGCCGCAAAAGATCTCTCAGCAAGTGAGAGGAGCTCCTTGGAAAAAAGGTTGACTAGAGAGTCTACTGGCTCAACCGTGTATGTGATACTCTCGAAGCCTTCGCAACTGATGAAAATCGAGACTCGCTAAATCGTCGAATTATGCGATCTGTTTATAGGATTCTACGAATTCGGGATCGATGACTCCCGAGATCACGGTCTCTGAACCGTCGGGAAGAATTACCGGGGTCCCGGCTGCATGGTATGGCAGGTCGAACCTCTCCAGTTTTTCGGGGCTGTCTACCTCGTAGAGTTTCCGACAAGCGCCCTCGGAATAGTGGAAACAGTAGAGTTTCGCCAGCCGTCGCTCACCGAAACCTCCGGCTCGCCCACCCGCTGCGGAAGACCCTTCGGGAAGTTGGAGGATGAAGACAGAATTCTCTCCCTGTAGCGTGCGTAGGTCGACGGGGTTCTGGGCGACGAGGATCTTTCGGCCTTTTTCGGAGATCAGCTTTGCAAGTTCGTCAAGCGGGGTCATGTCGGTCCCGGATGGTATCCGTATAGAAATGTCTATTCGTGCTGTTTGTCTCAGAGATGATTGATCAGTGCGTCCTTGTGGCTGCCACGTAAGTATCTCTCGATCTCTCCCTTCTCTTCATCAGTCAACGGTGTGTAGAGCCTCGCGTCCCCCTCGACCCCAGAGTAGCGTCCGGCGATCAGATAGATCTCCTTGGCGGTCTCTTTGAGAACAGTGACGCGGTTCAAGCTGTCCTTTTCGGTGTAGAGATAGAGAGGCGACGGATCGTATTTTGAGAGATCGGGCTTAAGAATTCGTTTTTTCAGAGAGGCCATCTTGGTTGGCTCGAATGGTGATTTGCGGGTCATATGAGATCAAAAGCCAAATAAAAAATGGTAGGACGAAACCGTTCCCATCTAACCTACTCAGTTTACTCTGAAGGGTAAGAAAAAAGGGAGGGATCGAATTCTCGCGGGGCTGGAGCTACTTTTTCGGCCTTACGAATGCGGCTGCTACGGCGACGAGGATAGCTACCAGGTATATGGCTCCGCCGACGATCAATGTAACTGCAGCTGCTAGAGTCTGAGTCGTTTGTAGCGGTGGAGCGACATTGAACAGTAGGAAGTAGCCGATAGCGTATGCGATAGCCCCTACGATGAAGGTCCTGAAGTGGTCTATGACTCCTGGGAAGCTCTCGGACAGGGTGCTGTTCTCTGTGAGAGTTGCAGAGACTAGATAGACGGCTCCGATGAACAGGTAGCCTGAAACGACGAGGATCACCCATCCTTCCAGACTTTGGGCGGACTTAGTGATCATGTCGTTGCCTATGCTTAGCAGGAACACGTTGACGGCGTAGAGTACTGCAGCTAGTGCCAGGCTATGCCAGTTCTTGAAGGCGGTCGACATTGCGTGTCGATACATTGTTTCTGTCATTCTTTCTTCGAAGCCGCGGCGGGTCGAAACCGGGTCTAAAAGCATGTTTTTGTTCTAAACTTGAACAGTGAATTACGCATCCGAACGTCGAAAAGCGACACTCGCATACGTATTTCTGCGAATTGTCACCAATTATCTGGAACTCAGCAGAAAAAGTAAACGATCTGGTGGGTCTGCCTTCATCACGAAACGGAAAACTCGAACTCAGGATCTTCGATAGAGCTTAAGAACCGGCTGAAGTGTCCTTCACACTCGATACGCATGAAGCGATCGTTCGTCGTGATAGGAATAATATTGGTTGGTTTGGGGATAGCCGCATACTACATCACGTCTCAAACTAACCTCATCGGAGGCCGCACTCACAGCACCTACCCGCTGGGCGGCATCGGTCTGGCCGTCGTCGGAGCCCTAATCGCCGCTGGAGGGGTAATGATGGGGAAGGCGGGAGCAAAGACGGCGGGCCAGTTCAAATGCTCCAAATGCGGAATGACGTTCGGATCTCAGATAGCACTGGATCAGCACTCCAAAGACAAGCATGGAATGTAGGCCGTTTAGAAAGCTCGAACTCGTAGAATTCCGCTTCTCACCAGTCATTGGACTACTTCCCGTCCCCACTAGGCAGACTGCGCGACTAGAAGCCTTTAGTTTTCTGGCTTCAGGATCGGTCTGAGAAACGGACTTGTATCCAGCTTGGAGAATTCGTCGAGGTCAATGTTGGCTCCAGGGCTCATTATTTGCTTCAGATAGTCCCCTGCTTTTGTGGAATCCCACCAGGTCTCTCCAAGTCGATTCCGTAGTTTCTTGATCAGCTCGGATTTTCTGACCGCCGCTATAAGGTAGCTCGGAGAATAGAGATCGTAGTCAGGCATTACGTGGTGGAGTTGCCAGTATTCTCCGGGTATGTCGAATCCGACGTATTCCTTGTAGAGCTTCGCATACAATTCCGACGCCTCATCCATTGATAGCATCTTCTCCTGGAAGCTGATTTTCATGAGAGAGTTTGCAGCGTAGAAGGCTACGAAGAAGAGTTCCATGAACCTCCGTCGTTTCTGGACTTGAGTCACTTGCTCTTCTGACAGACCGAACTTCTTTCTAAGGTACAGGCCGTCTTCGACAAGACTCTCGAGAAATGTGGAGAAGACCTCTGCCACTCCGTGAGAAAGTGATTCGCGATCCCAGAGAGACAAGTTGGGGTCCACAGAGGTGGCGTGCATGGCATGGCCGAATTCGTGATAGGACGCTTCCATGTCGGTGTATGGACTGATCGGTTTTACAAGAACCCTAGCATCGTTGGGAATCTGGACGAAGAATGCCACCGCGGATGGAGTCTTCTTCGGCCGATCTTCAACATCGACATGAATCTTCTTCGTATTGAAACCAAAACGCTTGAGCTGTCGAATGGGCATTTCGGCCGGATCGAATTTCGCGAAGATCTTGTCCAATGGTCTGAATATTCTTCCTCTGAAATAGTAGAAGTCGTCATAGTACTCGGGAGGAGCCTTCTTGATCTCAAGCGAAAAATCCTGTAAGGCAACTCTGAACGGTTTCCTAACTGCCGATCCTAGTTTCTGGACCAGCTCCTTGAGCTCGGGCAGAGTTATTCGCTCGCTCTCCAGATAACTCCGTAAGGGCGTTATCCCATATTTTTTGTGAACGTTCCAGGACTGTTGAAACAAGGCTCTGATGAGGGGTCTTATCGCGGGGGTCTTCTTCACGAGATCGTCGTAGACCTGCTTTCTGCTCTTTGCATCTGCTCTCGCATTGAACTGTCGCCAGCTCTTCCAGTTTACAGGTCTTCCGTGGAATCGGCCCTTCTTCGACACAACCTTCTCCGACCTAGCCTTGTCGAGTTCGAGGGCGATCGGGGTCTTCTTAGACTCAGAAACATCGCTAACACACTTGAGGAAGAGCCTCCTCGGACGACGAGAAGATGAGAGGAACAGCTCAGCGTGTATGGCCTTTTGTTCAGCAACATTCTTCATGAAATTCTCGTCAAACTCAAGCCCATTGTACATCTTCCAATTCTCGTGGCCGTATAGAATACTGTAAGATTCGTCTACTATCGCCCAGGCACTGAGTGGATACGGGAGAGCCTTCATTGAAGGATGTACCGAAGGGCTCGC
>DASPWZ010000016.1:0-32316 GCA_035637535.1 Candidatus Dormiibacterota bacterium
GTCTTCCATTCCTACAAGAATAAGGTCGTCTAATGTTGCATGATCTTTGCATCTCTTCGCTTGTCTACATTATGGTAGAAATATCAAACCAAGTGTCAGTTTGCACACTATTGCCGTGAAAAGTGTGCTATCCCAACACACTGTAGACGCTCGGCTCAAATATCCGCCCGGAGAGGCTTAACATGAGAGTTAGGAAGGCGCTAGACAACGAATATTCTGGACAAGAAGACCATAGTAACGGTTCTCACCTGCGGGCTCTTGGCCGCTATCTTGATCCCGGCTCACCTAGGCTTATTTCCAGCAAGCGCGATGGCTAGCCCTTCAACTGGGTTGACTTCTTGGAACCCGAACGTTAACTGTACACCCACACTGGTGACTGTTGAACAGATCGTCGGAAACCAGACTGGACCTCAAGGGGGAGCTACACAGGGCGGGAGCGTTTTCAATCCTGGAATCACGTCGCCCTATGGGCCCGATAATACCAAGAGATGGTTGACTCCCTCTTCTTCCACTCCACAGGGATGGACATCTCCGGGACCTTCCTGCACAATCATCAACGCGAATGGTCAGATAGTATCGGCGTTCGTCCAGGTCAACGGCGTCCAGCGAGGCTATCGCGCTGAGGAGGACTGGAATACCAGCTTTATGCCAATAAACGGGGGCTCACAGTATCCTAACGGTCGGCAATCCGACTCAACATTCAACATCTTGACTCCCGGATACGGCACGTGCGACTCAACGAATACTACAGGCTGCATGCATCAACTTCACGCGGAGATAGATCATGACTGGAAAGGAGCATCGTACTGCGGCCCGAACACTGCTTGCGACAACAATACACTAGTGGCGCAGACAGCAGCCTACAAATCGCTTATTGACATCCAAGGATTCGTTTTCTGGGACCCCGACCACATGAACGAGTCGGATCATAACTTTTCCGGGTGGGAGATACATCCTGTAACGGCTTGGAGAATCTCAAACACGTCTTCAGATTTCGAGTTAAGCGCCAGTCCCAGTAGCCTAGCTGTCCTATCCAGTCAGTCTGCAAATTCCGACATTACTGTCAACACGTTCAACCTGTTCACGGGGAGTGTTTCCTTCTCAACAACCGTATCATCCACTTCCAATACCGTCGGCGCTCCTCCCACCGCAACAATGAACCCATCCAATGTCACGGTCGCCTCGGGCGGGATTGCCGACTCTAAATTGACCATTGCCACTGCTGCATCATCTATGGGTAATTACACCATTCTGGTAACTGGCACGAACGGGAGTCTGACACGAGCAGTAACCGTCTCCGTAGCCATCGTCGATTTCGGAGTGGCCGCCAACCCAACCTCGCTATCCATCTCGATCGGATCTTCCGGCACCTCGACATTGACATTGACCAGCGTCAACTGCTTCTCTGGTAGTGTGAGTCTCACAGCAAAAGTAGCTCCCGCAAGCCTTACTGCTGGGCTCTCGCCTGCCCAACCGACAGCGGCTCTTAGTTTATCCGCGGTGAATCTACAACCCAGCGGGACTGCCTCCGCAACTCTAACAGTATCGGCATCACTCCTCACCACACCTGGAACGTACATTGTGACCATCACTGCTACTAGCGGAAACGTTTCTCATACCACAAGCGTGACAGTCACGGTCACAGTTGCCGGAATATCCCTATAGACTGTCCATGTTTTAAGCAGTCTTTGCGATAATCTGAGATACGAAAGTCCTAGACCTAACCCTATTTCTTCAGAATTAGACCTTGAGGCAAGCCTTTGCAAGCGGCTCTAAAGATCGCCTCTCCCAACCCGTGAGACTATGTGGTCCGCAACCATCGCGTCGAGTACAGCCAGTCCTCCAGATTTGAACAACGTAATATCATTCGAGCTTGGATGTATCGAGTATTTACCTGTGAGCAGTTCTCCCAGCTCTGCTCGAATGTCGGTCTTCTCAATCGCTTTTTCTCTTATCGGAATGACAATATCTCCGTACGTCGAGATCGCCTGCTCCCGCGAATCTACGACTAGAATGGACCTCTTGACTAGTGTTGTGTCAACCTCTCTCGCGTCGGGTTCTGCAGCTCCTATTGCGTTTAGGTGTGAGCCGTTCTCGACCAGTTCTCCCTTGAATAGAGGAGTATGAGACGTGGTCGCTGTTACGAGCAGATCAGCCTCTTTCACGACTTTCTCAGGAGAACTCGCGGCTGACGCCTCTACTTTGCAGTCTCGCGAAATCTGTCGAGCAAAGGCTTCCCGCCTACCCTTGTCTCTTGAATAGACTACTACTCGGGATATGTCCCTCACTAGTTGAATTGCAGGGACGTGAGCCTCCGCTTGGCGACCCGCACCCAACAGCCCTAAGCATTCCACATCCCTTCGCGCCAGAACATCTGTCGCCACCGCAGAACTCGCAGCGGTCCGAATCGCGGTCAAGCTCCCGCCGGGGATCTCCGCAAGCAAGACTCCGCTCTGGGAATCGTATACGAGGACATCAGACATTACAGTGGGAAGGGAGACTGTTGAGTTCTGGGCGTTGAGGCGGGCAATCTTGACGGAGACTGTTCTCTGTCCAAAGACATGTGCTGGCATGAAGAACATCGAAGCTGCGTTAGGAACGGTCAACCAGACTCGCTCAGGATTTAGCGCCTTCCCATTGGCGAGTTTCAGATATGCTTCTCTCGCCAGCTCAATGGCCTTTGGGAACGGGAGAAGATTTCTTACGTCAGCCTCGGTGACGTGGAGCAATTCGCCTGGCTCGACTATAGCGGAACACCTTAGCCGTTGACGTTAGTAGATGAAGTCTCAGCGCCTCTGTTAAGTATCATTCCACGCCTTATTTCTTCGAACTTCCTTCCCAATTCAGAAGAGACTAGAGTCAACGTCTGTCAACAGCTAGCTTGAATCAGGATTCATCCGAGTCTGGTCTGTTTCCAAGAACGTCGTCAATCCGTTCCATTATTCCAGAGTCCAGTTTGTCTACCACATCTATTGCTTTCATGTTCTCGACCACTTGTTCTGGTCGGCTGGCCCCTGACATTACAGTGCTCACGTGTGGGTTTTTCAGGCACCAAGCCAGTCCTAACTGCGCCATACTGCAACCCAAGTCTTTTGCGATTGGCTCCAGCTGATTTACTTTCGCAATATTTTCGAGGGTTATCAGACTCTCCTTTAGCCAACCATACCCTTCCACCGTAGCTCGCGAGCCAGGAGGGATACCGTTCTTGTATTTCCCAGTCAGCAGTCCCGAAGCTAGTGGGCTCCAGATCGTGGTTCCAAGTCCAATCTCCCGATACAGTGGTAGGTACTCTACCTCAACCCGTTCCCGGTGAAGCATGTTGTATTGTGGCTGTTCCATTGTTGGAGGTGTTAGTCCGAGTTCTCGGGCTATTCCATAAGCGCGCATGATATCAGCGGCACTCCATTCAGAGGTTCCCCAATAGAGAATTAGACCCTGATGAATCAGATCATCCATTGCCCGGACCGTCTCCTCGATCGGCGTATTCGAATCAGGACGATGGCAGAAGAATAGATCAAGATAGTTTAGTTGAAGTCTTCGAAGGGAGTTTCGGCATGCTTCGTAGACATGTTTCTTGGATAATCCCTTGTCGTTGGGTCCGTCTCCGCCCCAGAAGACTTTGCTGGAGACGACGATGCTCTCTCTTCGCCAACCCAGGCGTTTGATCGCGTTCCCCATAACCGTCTCAGCATTCCCGTGAGCGTAGGCCTCGGCATTATCGAAGAAGTTCACGCCAGCATCGTGAGCAGCCGACATACACTTGACTGCAACCTCCTCACCCACTTGCCCACCATAAGTCACCCAGGCACCCAACGAGAGTTCGCTCAGTCTGAGTCCGGAACTCCCCAGCTTACGATAGTTCACTCTTCAACATCTCCCCATCACTGAGGCGATTTCTGGTTACTAATATTCACTTTTCCGAAAGCAATATGAAGCAGTCTTAGCGTGCTCAAAGCAACGAGCGAGATAGTATGAAAACATCTCCCATGATATTCGCGCTAGCATTGATCGTTACAATCGCCATACCAGTCACCGTGCACGGAAAATCCACCTCGCCCTCCTTCGTCAATATACCGCTTATCCGACCTGACGGGGGCAGTGAGCCTGAACTCTCCATCGGAACAGACGGCACCACAGTCTTCGTCTCACTCTCCTGGACCCAGTTCGCTACCAACGCTTGGAAAGCATCCTTTGGGCAGACTCCGGTATTCCAGGGTCAAATCGACGCCTCCCTCGCACCCGGGGTGGGTGGAGGAGAGGACGCGGACGTAGACCTTGGCTCAACAGGCACTCTGCATGCGACGACTCTGTTGGCCTTCTTCAACCCGCAAACCAAGATTACCCAGCTTGGAGTATCGGCCATCAGCTGCCCCAACGCGGACTTCTCCGGCAATTTTGCCCATTGCATCTCACAGATCATTGACACGACCCAAGCTGATCGTCCGTGGATCACATCTGACGGAGTTCACGTCTACATTTCCTATCACGACTCGGGCTCTAGCACAACGATTCATGTCCAACGGTCCGACGACGATGGCATCACCTTCCACCGCGTAGGCGACCCAATAGTCGGCCAAGCCGGAGCGACCGGCAACTCCACCTTCAACAACGACCAGGGAAAGATCATAGCGGATCCAGTAACCCACAACGTGTACGATGTCTATGCCTCGGGCGTTGGAGGACTGCAGAAGGGGACGAACGCCAACTTCAACAACATCTACGTGTCAAGGAGCACCGACATGGGCCAAACATGGACTCCAACACTGGTCTTCTCGGGAACTCCGAATGTTGCATTGAACAATGTCTTCCCTGACCTCGCGGCAGACCCGCTGAGCGGGAACCTCTACGCTGGATGGTCTGATGCCCACAACGTCTTCCTCTCCAAATCAACCGACCAAGCCCAGAGCTGGACAAGCTCCATAACTGTCAATGCAGCTCCAGCTGTAACAGCTGTCTTTCCTTGGATTGCCGCTCGAGGTAGCACGGTTGACTATGTCTACTATGGGACGAGTGCTTCCATCAAAGATGATCCCAGCGCAGTCTGGAACGTGTACATGGCTCGGAGCACTGATGGTGGGATTCACTTCGCACAGACGGTTGTTACCAGCCATCCCAACCATGTAGGAGTCATATGCACGAACGGCATTGGCTGCCAGCGAGGAACACGTAATCTTCTAGACCTCTTCCAAGATGAGATAAACCCGACCAACGGCTTAGCTGCGATAATCTACACTGACGACACCTTGACAACCCAGTCTGACGGCTCACCACTACCCCAAGTTGCGGTAGCTTACCAGACCTCGTAGTTCCGGACGAAACACTACCTCTTCCGCCCTCTTTTTCTAATTCACTCCTCGACGGTAGATGCTAGGATGGCTTGACCTACAGGTCCTGGTAGTTCCAGGAAAAACTTAGAGAAGAGCGTATGGAATTGGTTAGGAAGCGATTCCTGTGGATCCAAGCTCGGTCGAGATAGACAAGATCGCCCAAGAATTTGACGGTGACGCGTGCGAGTTCTGCGAGCGTTACAAGAACAAGGGATTATCGCGAAGTAGCAAGCTACTCCTCAGATTCATCCTCGATAACAACATACGAGACAGATCTGTTCTCGACCTTGGCTGTGGCGCAGGGGGCCTCTCATTCGAGCTGCTGAAGGAAGGGGCCAGCAACGCCGTCGGGTTCGACCTCTCTCCGAAGATGATCGGCGTCGCCAATGAATTGGCCCAAACTAACGGGTTTGAGAGCCGAGCCAAGTTTCAGCTGGGAAACGGGGCGACGAGCGAGCTGCCAGGATCGGATATCGTGGTTATGGACAAGATGCTATGTTGCTATTCCGATTGGAGGCCCGTGCTGAAGAACGCCATAGAGGCGAGCAGGGTCATGGTGGGTTTTACGGTCCCCAAGGACGAAGGCATCACCAAAATTCCTTTTCGACTCGGTTTGAAAGTCGTGAACTATTTCCAGAGAAGAAGTGGCGGCGTTCTGTTCTACATGCATCCGTTAGGGGCTATTGACAAGACTCTGCGAGAGTCGGGATTCAACCGTCGCAAGAGGCAGGGTTCAAGGTTCTGGCTGGTTTTTCTTTACTCACGGGTCTGATGATTAAAACAGTCCTGATAATTGGACTCGATTTAGGGCTGGAAAATTTTTCCGTAACGGATCAATCTTACATAATTCCGATGCCTAAGAGGATCGTTCGCTATGTTGAAGCTTCGTAAATCAGTCCCCGAAGATATTCCGCTAATACTGTCGTTCATTCGAGAGTTGGCTGAATACGAGCGGGCACCGAACGCTGTATCCTGTACCGAGACAGATCTGCGCCGCGACGGGTTCGGAGCCAACCCGAAGTTTCGGGTGATCATTGCAGAATGGAATGGAGAGCCTGCGGGCATGGCCTTTTTCTTCTACAACTACTCTACGTGGCAGGGACGACCTGGAATCTTCATCGAAGATCTCTTCGTGCGACCCCAGTTTCGAGGCAAGAGCATCGGTAGAGCACTAATGGCACGTCTAGCGAAGACTGCGATTGCCGAGCAGTGCTATGGCTTGCGATGGGAGGTGCTTGACTGGAATAAGCCCGCGATTGATGTGTATCAACATCTAGGCTCAAAGTTTCGAGAAGGCTGGCGTATCATGCAGATCATTGGCCCAGAACTGAAGGAATTAGCAGAAAGCGCTTCGGCTCATATTTCCAAAGACTAGCGGCACGCCTGGCCCCCCAGGAGAGCAGGCCCACCCATTAGCCCAAATGCCCAATATAGAGCCTCGTATGACCCGGAACCTCATCGATCTCGGCCTAAGTCTCGAAGCGCTTTTGAGACTCGATTCTTCGACGCTATGGTCCTCTCAGCGGTCATTGATTCATGTCTGACAGACCAGGCTCGGCGGTCGACTACAAGCCGATCAGCCATTACGGAGTCATTGGAGACATGCACACTGCAGCCCTTGTAGCACTAGACGGTTCTATCGACTGGTTCTGTGCCCCACGGTTCGACTCTCCGAGCGTGTTTGCAGCCCTACTTGACGTGCGGAAGGGTGGAAAATTCCAGTTGTCTCCTACTGAGAACTCCACGACAAAGCAGAGTTACGAAGGCGACACGAACGTGCTCTCCACTATTTTCGAATCTAAGGAGGGAAAGATCAAGCTCACAGACTTCATGCCCTGTTTCATGGAAAAAGGTGAGGCGAAGGGATTCCAAGAACTTCACCGAATTGTCGACTGCGTCGAAGGTGAGGCTGGACTTCGAATCATCTTCCAGCCCCGACTAGATTACGCTCGAGGAAACACGACACTACTAGAGACTGCAGAAGGATGCACAGCAAAAAATCGGGGAATTCAGGTCAATCTCGCCTCATCAGTTAAGCTGCGTGTTGCGGACAGCGATATTCTGACTCATGAGTTCAGACTGTCGAAGGGTCAGAGGGCTGTCTTCGTTCTCAAGTGGGGGAAAAAGCCGGCAATCCCCGCAACGCGATACGAGACTAGCAAGAAGCTCTCCAAAACTCTGTCCTATTGGAAACGCTGGGTCGGGCACGTGAAGTACCAGGGACCCTTCCGTGCCAATGTCGTAAGATCCTGCCTTGTCCTGAAGCTATTGCAGTATGCTCCAACTGGAGCTATGGTTGCAGCAGTCACGACCTCTCTCCCCGAGAGTGTTGGCACTCTAAGAAACTGGGACTATCGATACTCTTGGATCAGAGACAACGCGCTCTCGGTTATTGCGTTGAGTGAGGCTGGAGCAAGCAGAGAGGCCTTGGACTACGCAAGATGGCTCACCAATCTTCGCAGACATTCAAAGGAGAAACTGCAGATTATGATGGGTATCGGCGGCGAGAGGGAGATACCTGAGACCACTCTCGACCATCTTGAAGGATATCGGCGGTCAAGCCCTGTCCGAGTTGGCAACGCAGCTTCAAAGCAACTGCAACTAGACGTATACGGAATCCTAGCAGATTACGTCTACTTCCTCCATACGTTAGGATGGACGACCAGTCAGGTCTACGAAAACCTCGTCAGATATTCCGCGGACCAGGCATTGAAAGAATGGCAGAGTCCTGACAGTGGGATATGGGAGATCCGGCAGCCGAAGATGTTTGTGGAGTCGACGATGTGGTGCTATGTCGCTCTCGATCGGGCGATCAAGATGGCTCGGGAGCTCGGGTATGACGAGGACTGGCAGAGATGGGAGCCAGTTAGAAAGAAGATCAAGAGTCACATCCTCTCCGAGGGATGGTCTGAGAAGAAGAAGGCTTTCGCTATGGTTTTTGGAGGAGAGGACTTGGACGCCGCGAATCTTCTCATGCCCCTTGTAGGGTTTCTTCCGGCAAAGGATCCGAAGATGAGCGCGACCATCCAGCGGATTCGGGAAGAATTGTCTGAGGAGGATCTGATTTACAGATACAAGGTGGACGATGGCCAGCTAGGAAAAGAGGGCACTTTCACAGTCTGCAGCTTCTGGATGGTCGACTGTCTGACTAGACTGGGAAAGCTTCGGGAGGCGGAAGGACTCTTGAACCAGTTGACGAAGCGAAGCAATCATCTTGGACTGTACTCTGAAGAGATCGACCCAAAGACTGGCGAAGCGCTGGGAAATTTTCCTCAGGCCTACACTCACATGGGACTGATAACCGCGAGCGTTCATCTTGAAGAGGCACGGCGGAAGACTGGACTGATCCGATATGCCAAAGCAATATCGAACAAGATCAGCGGTCGATGACTAAGCAAGGCGGCCTCATACATCTCAGAGAGTCCTGCTAAATCTGCAGGACGTTTGGTTTACGGGGGAACCAGATCATTGCCAAGGATAGGCCGATCACAGGAGCTTCCGTCGGCCAGGCAGACAATCGAAGTGAGAATTTGTCCAATCTGATCTCAAGAGGTCCCCCCCAGAAGGGGGGTTGCATTGTTGATTGTTATGATTCAGGCTTTGTTTTAGGTTTTGGGGCTGCTTTGAATCTAGAAGGCTCTATTTTCAGGGTCTGGAAACGAGCAGGAGCCGCAAGGAAAACGAGCAATTAGGGCACGTTGACCGTCTTGGCAAGATCAGTCAGTAGTTGAATGACGTCACGATGGTTTTTCAGGTTGAACTTAGCGTAGGATTTTGCGAGTCCTACTTTGATCGAATAGGATTTTTCGGGAAGAACCTTGAAGAGTTCTTCGTCAGCCAAATCGTCACCCACGGCCAGAACGAAGTCGAATGTCTTCTCGGAAAGGAGTAGCTTCGCGGCCATTCCCTTGTCGATCCCGACGTTTCTCACTTCGATCGACTTACTGTCTTGCAAGACTTGGAGTTCAGTGTTCTCAGTGAAATATCCTAGCTCATCTGCAAGCTCTTTCGAGCGTACCGAGGCCAGTTCCGGGTCTGCGGCTCGATAATGCCAGACTAGGGAGAACTCTTTCTCTTCGGCAAAAGAACCGGGAAGCCGATCTTCATAGTTCTGGAGAATGGGTCGGACCTTCTCCTTCCAGTTGCTTTCCACCTTGATCGCTGGTAGCCAGTCTTTGTCCTTCTCTCTAATCCACGCCCCGTGTTCAGCGACGATTCCTACGCTCAGGGATCCGAACCATTTGTGCAGGAGATCTCTATGACGACCACTCACGATTACTAGGTTGTTTCGTGGGTCTTCTGCGAGTGCGTTGAGTGTGGAGAGGAGAATCGCACCTGGGACCGCGGTCTCAGGTCGCTCCTTGAAGGGGGATAGTGTGCCGTCGTAATCTAGGAATAGAATTCTTTTCTCGGAATTAGTGTAATCTTTGATCAACTTCTCTCTTGTTGGCTTGTCCATAAGCCGAGCGCTGAACTTTCTCTGCTGGTCTTTGACAGAGTGTAGTTTGCCCGTAAAGTCCTCGCCCCATCGTATGACATCGTAACGTCCTAGCCTGTTCTGCATTACCTGGTTGCGTCGTATCTGTTCGTCTTCGGGCATTTCCAGAGCAGTCTTGAGTGCATCTACAATTTCGGACTCGTCGCTGGGATTGACAATGAGGGCCTCACCCAGCTCTCGCGAGGCTCCTGCCATCTCGCTCAGAATTAGGACCCCTTTCTGATCGGCCCTCGACGCGACATACTCTTTCGCGATCAGATTCATGCCGTCTCTCAGGGGGGTTACTAGAGCCACGTCGCTCATAGCGAAGAGGCTCAACAACTGGTGATACGGCAGGAACCGGTATCGATAGACTATCGGGCTCCAATCGATTGCCCCGAATCTTCCGTTGATGCTCCCTACTAGTTTGTCGATCTCCTCTTTCATCTGCTCGTAATGTTGTGATCCCAGCCGGGAAGGGACGACCGAGAGCATGAGGACCACTTTTCGAAGCCATTGAGGATACCGCTCGAGAAAAGTCGAGTAGGCCTCGAGACGGTGTTTGATCCCTTTCGTATAGTCAAGCCTGTCAAGGGACAGAACGACCTTAGGATTGCCTAGTCTATCCCGGAGTGCTCGGGCTTCCTGCTGCACCGTGTCGCTCTTCACATTATCCCGAATCTGCTCGTAGTGAATGCCCATAGGGAAGGTGTCAACCCTCAGGGCTCTTTCCCCGTCGATGAGCACCTGGCCAAAATTATGTTCGATTCCTAGGATGCGGAGTATGCATCTGAGGAAGTGTTGTGTATAGTCGATGGTGTGGAATCCGATGAGGTCAGCTCCGAGAATGCCTTCCAGTATGGCTCTGCGCCATTTCGTCGGGAGTGTGCGGAACACGTCGTACGATGGGAAGGGTGTGTGGAGGAAGAATCCGATGGGAAGATCAGGCATCTTCTCCCTCAAAAGCTGAGGGAGAAGCATGAGATGATAGTCGTGGACCCAGACAGTGTCATTTGGCTGGATCACTTTCAGTAGTGAGTCTCTGAAGACCTCGTTTACCTTGACGTACTGCGCCCAGTCGTTCTCGTCGAACTTGGCATACGTGGGAAAATAGTGGAACAAGGGCCAGATCGTGCTATTGCAGAATCCGTGGTAGAACCCGTCCATTGTTTTGGCGTCTAGAAAGACCGGTGAGGCCTGTTGCTTGGCGGCTTTTGACCTCAGTTTGTCCTGAGACCCCTCATCGACCTCGATGCCGGGCCAGCCAACCCACAAGTAATCTCGACGGGGGGAGCCTTGTCTGGACGATTCCAGATACGCAGTTAGTCCAGTGACAAGTCCGCCTGGACTTGCGCGAAAAGCCAGCTTGCCATCCTTGCTACTCGCTGTGAACGGTAGCCTGTTCGATACGACTACTAATCGCAAGGCTGGCTGTTCCCCTGAACTATTCACGCTCCGCCCTCCGCTGACGGTTTAGAATGATAGTAACCAAGCCATAAACAAGCCGAGTACAGGCTCCAATTCGTCATTATCTGGCGGCCGCTGGAGCGCCTATTGACGCCTCTATGAGGACGTCGACCTCCCTTGCGGCGTCAAGTTTAAGCCCATGACGAGAGGCTCGAACTTCCGAGTATCCCTTGGTATACTGTTGGAAGTGTGGGAGCGAGCTTCGAGAAGACGCAGCCTTCTGTTCGAAGTGCGGCGCATCTGTTCGGGGCACGATGGGCGTCCAGTCTCCAACAGGCTTCGAATTGCTCAGGGATGACAAGAATGTCCAGAACCACTGGGCCCGGCGACTAATCGCTTTCATCATCGACGCAGTTATTGTCACGGTCGTACTAGCAATCATTGCAATCGCCGTGTCGGTTCCATTCATTATCGGTTTGAGCTTCCCATCCACGACTCTAGGGGCATTTCCAGCATGGTGGACTGCGTGGTGGGGTCTTTCGCTTGGCGGACTAATACCTCTAGTCGTCTTCCTCTACTTCTTCCTCGCGGAAGGACTCTACGGGAGGACCTTGGGCAAAGAGATCATGGGTCTGCAGGTACAGAGAGTTGATGGAAAACCAATGGACATGCGAAGCAGTCTTATCAGAAACGTCAGTAAGATCTACTGGGTCCTTCTCCTTATCGACGTAGCTGTTGGACTGGGGACGCACGGTGAGATGAGTCAGAAGTGGAGCGACCGTTACGTCGGGACAAAAGTGGAAGAGAAGACCCGCATGACAATAATTTCGTGAGACCCAGCACTATCATAATCTTCACCAAGAA
Organism: Candidatus Dormiibacterota bacterium; assembly: GCA_035637535.1. GTDB lineage: Archaea > Thermoproteota > Bathyarchaeia > 40CM-2-53-6 > 40CM-2-53-6 > 40CM-2-53-6. Next base: position 12,076 of record DASPWZ010000016.1, read on the forward strand.
CATTTTTTCTAATTAGCTCCTGAAAATTTGTCGGCTCAGGTTTCACCACAGCGGGCAGTCATCGCCCTTGTTGCCGCTCGGATCGTCTATGCGATAAACTGGCTGAACATCGGCGCGATCTTCTACCTGATGAGTGCCGACCTCAACAGCGGCGTCTCAGGTCTCGGAACTTTGACCTCGAGCTTCTACCTGGGTGTTGGAATAATGCAGGTCCCGGGCGGAATACTCGCGGCGAAATGGGGCCCCAAGAGAACCGTTTCACTAGGAATACTCGTCTCGTCCATAGCCGTGCTAGGTACTTCCATATCATCAGCCATCCTTGAGGTCGCAACACTCCGTTTCATCGTGGGAGCCGGAATGGCACTCGTATTCGCACCCTCGGTAGTGATTATGACTAGATTTCTCGGAGGAAAATCCGGCACTGGCGTCGGGCTAATTAATTCTGCATTCGACATAGGGGGGTTGTTCGGCCTCTTCGGATGGATTCTCCTCGCAACTGTCGCGGGCTGGCGGTCTACCCTTGTGCTGAGCGGAGGACTCGGAGTGCTCACAGGGTTGATGGTTATTGCTCTCGTCCCTAAAGATGGGGAGAATGTTCAGTTCAGATTTTCCAGTGGTAAGCTTGGCAAGATTCTGAGCGATAGGAACTTGATTGTGTTGGGGCTCGGATCTCTTGGCTCGAACCTCGGAAGCGTTCTGATCTCGAGTTTCATGGCATACTACCTGCAAGCAAGCCTAGGAGAAACCGCGGCAATCGCAGGCATAGTCGCAGCGATGATTGTTGTCCTGCCGATCTACACATCTCTATGGGGAGGAAGACTCTATGATCGCACGAGGAAACCGAGGCGCCTACTCATCCTCTCCGGGCTAGGAATGACCTCTGCTCTTCTAGTTGCGTCAGCGCCAATGCTCTCTGCTGCAGCCGCGGGAGCGGTACTGGGTGGGATAGCGGTCGGACCCGCGTCTACGATCAACTTTGCCGCAGCCAAGGATCTCAGCAGGGTCGAGAAAGAGTATGAAGGCCTCACGATCGGTTGGGTTAACAGCATCTCCTTGACAGGCTCCTTCTGGCCTCCGTTAGTTTTCTCATATTTCGCAAGATCATTAAACTACTCGGCTGCTTGGATCGCGGGCGCAGTCATGTGCTTTCTCCTACTCATTCCTCTATTCTTCCTGCGAGAAGATCCATCAAAGTTCGGCAAGGTGAGTTAATGGCTAGTCCCGAAAGCGAGGCTACATCACTCAACCGTTTGTACGAGGATTACTGGGAATTCGTCCTCAAGGAGAACCCGACCTTCGCGACATATCTCGGAGACCACCGCTACGATAACTGGCTAGAAGACGTCTCCGCGGAAGCCTACGAACAGCGCGTCGGCCGATTCAGAAAATACCTGACAGAGCTCAAGGGCTTCAAGAAACCCACTAGCGGAGAAGACCGGCTCAACTATGGCCTCTTCAAACGAGAACTAACATTGCAGATTGAGGGCGCAGAATATCATCCGTATCTTCTGCCGATAACCCAGCAGACCGGACCACACATCGACCTCCCTCAACTAATCACCTATCACCCGTTCAAGACTCTGCAAGACTACGTGAACTACATTAGTCGACTGACACAGTTTCGGAGGGTCTTCGACCAGACAATCCAAAATCTCAAGACTGGAATAGAGAAGAAGACTGTTCAGCCTCGAAGCGTTGTCGAGAAGATCATACCCCAACTAGAAGCTCAGATCGTGTCCTTACCTGACAAGAGCGAACTTTACAAGCCGATCGACCGAATCCCGTCGGAAATTTCTAGTGTCGAAGGACATAGGATGGCAGGAGATGTGAGCGAAGCGATACAGAACTATGTTGTCCCTGCTTACACGAAGCTTCTCAAATTTGTCAGAGAAGAATACCTACCGAAATCCCGGACTCATCCGGGAGTCTGGTCCATGCCCAACGGCCGAGCGATGTACGCCTACAATATCCGCCTTCACACTACGACCCGTCTCACGCCCAGCCAGATTCATCGACTAGGCAAACTGGAGCTCGTTCGAATCAATAAAGAAATTGGCGTGATCCTGAGAAAGGTTCAGTTCAAAGGCAACCTCCAACAATACAATGAAACACTTCGGAAGGACAAGTCGAACTTCTACACCACGGGGCAAGACCTCCTCGACGGATTCAAGCAAATCCTCCGACAAATGGACGCCAGACTCGCCGAGTTCTTCGGCAGGCTCCCTGAAGCGAAGTACGATTTCAGGGAAATCGAGGAATGGCGGGCAGACGCTGCACCTGCTGCCTACTACTATGCGCCGCCCGAGGACCGTTCCCGACCCGGATACTTCTACGTTAACACGTACAAGCCTGAGACCCGGCCGAAGTACATGATGGAGGCTCTCGCCTACCACGAAGCAGTTCCAGGCCACCACCTCCAAATCGCAGTCCAACAAGAACTTACGAATCTTCCCAAGTTCCGACGCCACGGCGGATACACCGCCTTCATCGAAGGCTGGGCTCTCTACGCAGAATGGCTTGGCAAGCAGATGGGCTTCTACAAAGACCTCCTCGCTGACTACGGCCGGCTCACAGCAGAAGCATGGCGAGCATCGCGATTGGTAGTGGATACGGGTATTCATAGTCTAAAATGGACGAGAGACCAGGCAATCAAGTTCCTCAAGAACAACACAGCCAGCTCCGAGCAAGACATAGTCTCAGAGGTAGACCGATACATCGCCTGGCCAGGACAAGCACTCGCCTACAAGATCGGTGAGCTGAAGATACGAGAACTCCGAGCCAAGGCCGAGAAGAGAATGAAACAGCGCTATGATATTCGAAAATTCCACGATGAACTTTTGGACGATGGGGCTTTGCCTCTGGACATTCTCCAGGCAAAGATGACCCGCTGGACCACAAAGGCGACTGAAAAGGAACCTTGACGGGTCCGTCTTAGGCGAGGAGCTTAAGAGGGCGAGATACCCTTCATAGGGTAGCGTTCACGAACGGAGTGTAGTTGTATGTCGGGCGACGACCCTGAACTCGAGAGCATAAAGGAGAAAAAATTGGTCGATATGATGCGCAGGACGCGGGCCCAGCTTCAATCAGCAGAAAAATATGATGGCAAACCGATAATCTTGTCAGATGCGACCTTCTCGTCAGAGATCTCAAAATATCCACTGATGGTCGTGGACTTTTGGGCCGCATGGTGCGGTCCCTGCAGAATGGTCGCCCCTATCGTTGAACAGCTAGCCAAGGATTACTCTGGCCGCGTGGCATTCGGCAAGTTGAACGTGGACGAGAACCCTCTGACTTCTGGTGAGTTCCAAGTTCAAAACATTCCCACGCTCCTGATCTTCCGTGATGGGCAGCCGGTCGACGGAATTATTGGGGCAGTGCCGAAATATCAGATCGAGTCAAGGCTTAAGGCCCAACTCGGCAATTAGCCGAGCTTAGTAGCTTGACTCTCTCAACTCTCTAAACAGATATCCTATAGCGCAACCCAGCCCAGAGAAGAACCGAGAGATATCGCAGGATACTCGGCCCTGCCCACTCAGCAATCCAGATTCCGAACGAGGCCCTTAGCCTAGACATAAAAGGGAAATGTCTACAGTCAATATTTGCCTTTCCGAATATTATCGAGTTTCAAAACTATCGAAGAACGATACGATACCTCATTGAATGCAATCTACAACCTTGCGAGGTTCCCGACCAGCGAAGAACAACACCCCCTATTCCAAACGGCGAAGAGACCTGGGTGCGGGGTGTTCAGATTCCTGAGTTAAGTACCCGACACGTCGGACAGAACCGAGCCGAAATGACAACTAAAGCAACGCTACGGTCGATTGCGCGACTGCTTCTCGTTATTGGCGGAATAATACTGATTCTTGAAGCTGTTCTCCAGCTAAGCGGGGACATTAGAAGTCTCTTGAACTTTGCTCCTCGAGTCCCCTCTCTAGACTTCTTCACGACCGCAATCGTAAGCATCCTCGTCGGGGTCCTAGCGCTGATAGGAGCGGGAAGAGTCTCCAGTCCCGCATGGGGCATCATTCTCCTGGTGTTAGGATTCCTCCTGATTGGGAGTCTTGGCGGGATACTCGTCTTCATAGGCGCTCTGATCGCCCTCGTCGCAACATTTGTCAAATTATAGATTAGAAAACCGCCCATCGGCCAAACCCGTAGCCACTGAAAAAGCGTATCAATAGCATAGGTACCGCGAGTCAGGCTACTTCATGTGAGGATTTTGAGATGGAATTCAGAACTCTAGGAAAGAATGGCCCGAAAATCTCCCGAATCGGCATAGGTGTCTGGCAAGCTAGCGACTTGTGGAAGGGAAATGATGAACAGATCGTCCGCGCCATATCGAGAAGCCACGAACTCGGCGTAAATCTTGTGGACACGGCAGAGGCTTATGGAAACGGTCACAGCGAAGAGGTTGTGGGACGAGCCCTGAGAGACATCGATAGAGACGAGTTTGTTGTGGCAACCAAGGTCCACGGGGCCAATCTCAGATACGATGAGCTTCAGAGAGCCGCCGCGGCTAGCATGAAACGGCTCGGCGTCAACGAGATAGACCTCTACCAAGTCCACTGGCCTGATCCATGGGAGCAGGTCCCTCTCAAGGAGACGATGAAGGCGCTTGAGAAACTCTACACTGAAGGAAAGATCCGGGCGATTGGTGTCAGCAACTTTGCAGTCCGAGACCTCGAAGAGGCCCGATCCCATCTGTCCCGGACCGACATAGTCTCGAACCAGGTCAGGTACAACTTCCTACAACGAGAAATCGAAGAAGAGGTCCTACCTTACTGCAGGAAGAACAACATCACCATTCTTGCCTATAGCCCACTCGCGCAAGGAGCCCTAACAGGCAAATACAGTCGAGGGCATGTTCCAAAGGGCGACATCAGAGACGAGAACAAACTCTTCGCGCCCAAGAATATCGAGCAGATAGAGAAGGTCAACGCTGTCATTGCCAGCATCGCCAGACGGCACGGGTGCTCCGCCTCCCAAATAGCACTCAGTTGGCTCCTATCAAACCAAATAGTTGTCCCAATCCCAGGCGCGAAGAACGAAGCTCAAGCCGAAGAGAACGTCGGCTCGACCAAGCACCTGCTTACCAACGCGGAACTCACCGAGCTGGATACAGCCTATGAACTGGTGAACATCGACTATCTCCCAACGGTCCCGGATGTGCCGATCGAACTCGTGACCTGAGTAGGCTCGAAAAAGTAGCCATGTCTAAATACTTCAAAAGGAGACTGGCAACGGCAATGTTAGACGTTCTGCCGAGAAGGGCGAGCCTCCTTTGAAAACAGTTTCTTTACAACAGAATCGTAAACACAGAAGCAGCCAAGTGAAGAGACATCAACTGAATACGAAAAAGGAAAGGGGGAGCTCCAGCATCCTAGCTCCTGGCAGGAAGGCCCCGAACTTCTCACTCAATAGCACTCCAGACCAGAAAGTATCGCTCAAAGATTTCCGCGGCCAACCGGTGATTCTTGCCTTCTATCCTGCAGACTGGAGTCCTGTGTGCACGGACCAGCTGTCTTTGTATGCTATGGTGATGCCGGAATTCAAGAAATTCAACGCGGAACTCCTCGCCATTTCTGTTGACAACATCTGGTCACATCTCGCGTTCGCCAAAGACCGCAAACTCAACTTTCCTGTACTTGCAGACTTCGAACCAAAGGGAGACATATCGAGAAAGTATGGGGCTTTCAAGGAGAAAATCGGGGAATCTGCACGTGCGCTGTTCGTTATAGATGAACAAGGCATAGTCCGGTGGAGCCATCTATCACCTGACGGCGTCAACCCCGGAGCAGAAGGCATTCTGTCCGCTCTTGATCAACTGAACAAGCCTAAGTAGTGAAAAAGAGGTTATCGAAAACAATGGCCACCGCGACGACAACCAAGCATAGCCGAAAAACGAGTAAGACCCTACTAAAGCCAACAGGCAGGGAAACCGAGACCTACGAGGCTCCCAAACTCCTGATTCCAGTCGACCCTAGTCGGGACCATATCCAGGGAGACCCGAAGGCCCTGCTCACCCTAGTGGAGTATGGAGACTATCAATGTCCATTCTGCGGCGCCGCTTATCCAGAAGTGAAGAAGGTCCAGAAAGACCTCGGATCAAAACTACGATTCGTATTCCGTAACTTTCCCTTAACCAATGCTCACGAGTTTGCCGGGGTCGCGGCTGAGACGGCTGAAGCTGCTAGTGCTCAGGGAAGATTCTGGGAAATGCACGATTTTCTCTACGAGCACCAAGGAACCCTTGGAGATCCTAGTGTAGCCCTGGGATACGCGAAGAAACTGGGTCTTGACGCTCAACGATTTGAGCGCGAAATATCACAGCATGTCTATGAGAAGAGAATCAAGGATGATTTCATGGGAGGAGTACGAAGTGGGGTCAACGGGACCCCGACATTCTACGTGAACGGTGTAAGACATGACGGTTCCGCCGAGGCCGAAGCGATAATCGAATCGCTCAAGGCGAAGCCCTGAACTGGCGATTAGGCTCCAACCGATCTGGTACTCCTACTCACACTTCTTCACCAGAAAAAAGAGCGAATGGTTGCATAACCCTTAACAGTTGAAACCTCCCGCCCTCGCTACGTTACGAGGATGAACGTTTCAAGACGGGATACAGCTCGTTTCCTCGCATCGGGCCTCATGCTCTTGGCCTTGTTCTCCTCAATCGGCTTGTTTGGACATGGTCAAACTTCACTTAGCCTCCCTGTTCAGCATGATTCGCTGGCTTTGACCGTCAAACCTGATAGGAGTGTGGGGGTTGTGTGGAATACGACATCATCTTTGGGGACGCTTACTCAGAATGTTAGTAGTCTGTTCACTCCTGGCTATGAGATACATTCGTCGTCCAGCTTCTCACAACAGTCAAGCTCCGTGGTTCAAACCTCAACCATCCAGTACCAGTTACCTCCACCGGCTGTAAGCATTTTCAACTCGATCAGCCTTACAGCTACACAGACAGGACTCACAGGATCTGGGTCGTTAACGATCACCACAAATGTTCCAACGAGCACCATCACGGCAACCTTCTCCACTAGCCCCACACAGGTGAAGGTGAACGCCACGGCTCAGCTCCATTTCTCTCCAGCATTTTTCGGAGGAACATTCCTTGCTAACCAAACAGCGTTTCAAACCGAGTGGAACCGTACCTTTGGAAACGTGACATGGACTGACATGATTGCCTCTCAAATCCAGAATGCGACCGTCCACTTCGTAACTGTTACGGCCTTCAACGGCACACTAACTTCTATCGACCCATCCCAAGCAACTGTTTCCATTGGATTCGTGGCAACACCATCTCAGATGGGAACTGATTTTGTCGCAGTCCTCGAGAACATTCTGACACCATTCGGAGGAATTGGATTTGACCCGATAATCCGGTCGGCCCTAAATCTTCAGACAGGTGAGACCCTGAATCTGACCTATAGTGGCTCGACGTACGCCCTGACTCTACAATCTACTACAACATACGTCAGCGACCTCGATGCTCAAGTGAACAAGCTGAAGACGCAATACCTCCAGCCACTACTCGCCGCATTTCCAGCCGGAACGGCCCCCGCCTCCCTGGTCTTCCTTAACGCAACCTCAATCACTATCAGCCAGATGTCTACGACGAGCGACCTCGACCTGAGTGCTGGAACCTCTTCGACCAGTCTCAAGGGACTCCTGCTCAATCCCCCCACCGTAGGAAGCAACACGAACTTTACAATACCTGGACTCTTTCAGACATTGGGCAAGACTCCGACTCCAGGAGTGAACTTCACGCTCATCGGCGGCTCCGACGGCACCAATGAAGTAAAGATCGTTGTCCCAGCGGATATTCCTCAGCCGAGCAGTACGACTTCGAACTCTGCAACATGGACGAACCTTCAAGACGCCTCAAGCCTGTCAGCCGTGGAATTTCGCGTCCAGCCTCTACCAAACAGCCTGTTAGCCTTCCTCATATCGCCTGTGGGGATAGCTATCGAAGCCGTTGTAGCGGTCGCGATTGTTGTAGCGATAGTTCTCTACCTGGCTAGGAGAAGTGCAGCGAAAAATCGGCTTCCGATGACATCCGGACTGGCACCATCACCTGGCTTGGGACCTGGGCCAGCACCACCCTCACCTTAGTCTCATTATGCGTCCCGAAGATCAAGGGAGACCGTCCTCCGTCCATTCACTGGGCTCTCTAGATACCGGCTTGGACCCTTCTAACGCGGAACCCGGCTAGTGCTGCAAGAATGACGAATAGGATGGATGTGGTGATTAGGACGCTTGCGTGGTTGCTGGCGTAGAGGAAGCCTCCGATGAACGAACCTGCAACGAAGCCTAGCTGTTCGAAGGTCAAGTAGAAGCCGAACTGGCCCGCTCTAGATTTTCCCTGTCTCATGTTGGAGAGAAGTGAGTACGCTACGTAGCTTGGAGCCCTAGCCCCGCCGAGCAGGAACACCATGGGCACAACTAGTAGGGGAGATCCTGCTAGGATGATCCCAATAGCGCCGCCTGCAACTAACAAGAGTTCTTTTGCGATTGTTGATCCTGGGTTACGGGTAGCAGCCCACCGGCCGAGAAGGATTGCGAAGACTGCGCTGCCGAGAGCCTGGACACTTCCCAGCAGCTGGATCTGCGAGTCTGTCAGATGCAGCTGATCATGAAAGAACAGAGGAAGAAACGACGGTGAAGTGATGCTAATAGCTGCTGGCACTCCGAAAATCAACAAGAGAATTGTTAGTTCTTGACGAGATCTTGGAAGCTCCAACAATCTAGCCTTCGAGTCCACATCCCTAGGCGGCTGGCGCTTGACGGGGAAGAGCATCAGGGTGGAGACTGTCCAGAGAACCAGTGAGAACCAGAACAGATCACGGATGCTCAACCACGTGAGGAGCAAGCTTCCGACTGCTGGCGAGAGCACGAGACCAAGCGGGAACGCGGAGTAGACCGCCCCGAAGGCCGATGACATCCGTTTTTGATCACCTAGAGCTCCGATGAATGCGTTCATCGCGGGCAGATTGAACGCTGACAATTGGAATATGATAAGTCCGGGAATTACATCGGACCAAGTTCGTGAAAAATAGAATAGGATGGGGACGGGGATGCTCATCGCCCATCCTATGATCAGCAGAGTTCTGTTGTCGTACTTGTTGGCGAGGATCCCGCCGGGAATCATCGAGATGGCCGCGGCGAAGAATCCTATGGAGGATACGAGGCCAACCTGTTCCGGATTTGCATTAAGCTGGGTGAGGTAGAGAGACCAGACGTAGTTGTAGATGCCTAGACCGAACGTCCACAGGAAGAGCGAGAAGAAGAGCAGACGCAGATCGCGCGGAAGGGTCCGGCTCCAAGAGAGGACGCCTATCCATCTCATCATCCCAGACGTGCCCAACCATCAACCCTACCGTGGAATGAAGAGAGCTTCCGACATACCGCAGTGAATTAAACTAGGCTCCTTCGCCTGCCCTTTCTCGGGCCTCCCGATTCTAAGAGGGGCGTTGCCTAGACGCTTGCTTTAGAACCGTGATAGTTTTTTTCAGATAATATGGAGCCGCTTCAGGATCGTTTAGGTGGTCGGCCACTGTCCTTACCAGAACGCTGCCGACGATGGCTCCGTCTGCCCCTGCTCGTAACAGGGATGACACATGCTCAGCCTGACTGATCCCGAACCCGGCGGAAATTGGGATTTTCCCCTTTGCGAGCGATTTGACTTTCTTGACAGTTTCGAATGACTCTGCGCTAACCGTATCGCGCGGGCCTGTGACACCGTAAAGTGAGATGAGATAGAGGAATCCTTTCGACTTTTCGACGATGGTCCTTAGCCTCTCCGCTGAAGTGTTCGGTGCGGCGAGGTAGATGTTGTCAAGGTTGTGTTTGAGAGCTATGTCGCGGAATCCGTCGCCTTCCTCCATCGGTAGGTCGGGGACAACGATCCCCTTGACACCGTTATCGCTCGCATTCCTAATGAACTGCTCGATGCCCATTGCAAGTATGAGATTGTAGTAGGTCATGATCACAATGGGTATTGTAAACTGTGATGAGAGTTCCCCAACTGCATCGAAAATCTTCCGCGGTGTAGCTCCTGCGGATAGGGCTCGCGTGCCTGCTGCTTGGATAACTGGTCCGTCTGCCACGGGGTCGGAGAATGGGATGCCTATCTCGAGAATGTCAGCTCCGCCTTCGATCAGAGATGCAGCGTTTGCTAGGAATGATTTCGGATCTGGATCATTGCCCACGAGATAGGCAACTATTACTCCTTCAGCACGGTTGCCTAGTTCGCGGAATTTCTGTTCAATGGCACTGTCACTGTAAGAATTGTTTTGCAATCGTGCCCACGTCCTTGTCTCCTCGACCAGACAGGTTTACGATCATCGAGTCTTCTTTTTCGAGCGTCTTCGCCAGTTTTGTCGCGTAACTGATTGCGTGCGCAGGTTCCAATGCCGGCATTATTCCCTCAAGCTGTGAAAGCCGATTGAAAGCCTGCAGCGCGTCCGTGTCAGTCTGCGTAACGTATTTCGTCCGTCCTATGCTCATCAGGTAAGAGTGCTCCGGTCCAACCGCAGGATAGTCAAGCCCAGCCGAGATGCTCTCCGTGGTCTCGATCTGACCATCCCGATTCTGTAACACGTAGGTCATCATTCCATGAAGGACTCCTTCTCTGCCGGCGACGAGCGGTGCAGCATGCCTCCCTGGCGACATGTCGTGTCCGCCGGCTTCGACGCCATACAGGTCCACGTCCGGGTCGTTGAGGAATGCGTGGAATATGCCGATCGAGTTGCTTCCCCCGCCGACACATGCAACAACACTCCTTGGCAGCTTGCCTTCTTGCTTCAGAATTTGTCGTCGGGCCTCTCTGCCGATGACGCTCTGGAGGTCGCGGACCATGGTCGGGTATGGATGTGGGCCCACTACGGACCCGAGAAGGTAGTAGGTGTCTTCGACGTTGGTGACCCAGTCCCTCAACGCTTCGTTTATGGCGTCCTTGAGCGTCTTGGACCCTGACTCGACAGGATGCACTTCGGCTCCGAGCATTTTTATTCTGTAGACGTTGAGCCTCTGTCGCTCCATGTCCTCGCTACCCATGTAGATCTCGGCCGCTAAACCGAGAGCCGCGCAGGCCATTGCAGTGGCGACGCCATGCTGTCCCGCTCCGGTCTCGGCTATGATCCTACGCTTTCCCATCTTCTTTGCGAGTAATGCTTGTCCGAGAGTATTGTTGATCTTGTGAGCGCCACCGTGTAGGAGATCTTCTCTCTTGAGATAGATCTTGGCTCCCCGAGCATCATCGGTCAGCCGGCTAGCGAAATATAGTGGGGTTGGTCTTCCCGCGTAATGCTCTAACCAGTTCGCCAATTCATTCTTGAATGATGGATCCCGAGAAAAGTGCCGATAGGCATCCGCTAGCGTTCTCAGTGGTTCCATCAGGGTTTCAGGCACGTACTGTCCGCCATACTTTCCAAACCTTCCAGCCACGTCTGCTGAACCCAACTTTGCCAGACTTTTCAAGCGTTGACCAGTTCCCGCACTTTCGACTCCACGTCGGACGACCTCATGATCGATGTTCCAACGAGGAACGCTGATGCCCCGGCATTTTTCAATCGCACAATGTCTCTTCGACTTTCTACGCCGCTCTCGGACACGACCGGGCGATCAACATGACCATTCATCGCAAGGACCCTTTCTGTCGTCGACAGATCCAGTTGGAAGGTGGAGAGGTTTCTGTTGTTGATTCCGTACAAATCTGGCTTGTGTTCGGGAAGCTTCCTAAACTCCTCTGGGCTATTTGCTTCTAGAAGAACCTCAAGTCCGAGTCTGCTTGCTTCTCGTACCAGCTTGTCGAGTGGCTCTGCAGTTAATCGTCTACTGAAGAGTTCACTTATCAACACGACCGCGCAGGCCCCGGCCCTAGCTGCGGCGCGGATTTGTACGGGTGACACCATGATGTCCTTCATTACAACTGGGACGTCGACTTCACGGCTCAGTGTTGTGAGCATGTCCAAATTGCCTTGAAAGTCGTCAGGGTCTGTGAGGATCGAGATGGCACAGGCTCCGCCTTTCAACATCGCTCTGGCAATTCGGAGCGGGTTTCCATGGCCCCTTATTTTTCCTGCTGATGGAGAGGCGAACTTTACTTCCGTAATGACCGGTGTGCTCTCAAATCTCTGGATGGTTTCTACTAGGCTTTTGCTAGAACGCGTTCCCGTCTGGACATTGTCGTAATAGCCACGTTCGACCCTCGCCCCTGCCTTTAGGGCCAGGTCTGCGATGTAGTCGACCATCGACACTCACGCCACGATTTCCAGTCGGCCAGGATTCCCGCCGGACAGTTCGATAAGCTGACGTAGGATCCCAAGCCCTCTTCCATTCTCCACAGCATTGAGGGCCAATTCGACGCCCTTCCTCAATTCTTCGGCTGCTTCGCAAAGGACCAGCCCGGCCGCGGCGTTTGCCGCAACAATCTGGACCCGGGGATCATTTCTTCCTAAATGACCTGAAAGGATTCTGGCTGTAAGCCGAGCGTTCTGCTCAGGGTCTCCACCTGCCAGCATTTCGGCAGTGGTCTCTTTTAGGCCGAGGTCTTCAGGTAAGATTTCTTCTCTGACTGTTTTCCCGTTCTGCTGTTTGACGATGACTGTCTTTCCCGTTAAGGAAATCTCGTCGACACCATCAACCCCGTAAACGGTCATGACAGATTTTGCTCCCAAGTTGTGGGCGGCGACACACATCGGTTCCAAGAGTTCGCTGTCGTAGACTCCGATGAGCTGTGCATTTGCCCCCGCTGGGTTGGTTAGCGGGCCTAGAATGTTGAACACTGTGCGTACTCCTATTTCCCTTCTTATCGAGGCTACGTTCTTCATAGCGGGATGGAAATTGGGCGCGAACATGAACCCGATGCCGATTTCCTCGATTGCTCTCTCAACCAGTGCAGGCTCCATCTCCAGATTAACACCGAGCTGTTCTAAGACGTCTGCGCTTCCGCAACGGCTAGTGAAGGATCGGTTGCCATGTTTTGCAACTCTAACCCCGGCTGCAGCGATTACAAACGCCGCTGTCGTGCTAACGTTGAAGGTCTTTGCAATGTCTCCGCCAGTACCGCACGTGTCCAGTAAGTAGCCGTCAGCCTTCGGACATACAGTTCTACTGAAAGTCCTCATCACTCGAGCTATGGCAGTGATCTCGTCAACGGTTTCTCCCTTCTTCTTCAACCCTATCAGGAACGCCGAGATCTGTGCTGGTGTGGCCTGTCCAGTCATGATGTCCATCATTGCAGCCTCCGCCTGGTCAGTGGTTAGGTCGTGGTTTTCAATGAGAGCCGGAATATACTCTCTGATCATCTTGGATCAGGCCTCCGAGAGATTCTTGACAGTGAGTTGTAGTTGGGCAGCATCATGATCTCTTGTTGCTCTTACTTCATCCTGCAAATGAAATCCTTGGATAGGTCGCGAAACTAGGTCTGGTCAGAACTGTTTCACTTTTCTCACCCAGCCCAGTCGGTGCGTTTCCCGGGTTTGCTTCGCTGTGCACAATTTCTGCGATGGCACGCGTCATGATAGTCGGATCTTGGTGCTGGAAAACATTCCTACCGATTGATACGCCGACAGCCCCTCCTTTGATAGATTCGTAAACATTTCGAAGGCACACGCTCGCGCTGTCTGTTTTTGGACCGCCTGCAACAACGATCGGTACTCTCACACTATTGACGACGTCCCTGAAACTTTCGACATTACCGGTATAGTTCGTCTGCACGATGTCTGCTCCGAGCTCATATCCTAGTCGAGCCGCGTGGCTGACAACATCGTACGAGTGTTCGTCCCGGATTTTCGGTCCTCTCGGATACATCATAGCGAGTAATGGCATGGAATAGTCGTCGCACTCGTCAAGTATTCGCGAGAAGTTGTCCAGCATGTTCTGCTCGTGTTCCGATCCCACGTTGATGTGGACTGAAACTACGTCGGCGCCCAAACGGACTGCTTCTTTGACTGTGCAAAGCTGCGTTTTCCAGTTGGGGTCGCCGGTTAAGCGAGTGGCTCCAGAAAGGTGGAGAATGAGACCTAAGTTGGTGGTGTCAACAGTCTTCGCGACTCCAGCATGCACTAAGATCGCGTCCGCTCCTCCTTTGGCAACTTGGTCCACAATTCTCCTCATGTCCCCGAGTCCTTCGATCGGACCAGCCGGTACTCCGTGATCCATCGGAACAATGACGGTTTTGCCATCGTTCCGGAATATTCGTTCGAGTCTGCGTGTCTTTCCCGATTCCATTACGATCGCCAAAGCTTAGTCGATAATCGATCGTTAGCTATGGCGCGGACAACAACAATTGCGCAATCTCTACGATCGAACACTAGCGGAAGTGACGCTGATCTCAGCTTGATTCTTTTCGCGCAGGATGAATTGGATCCGCTAAACTTGAAAACGCGTAAAAAGCCGGAAAGATTGAAAGTACCTTTGAGAGTGAGAGAGGAAGAATGGGACGAGACGTGGAGCGTTAAGATTTGGTGCTTGTGCCTAGTCGTCGAGGATGGTCTCGACGCAGCACTCATGCCAGTAAAGATGACCACCCATCGCCCTCACACCAATTATGCCGGCAAGCTTTCCAATTTGCCTTTTTAGGTTTGCGGAACCGGGTCTAAAGTAGACGCGAACTCACGATTCTGAAAATCATGCTAGTAAATGTACATGATAAGAGACCGTGAAAAAACGGGAGTTGGAAAACGTGAGCAACATTCTAGATAGGGCCTCGCCCTCTTTTGACGTACGGGTCCATTACGGCAATGATCCCAATCAGTTCGCTGAGCTTAGGTTTCCCAGCGTAAAAGGATCGTTTCCGCTACTCTTCGTTGTCCATGGAGGGTTCTGGCAATCCGAATATGACCTATCGCACATCGGACATCTCTGCGCCGCCTTCACTTCCAAAGGGATAATCACCTGCAGCATAGAATACCGGAGAATCGGGAACCCAGGTGGCGGTTGGCCTGGAACTTTTCAGGACATTGGTCTTGCAACTCGTAGCATTTTCCGAGATCTGTCGAATGATTCACGCTTCGACCAGGCTCGGACAGCCATCATTGGGCATTCTGCAGGGGGTCATCTAGCCCTCTGGTTGGTTGGCAGTCACCGAATCAGTAAAGGCTCGCCTCTTCACAACGAGCAGAAGCAAGAAATCAGAAGGGCGATCTCGCTCGGGGGAGTGTCCGACCTACGTTCCGCGTGGAAGAAGAAGTTGGGACACGGTACCGTGACACGGCTCATGGGTGGAACTCCCGAGGAACACCCAGACAGGTACGATGCCGGCTCACCAATCGAACTTCTTCCAACAGGCGCGAGACATGCACTAGTTCACGGAACAGACGATGATACCGTCCCCCTTTCCCAGTCCGAGGCATTCGTCGAGAAAGCAGAGAAACTAGGCGACCAATCTACACTGGTCAAGCTTGATGGCATGGGCCACTATGAACTCATTGACCCAGAATCAGAAGCATGGCAACCGGTAGTTAGAGCTGTCCTGTCTCTACTAGACTTGGATCAACACCGGTAGCGGTCCGCCCGCTCTGCTATTCGAGACCTTAGCCCAATCTTATGTAGAGTTTCGGGTTGGAGGCCTATCAGGGGATCTGAAGTTCTTAGCCACAAGTCAAAGTTTTGAGACCATCTCAAACAGGATGTTGGTTGTCTTCCAGTTCCGAGTCGTAGCCTTCACTAACAGCGCTTTTTGGATTGCACTGTTGGAGAGTTTGGTCTGACCATACCCACCAGGACAGTACAAGTAGATTTCACGAGGGGTTGCGTAAATTCGGTCTGGGCTCATTGCGAGTGTTTCCAGTTTTTTCTCGGAGCCTCTTTGGGCGGCTTCCGAGAGAAAAGTAACATGCAGCTTCGAGGAATCGATTCCCTTTTCTTTCAAGAACGGATTACTCGCGATAACGTTTCGTATTTCCTTTGATGTTCTGACAAGGACGGGTGTGTCGAATCCGAAGGATTGGAAGATTGTTTTGCCGATACGTTTCGAGAGGGTTGCGGAATTTTCTGGCGCGGTTTGAAAAACTATGTTTCCACTCTGGATGTACGTCCCTACGTTTCGAAAGCCGAGACCTTCACACAATCCGCGAAGAACTTCCATCTTGATTGTGTTGTGTCCGCTTACGTTGACACCTCGCAGCATCGCGACGTAAGCGGCCATAGTTCGTAGAGGAACGAGATGCATTTAATTGGAGTTCGCCAAAGTAAATCGCCCACCCGAAGTGACAAGCCCATCGGATATCCCATCGAAGATCCGAGCTATCTTGGCCAGGATACAAAGAGCTAGGAAACCGTCTTTTATCTAATTGGCGTTGAAAGTAAAATATTTTATACTTCTGCCTTCACGCGAGTACAGAGGAGTATAGGCGCGTTTACTTGAGTGACGATATTGGGGACATCAGGAAAGAGCTTCGGGAGGAGATCAGGTCGCTGAAGGATGAGGTCCGGCGACAAGTCTCCCAGGCTATCGAGAAGTCGGGAGGCGGTTCAATCCGAGTTGACCTCAACAAGGACGACGTGGCTCAGACAGAGCCTTCATTTGTTGTCGTCAAGGACCTTGTCAGACAGATCCGCGAGAACGTCAAATCAAGTCTAGCTACGAGGGGCGAGATTGCCGTCGACGAACTTGTCGATAGCATGCCCGAGACCACCGCAGCCGACCTTCTCAAATCTCTGGCCAACACTGACCGGCTGAAGATGGTCAAGATGCTCTACTCGACGAGAAAGACTTTCTCAGACTTCAAAGCAGCTACCGGCCTCGAGGCAGCCTCGGTCAATAATCATTTGAAGAGCCTGCTGAATATGGGACTCGTTTCGCACAGCGACGAAGGAGGCTACGAACTCACAAAGAGAGGGAGACTACTCGTTAGGACTCTGGCATTGATGAGCGAGGCACTTGGAGGAGAACAGATTGATTGAGATAGGACGCGACTCTACGATGTCGCTAGTGTTTAGGCGAATCGCAGGCACATTCAGTGGCCTGTCAGCACTCCTCGCTCTAGTCTGGTTGATACGAGGACCACTCGGAATACAATCATTCTCTACCACCCTACTGCTGACTGCTTTCGGGCTATTTTTCGCAGGCCGAGTTCTTCGGACCGAGACTAACTCAGGAGTGGGCAGAGCACTTGTCAGCCTCCTCTGGAACCTCACAGCCGGATTCGTCGGGATCATACTGTCGATTTGGATCCTCGGCTGGATCGCGTCTTTGCAGTCGAGCGTCTTCCCAACCATGATCTCAAGTTGGGTCCCCGATCTTGTGATTGGAGCGATCGCCACTGGTCTCGGAGCATATGCTGTGCAAAAGTCCGGCCTTGCACGGAGAGCTATGACGCCATTTCTGGTCGCCGAAGGCAGAGGTCCTACAATGAAAGGAACCAACCTGACCGTGAAACAAGACACTGTCGGAATGCCAATCAGACGTGAAGGACGGACCATCGGCTGCGTACTACTCGGTGAAGTATCAACCTCATTCAAGACCCCGATGGGAATTGTGAGCGCATCGCTTCCTGGTCCCGTCACGACGGTAGGAATCCCGTTTCAAGGACGAACCGTGACAAACGATGAGGCGCTGAAGATGACGGGGAAAGAGCCAGATCAGTTGATCGAGGAGACA
Source organism: Candidatus Dormiibacterota bacterium (assembly GCA_035637535.1). GTDB lineage: Archaea > Thermoproteota > Bathyarchaeia > 40CM-2-53-6 > 40CM-2-53-6 > 40CM-2-53-6. Next base: position 29,687 of record DASPWZ010000016.1, read on the forward strand.
ACTTTCAGCGCGGCGAATGTGGATGTTGGACGAATAAGGATCCGCGACGGGTGCATGGGGGACCGGTGGAAGATAGGTCCACTCATCTTCGACTGGGACGGGGACGGGGAGCACCATCTCAAAGAGAGATGGTTAGCGAAGGGAACTGGTAGCGATTACGTTACGACCGACGGACACCGCTCCACGGCAAAGTGGAACGGCAGCACCCTATCACTCGGAGATGGCTCGATGGAACTCGCGGTCGGCTCCGACAGCTTCTCCTACTCTCCGACAGAGGTGAAGACGGCCTCACCACTCCACTCGCTCCATGTGACTCAGGACAAGATTACACTCGACACTCGAAAGTTCACGCTCAAGGTCCTAGGGGACAATGTCGTCTTCAGAACTGAAGACAAGACCAGCAGAACCGAATCGAAGGCACTAGCCAACGATCTGCGCGCACTCCTTACTGAGACAGCGAAGAAGCAGGTGAAGGACGTGATGGAAGAAACCCCCATCGACTTAGTCGAGATGCTGACCACGACTGAGGAGGTACTCGCGAAATATGACTAGTCCAGTTCTTGAAGTCAAATCTCAAGAGGCTTCCACGAAACTCATGAAAGCTATCGTCCGCGAACGATACGGATCACCGGACGTTCTCCAGATAAAGGAAGTAGAGAAACCTGCTCCTGACGATGTTCGCGGAGTACTGGTAAAGATCTACGCGTCTTCCGTAAACGCCGCAGACCGCCATGACATGAGAGGCCCTCCCCTCATCATACGAATTGTCGGGCCTCTCTTCCGACTGAATGTGGGATTGCGCGGACCAAAAGAACCAAGACTAGGCACGGACATCGCCGGCAGAGTGGAGGAAGTAAGCAACAACGTGACTCAGTTCAAACCCGGAGACGAAGTATACGGCGTATGCGTTGCCGCCTATGCGGAGTATGGCATTGCCCGTGAAAACAGAATAGTCCCGAAACCAAGGAGTGGTTCGTTTGAGGAATATGCAGCGGTCCCGATTGCAGGATTCACCGCGTTACAAGCTCTCCGCGACAAGGGACACATCAAACCCGGCCACAAGGTGTTGGTCAACGGTGCTGGCGGCGGAGTAGGCACATTTGCTGTGCAGATTGCCAAAGCATTCGGAGCCGAAGTCACTGCCGTGACAAATACAGAGAACCTAGACATGGTGCGAAAGCTCGGCGCGGATCATGTAATCGACTACACACAAGAAGACTACACGAAGAAAGGAGAACGCTATGACCTGATCTGTGACATGGCCGCGTCTCATTCAATCCCCGATTACAAACGCATAATGAATCCAAACGCCACCTTCGTCCTCGTCGGTATTGGAAACAAGATCTCCGTCAGGCGTCTACTCTATTTCCTGATCCGAAGCCGATTCTCATCAAGGGGAGACAAGAAGTTCACATTCTTCATAGCAAAATCAAACCAGGAAGACCTCGGCACGTTGAAAGAGCTAATCGAAGCAGGAAAGATCACGCCTGTCATCGATAGACGCTACCCGCTAACTGAGACAGCTCAGGCCATGCGCTATTTTGAAGAAGGACACACCCGGGGCAAAATAGTAATCACAATGGATCATAGCAACGACACACTGGCCCGGTCCGACTCATACGCGCCGTCCAAGTGGGAGCAGTCACAATGATTCTCGTCGTGGGCGGCCTGAACGGCTTCATAGGATCGAATACAACAGAAGCCCTGGTTGATCAAGGCCAGGACTGCGTCGTGACCAGGCACGAGAACGCAGAGGTCCCAGGTTTCCTTCAGAAGCATATTGATCAGCGTCATGTGATCATCGAATCTGCCGACTCGACCTCAATTGCAGACTTACGAAAGATCGGCGAGAGACACAAGATCGACGGCATCGTAAACGTCGCTGGAGGCTTCGCCTCAGGGGACGGTCCGATGCGCGCTCTTCGAGGATACTTCGACATGCTCGACGCCACTTTCCGGGTTGCGCAGGAGTGGAAGGTCAAGCGGGTGACATTTTCGAGTACAGGCGGAATGTACCTCGGGCTCCAGGGAACAGCAAACGAGGAGCATCCTCTCTTTCTCCAAAGTCCCTTTCCCATTCTTGCGTATCAGAAGATCGTCGAGGTGGCCGCGAGCGAATTCGCACAGAAGACCGGTATCAGCACCATCTGCGCTCGACTAATGGGAATGTATGGCCCATTTGACGGTAATCAACTCGGCCTCGAGTCACGACTAGTTCATGCAGCTGTAAGCGGAAAACCGGCGAACCTCGAGAACGTGTTTTTCGGTAACGCGGAAGATACGGGAGATCTGTGCTACATCAAGGATTTGGCCCGCGCCATCGCACTGGTTCAGACTGTAGAGAAGCTCCGGTACGACGTCTACAACATAGGCTCAGGCAAGCTCACCTCGAATAAGGAAGTTGTGGAAGCGGTCAAGAGAGTAGTTCCAAATTTCAAAGTGGACCTTCCCCCAGGGCGTTTTCCATTTCCACCACTACCTCTCATGGAGACCAAGCGATTACAGGCGGACACCGGCTTCTCGCCGAAGTTCGACACTCAGTCGGCGATTAGACACTATGTCGACTGGCTCAAGGCGGGCAACCCCAAGTAATCCAGATCCTTAACGATTCGGCCGGTCAGCAGGTTTAG
>DASPWZ010000017.1:0-20436 GCA_035637535.1 Candidatus Dormiibacterota bacterium
CTTGTCATCCGCGAAGAGGTCCATCAGGAGGAAGGGATACTCACTTGAGATGTCGAATACGATGACTTTGACCTCGGGCTGATGGATGAGTAGTCTGCGGAGTATGTTTGAAAGAAGATTGGACTTTCCGGCGCCGGTGAAAGCGAAAATACCAAAGTGGTATCGGACCATTGCTTCGAAGTCGAGGTAGATGGGGATCTTCTCCTCCATCGACTCGAACATCTGGATGGTGCCGATTCTGGGGTCCTTGTAGGCATCGCTGGTGGTTGTTTTGGAGTTGAAGCCGAGCTTGGCTAGTATCCGCTGATTGTACATGTGACTGATCATGTCACGGTTGAGAATCTCTGCTTCGGCCGCGATTACCGGATACGTGAATCCCTTCTCGTACTTGGGCTCATTATCTCCCTTGAGAAGAAGATCATAGTTGATTGGCAGAGCACTGATCTGAACCATCATCGTTGACTTGTCGCTCGTGTCCCAGTCTTTGACGGATTGCTGTATGATCTCGAACTGCATAGGATAGTAGCTGTGTTCCGAGAGACCCTTGAGCCCGTAGTGTTCTGGCCAGACCCGTGATATGACCATCAATGAGTGCCGCTGGTCCGTCGGGTTTGACTTGAAGTTCCTAACCGCTACGAGCATTCCTTCCTCGATGAGACCCATGATGTCCTTGTGATATTCTACCTTGATCCGGCATTCGTACCTGGAGGAGATCCCTGTAAGTTCGTGGGTCGCTGCTGGCATGAAGGCGGGTGTTACGGCGGCGAGACGAGCCTTGAATCGACCGTTGAAGTCGGTGAAGTATCTAGAAGCTTTCTCTTCGAGCACTCTCGATCTCGCTCCTTCGCTCCCGGAATGTGCTCATGTAGAATACGAAGTGTCGTAGTTTGGGACTGTTCATGAGCCATTTGCCGGTGGTGTCGATGATTTTACGCATCTCTTCGTTGTGCCATTTGGCTACCTTGTCCGCGATGAACAATGGTTTGTTGTGGCCGAATAGTTCGGGGATGCTGTTGCTGGTCATTGACGATAAAGTCAGGATGACAAGTTCCTGAATTGGGTTCGTCATCTTGTTCGTTTGAAAAATAATCGGTCTGACAGGCTCATCCGCACTACCGTACGAGTGAGCAAACTCAATTCGCGAGTCTGGTCTTAGGTCGAATTCAGGATAAGCTAGCCTGTCGAGAAGGAGAACGTTGCTTCTAAGCTGAGGATCATAGGCGGTCTGGGACAGCTGGATGTAGCTCTTCAGAAACAAACGCTCGGGCGTAATCTTGTTTCGAATCGCTCCTCCAACGTAGCCCCTTCTTTTCTGAAAATCAGGCACGATCATCAAGAACGCAGAATCGTACTCTATCAACGACCAGGGAACTGGGATAGACTCATGGTTGAAGACGCTGAGTGTTTGGAGAAGCATCCGATCAGTATTCGGTATGCGCGACAGTTGTTCCTGGCTTAGCTCCGATTTCCAAAGACCGTTGGACAACATTACTGGTAGGACGTGATTCTTGAAGTCTCGAGCCGCGGTATCCTTCGTCAATCCCAGTAGGAGAATTCGTTTCTTCCAGCATTCTTCGACCAGGAGGTTCAGTGTGAAGAGTGTGAGAAACGCCAGGTCCTGTGTTGTAAGCCAATGAAGGTCCCCCTTCTTCATTACTCGGAGTGGGTTCTGCTTCGGTTGCTCCTCGAACATCCTGTGACCGAGGGTCTCTACAAGCTTCCGAATCCTCGGCCAGGTCTTTCGATAACGATCCTTCAGTGAGAAGGTTCCCACAGTTTCTTCGAGGAATCCTTCCTTGAAAGATTTCTCGAGGAATCGCTGGACGCGTTTCTGTCTGTCATCCTCCTTGATTCCGAGTTTCGGACAGAGCGCCGCGAGAGTCAGGGGGCCGCTCTTCTCAATCTCGAGAAGACATCGATATCTGAGATAGTCACCTCGTGCGGGCGGTAAGTCCAGTAGAGGATTATCCAGGCGATGCCTGGCGTACGCGAGATCATTGACGTCTAGTGGGATGCCATCTACGTCGAGTCCGAAGAGGGCGCCATTGGTAGTCCAGAGTTTTCTCCTTGAAGTATCGTAGATTAGACTTGCAAGCATAGTTGCGAGACTTCTGTCCAGGAGGAGGATTCTCGGTCCGTTCTCTTCGCGTGCGAGTCGGTAGGCCAAGTAGAATTCGGAGAAGGTCATGATCCAGTTGGCGACTGTGGAGTTGTTTGCAATCGCCTCGTCAGTAAGAGGTCTTGTAAGCGAGATTTCCGAGACCTCCCCCGGCTGAATGAAGCTCTGGTCTATCTCAGGGACTTCGTTCACGTATACTGGGACGCAGCTGGATAGCGCTCGGCCGCTCTTGAGAAAGTGGTCCTCGTACTCGACTGTCGGTGGCCCGTTGTCGGCGTATCTTATCGTACCGCGGGCTGCGTAGGACCCTCCGAAGAAGACGACGAGGTCGAAGAGAGGACGAGCATAGTCAGTCCCGTCGACAGCTGCGAACGAGACTTTGTCGGTTCCAAAAAACTTCCTCGCGGTCTCATGAGCGGATTTCGGATCAAAGCTTGACTTAATGATGCTGGCGAAGACCCGCTCATACATCCCCTCTAGGGTCTCGAAGCGCGCTCGATACCCTTCTATTTGATCCATAGCACCGTTCTGGAGGAGAGTTCCGGCTCTTTCGATGGCAGAACTAAGAGACGATGAGTGAGGATCACTTTTCTCTAAGGTAGCCAAGATGCAGTCGGGCTCGGCCGGCGGCCTATAAAGATGGGACTCCCTGCCGTAAGTTCAGCCATTGAAATTGTCATGAAGCTATTATACGAACAAATTTCATCGACTGGGCTAATCCTTCTGGGGGGAAGTGTGACGTTGAAGCGCGGGTACGTCGTGATCTTCGCGCAGTTTGGACTCATCGTATTCTTCGTGTACGGTCTCTCAGCCGAGTATAGGTCCAATGCCTACCAGCAAGATTGGATCTTGCGCAAAGCGCCGTGGCTGCAATATTTTGTGAACGGCTATCTGGCGGCGATGCTTCTCGGAGTTTTCATTGGTGGAGGGGTGCTGTTAGCCGCAGATTATTGGCGGAACAAAAACAAGAAAAGTTCGCTAAGAACTGTAGGTTAGCGAGAGGCTAGAGCGATACGCTCTATCTCGTCGCGCTTCTTGACTGAGGCGCTCTTCGGGTCACGTGCTGCGGCAAGAATCAACTCATCGGCGAGGCATTCGTCAACCGTTTTGGGGTTGTTGTGAGATGCTTGACGCGACAAGTTCGTAATGTATCTCAGGGCGATGTCTACTCTCCTCTGGGGAGCGATGTCTACTGATATTGGGTAGACGATGCCTCCGTAGGCGATTCTTGTTACATCCTCAGCTGGCGCGGCGTTCTCGATTGCTCTAACGAGTATCTCGATCGGGTTCTTCTTGGTCCTGATAGCGATGATGTCCATGGCGTTTTTGACAATGCTACTCGCTCGCGCTTTGGCCCCGCCTGCGACGCCCGGCCTCATCATATCGTCGATTAGACGCTCGACAATGTTGATGGTTGACTTGCGGAACCGTCCATGTTCGTGGCGGCCACTAGTGTGAGGAAGAAGGATGGGTCTTGTAGATATGTAGCGCTTGAGTCCAGGGTCGTTGGCCTCTATCCCGGCCGACTGCCACTTGCCGAACACCTTGACTTCCGGCAGTTTTTTCTGTTCTTTGCTCAAACGGACCCAGCGTTATCCAAAACCAGCGGGTCCCATCATTTTAAACATTCCCGGGCGAATTAGTCTTTCAGAGTCGAAAAGATTGATAGGCGGGTTCTCGCCTGCTTCTGGTCTAACTCTTGATTGTTACTGAGATGCTTGAGAAGCCGACTATTAGTAAGACTCAGTTCCCTATCGAATCCCTCCTGTCAGCCCGGTTGCTACTTGAACCTCAGATCGTGGGCGATCGGATCTATTTTCTATCTGACTTAGCAGGCACGCTTAGTCTGTATTCTATCGCCAGCAGTGGAAGCATCCCCGAGCCTCTACTCCCAGGCGGGCTAGCATTGGTGAATCCTCACATAATGCCTGGCGACAACTTCCATGTTCTCCCTAAACTTGGCAAGGTCTTGGTCATGATTGACAAGTTCGGGGACGAGAATTATCAGCCAAACCTGATCCCCCTTGGCGGAGGCATACCTGAGCCACTCTTCGGAAACAAGTATCGGGACGAGCAGATAGCATGCGTCCACTGCGACAAAGAGAAAAACATCGCCTACTTCTTCCGAGACAATCGTAAGACCCCGGACATCGAATGTCTCATGGTGAACCTGGAGACTGGCGAAGTCAAATCTCTTGGCACAAGCATCTATGGCAACGCTTGCAACGGTGTGAGTTCCGACCACTCTACCGTGATTCTGGCGGATGGATACACGGCCGGGGATGTGGTCTTGTACTATTGGAAGGAAGGAATGACCTCGAGGAAGCTGCTCTATGGAGTTCCTCTCGACCAGCGAGACGGAAAACAGGTTCCTCTGACGGGCATAGGCTGGTGTAGTTTTGTCGATAACAATAAGGGACTATTTTTCGAATCGACCATTTTTCATGACAATGGCGGCCTCACGTATCTCTCGCTGGACGATCCTTCGAAACCCATCGATGTACCGATCAAGGGATTGCGACACTCCGGCGTGGGCGAAATGGCCGGTGTGAGAAGGGTGAAGGGCGACGTGTTTGTCCTGGAATACAATATCGATGGCGCTTCATGGGCCTATGAAGGACGATTTCACAGTGGAACGCCTCCAACCTTCGAAGTCGAACGAGTACTCATTGGAAAGCAACCTCTATCGGACGGCGTAGTCCTGGGACTTGAGTGGCAGATCAAGAACGAAAAACCCCTGCAAGCCGAGTACGTCTTCTCGTTCACCAAAGCCAACAGTCCATCCCAGATTTATCACATCCCGATAGGAGAGAAAGTTGCGGCAGAGCGTCTTTCCAGCGAGAAGGTTCTGGGCATTCCTGATGATTATCTTTCCGCTGGCGAAGATGCTAGCTACACTTCGTTTGACGGATTAAGAGTTTCTGCTCGGCTCTACTTGCCTTCTTCCAAACTCGGATACAAGGGTCCGAGACCTCTAGTCGAGTATGTCCATGGGGGTCCTCAGGGACAGGAGAGGCCAGATTTTACCTGGTTCTCGATGCCGCTCATTCAATATCTGACCCTCAATGGGTTCGCAGTTTTTGTTCCGAATGTTAGGGGAAGCACTGGGTACGGCATGCGTTACATGAAGTGGGTTGACAAGGACTGGGGCGGGAAAGACGTTCTTGACCACGTCGAGGGTCTCAAACGCCTGGAGAAAGACCCGAGGATCGATTCCAAGCACCGAGGTGTTGTGGGAAGGTCTTATGGAGGATACATGACCTTGACGCTAGCCTCGAGACATCCTGAGTTATGGAAGGCAGCCGTTGACATGTTCGGTCCTTACGATCTTCCGACCTGGGTATCGCGTATCCCCCCGACCTGGCAGACATACTTCCGACTGTCGCTCGGGGATCCGGTGAAGGACAAGGACTTCCTTGTCGAACGGTCACCGAAGACCTACATGAACCAACTATCCGCTCCTCTCATGATTCTTCAAGGAAAGCACGATCCGAGGGTTCCTGAACCAGAATCAGCCCAGCTCGTGAAAGACCTCCGCGAGGGAGGCGTGAAAGTAGACTATGTGGTCTACGAAGACGAAGGTCACGATGTGCTTCGGTTCAAGAACAGAGTCCACTGCTACAATGCGATAACAGAGTTCTTCCGCAAGAACCTAGGAAATTAGATTCCACATCACTGGCAGGATGAATTGTCCTCTAGATTATTTTTTGTGCTGCAAATTGCCGATTCCTGCGCACTGAACCGTCACGCTTCGTTACCGATGGCTGAGTGTTGCTGAGGTCGTTCTCAAGAACTGATTCCGTGCGATGGGCAGACCTGACTTTTCGATTACGCTGTGCGTAGTCCCACCTTGGATTCTGACTGGTCAACAATGGCTGAAATTCTAGTTTGGCTTCGTCTCGGCCTACATTCCGCCCATCATGCCAGGCGGCATGCCACCCATACCGCCACCCATGCCCGGAGGCATTCCTCCAGGAGGACCGCCAGCGCCACCGCCGGATCCACCGCCCTTTGATGCGATTACGTCGTCGACCCTAAGCAACATTGTTACGGCTTCTGTAGCTGATCTTACAACTTGTTTCTTCACTCGCAGCGGCTCAACAATGTTCAGCTTCCACATGTCAGCGGTCTTTCCGGTGTACACGTTGACTCCGAACCATTTGTTAGCGGGAGTGTTGTGTTTAGCTCTGAGATCAACCATTATGTCGATGGGATCTATTCCTGCGTTCTGAGCGATGGCAACGGGTATCGCTTCCAAAGCGTCCGCGAAGGCTCTGATTGCGAGCTGCTCCCTCCCACCAGCTTTGGTCGCGAAATCTTTCAGTCGCTTGGAAAGCTCCGCTTCGGGGGCGCCTCCGCCCGCGACTATCTTGCCATCCTCAAGCGCATTCCTGACTACGCAAAGCGCGTCGTGCAGGGATCTTTCCGCCTCGTCCACAACATGCTCTGACCCGCCACGTATCATTATTGTTACTGCCTTCGGATTCTTTGCCTCCCGAACATAGACGAGTTTGTCGTCACCGATCTTCACTTCTTCCACAAGTTTGGCTTGACCTAGACTTGCCTTTGAGAGATCTTTCAGTGTGCCAACGGGGCTTCCGCCTGTTGCCTTTGCCAGTTTCTCCATGTCTCCGCTACTCACGTTTTTCACCGTGAGAATTCCTTTTTTCGCTAGAATTGATAGGACTTCATCGTCAGCTGCCTTCTCCGTGAATAGAACGTTCGCACCGCTATCGGCGACTTGTTGAGCCATCGCATTGAGAAGATTCTCTTCCTCTTGAAGGAAGAGCTCCATTTCCTCAGGCCTGTTTATGTTGATCTTTGCGTCCATCTCTGTCTTTTCAATTTCCAGCTTGGCATTGAGTAGCGCGATCTTGGCGTTGCTTACGCTTCTAGGCATTTGAGAATGGGCGATTTCCTTGTCGATGACGATGCCTCTGACGAGTTCAGTGTCAGAGAGGCTCTTTCCATGCTTCTTCATCACTTTGATGAAGTCGATATCTGCAGTAATCTTGGTCCCACTCTTTTCCATCACATCTCTCACAGCCTCGACGGCCAAGTCCGCGAAATGCTCCTGTGAGCCAAAAATTCCTTTCGTGTTAAGGGATGTGAGGGCGATCCGTTTCAATTCCTCATCATCGTCGGGCTTAATGCTGACGCCTAGATCGTCAAGAATTTCTTGAGCTTTCTCTGCGGCGGCTCTGTAGCCGTCTATGATTACGTTAGGATGAACATCTCGATCCAAGAGTCCTTCAGCACCGGAGAGTAGCTCGCCAGCTAGAACGACAGCGGTTGTGGTTCCGTCTCCTACCTCGCTGTCCTGAGTCTTGGCGACCTCAACGAGCATCTTGGCTGCAGGATTCTGAACATCCATCTCCTTCATGATGGTTGCACCGTCATTCGTTATGACGATGTCTCCTATGCTACCGACCATCATCTTGTCCATGCCGCGCGGGCCGATGGTTGAACGGACGGTTTCGGCCAGGACCTTGGCGGCCATGATATTGCTCCTCTGAGCATCCTTCCCTCTAGATCTCTGGGTGCCTTCTCTCAGGATAATGATTGGTATTTCCGACATGTTAGATCAAATTCCGAGGGGAAAGGGGCCAATTCATTCCGAGATAAACCATACGCCAGCCTAGTCCCTGAAAATGCCCAGGCGGCAGGTTTGGCGGGCGACGGGCGGACAGTTGACCGGCTAGAATCTTTCTTGGTCACGTAGGACATTGCAGTACCCAGAGACGAAGCGGCTTATTTCGCCCGTAACCGGGTCGTAGCTGTGACGCTTAGCGTTCCCGATGCCCCTGCCATAGACGTGTACGCTAAAAGTGGGTCTCAGGGAGATGTTGTCGACTCGATGTATGCCTTTGTGACCGAGCACTGTCACTTGTCCCTTCTTGTGGACCCTCTCGCTGACCGGTTCAGTCTTGGCGAGTCTCGGATTCGAACCGTCGTCAGTTCTACGGAAGAGCGCTTCTCGTTCTTCCCCTTCATAGACTCCTATCAAAGCCCAAGTGAGGTGGTCGTGAATCGGGGTAGTTTGGCCGGGGTGCCATACTCCGCCGATGATTGAATACGCTTCGTCCTCTGGCATTTGGAGATGATTCATCTCGAACCGGTCTTTGCGGGGAGTGAAGGCTTTAGCCGGGACGGAAGCCGGCGAGCTTACGAGGTTCTCAAGGACGGGTTTGAGATGCAGAAGGGTTTCGGACTCAGACGAATATCCTCTGATTATACCATCGACATCTTGAATGAACTCTTGAAGAGCGTATCCTTCACTCTGCAGGGCCTACACCCTTCGCGTCGCGCAATAATAGATTACTGCTGCGACCTCAGACCGACCAATACCTCTAACAATGAGAGAGTCAGACTACGGTTGGCCGGCTATCCTTGACGCGAAGAGGGAGTGGTTCGGGTTCTTTTCGGATTGGGAAGATTCCGCCTGACTCTATGGTGAGGGCTGTATATTCTCACGGTGGCAAATGGAACCCTGGGCTTGTTCTTGGTCCGGGAATTGGCAGAGATACGGCCGTCGTGAGGCTTGGGAAGAAGCTCGTTGTTTTGACGGCCGACCCGGTCACTGGGACGACGAAGCACATCGGTGAACATTCCGTTCACATCAACGCCAACGACATCGCCGCGACTGGAGCTAAGCCAGTATGGTACGTCTGTACCCTGCTTCTCCCGCCGGGCACTAGTGAGAAGGCTCTAGCGAGAATAATGAGCGGAATAGATCAGGTGTCACGAAGTCTCGGAATCACGGTCGCGGGCGGACACACCGAGGTGACCCGGGGTCTGGACAGACCCCTCATTGCGGGATTCATGGTCGGTGAGATTGGAGGCAAGGTCCTCAGCTCGGCAAACACGCGTATTGGTGACTGGATATTGATGACGAAGACTGCGGGGATAGAGGGGACTGCGATCCTCGCATCTGAATACTTGAAACGACTGACGGGGATGAAACGCGAGACGATCCGGAAGGCTCAGAGTCTCGCGAAGCACATCAGCATAGTCGAAGAAGCAATGGGCATCTCGAAGATAGCGGGGGTCCACGCCCTGCACGACCCGACTGAAGGCGGAGTCTTGAACGGTTTGTGGGAATTGGCTGAAGCTTCAGGTTTGGGAATAGAGGTTTGGGCTGATCGGATTCCTTTGGCGACGGAAACCTCGAAGATTTGCTCGGAACTACATTTGGATCCGTTGAAGCTGATGAGTTCTGGATGCCTGCTTGTAGCAGTGGGACCAAACAGTGCAGGACGAGTCATGAAATCTCTGAGGAATCGGGGAATAAAGGTCTCCGAGGTTGGCCGAGTCAGACCCCGAGCCAAGGGACGCTTCCTCTTGAAGGAAGGCAAGAAACTGGATCTCGTCGCGGTCCCGCAAGACGAACTTTACAGGCTATCTTGATGTGTCCGAATTTGCTTTGAAAGGCTCCTTAATGCCTATGATCAGGAGTATCATTGCCAGGGCCAACCCTCCCATGAAAAACCATCCAGGGGTGTAGTTTTTCCCATAGCTATTTACGAGAAATGTGAAGATTATCGGGATTGGAAAGCTGCCGAGTATCTGGACAGAGTTGATTATGCTTATTCCGAGAGGAGCATACTCGTGACCTACGTCGGGGTACTGGCTTGCGCTAGCGTACATTGTGGAGAAGACGATAGCATCTAGGAACCCGACGAGAGGTATGAGGAGCCAGAGCTCAAGTGGCTGAAAGACCCCAAATAGGATTATTCCCAAAGATCCAAGCATCCCCGGGACCAGGATGAAGATCTTTCGTCTTCTGAGACGATCCGACATATAGCCTCCAAATGGCCCGCCGAATATGCTTGCGAACATGATCGTTGAAGCCATCAACCCAGAAATGTAGGGGGAGATTCCGAAGACATCCTTCGTGTAGGCTTCAAGAAAGGACGACGACGAAAAGATCGCTCCCCAAAAACCTAGGACTCCGAAAGCAATGAGCCAGATGTTTCGATTCCTGAAGACGGGTCTCATCGATCGCCTTTGAGTTCGCGGGATCACCTTGTCGTGAGGAATAACAACCTGTCCGATCAAGACCGAGATCACACCAATGATACCGCCTAGAACCAGGCCACCTCGCCATCCGAGGAGGTCCGTGACTAGGACCCAACCGAACAACCCGATCGCTCCCCCAATGTTGAAACAGCTATTGTAAAGACCCAAGACTAGCCCCTCCTCTTCTTGGCGGAACAAGGGTGTGAGGATCCCTATCGCAGGTGCGAAGAATAGGGCAGCTCCGAGTCCTAGCAGAAATCTTGACACTAGAAGTACTGGGAAGTTCGGGGAGAGTCCTTCTCCTATTCCAGAGAGTGAAAGAGTCAACATTCCTAGTTGAGAAGTGTTTTTCGGCCCCCATCTCGCCGAGACGATCCCTGCGGGAATCTGAAATATTCCTGCGCCCAGTAGAAATGAAGACGTGAGAAGCCCTTGAGACGGCAGATCAATGCTTAGTCCGAGAGCGATGAGACCCGTCGCACCGAGCAGCGGGGCGATGTTGAACCAGTTGATAGTGTAGATAACGCGGGAAGTCAGGACTGAGCCGAGGACTAGCCATCTTTTGCTAGAGACTCCTTCTAGCTTCTCGGTTTCTTGCTTCATTGTCCCGCTGGTCTCACGGTCATGCGGTTGTGTTTTTGGGTGGTTCCGATGTAATGGGTCCTCGCTCATTCTTGCCCGTGGTTAAGGGTCTCAAGATCCACTTCATCCAGTCCCTTAGGACGTGTCCGCTGGGCCAGAGAAGTCATCGGACCCAATTTCGGGAATGGCAGTGAATGAATAAAACCGTTCTGTTAGCTCGATATTCGCCGTCTCATTTCATAAGAAAGTCTAGCGCTCCAATTCTGGAACTCGGCAATGATTGTCGATAAATAGATGGCTGGTCTACGGCTGCTCGGCGAGCTTTTGAAGTCGCGCAGCAGCTTCTCTAATTTTCCCCTTTACCTCTGCATTATAGCCGCTCTTGGCGACGTGAAGTGCTAGACTGTTTAGCTCTGCTCGTATGACTGAGAGCGGGTCCTTCTTGTCCACACGAATCATTCCCCCGAAACAGGTTTGACAGACCCAAGCGTGGAAGTATGGGTCGTACTCATGATATGTTGACTCCTCACAATAGTGACAGTAAGGGTGATTCGGGTCCGACACTCGTTGCGACAATTCGGAGGCTAACTCTCTTCGAACGTTTGGCGATAGGGGAATAATAACTGAGTCCAACCGAGCCGGAACAAACTAGGTGACAATTACACGTCTATGAAAATGGCGCATAGTGCGATTAATCTACAGACCTTTGATCTTGGGGATATTGGGAGAACTCGTCCTCGGCTCCAATAACAGTCACGCCCTTGGCGTTCGAAAGTCTCGGCGTCCGTTCAATGTGTACTCTGGTGCGCACTCGGGACGTGACCGTTCTGTTAGATGCCGGGGTAGCTTTGGGTCCCAGGTTCCGATTGATGCCTCATCCTCGAGAATTCAGAGCGAGGGATGAGGCTCGCGAGAGAATCAACGAGGCCGCGGCCAGGGCTAAGGTCATAACGATTTCTCACTATCATAACGATCATCACACTCCAAACTACGTTGACCCTGTCTGGCTTGGAAGCACCCCTGAACTGTCAGAGAAGACGTACAGTGGTAAGATTGTCCTCGCCAAGGACTTTCGAAGCAACATCAATACGGCACAGCGTCGTCGGGGTTGGATGTTCAAGCAGTCCGCCGAAAAGTGGGCTGAGAAATTCGAGACTGCAGACAACCGAACCTTCGAGTTTGGAAAAACAACTATCCGTTTCCCTCCCCCACAACCACACGGTGAGGATGAGTCAGGCCTTGGATGGGTCTTACCCTGCATGATAGAGAAGTCAGATGAAAAAATCGTGTTCGCGCCTGACGTTCAAGGCCCCGTCTCGAAAGAGACTGTCAAAGTCATACTTGACGAAAAACCTAGTTTGGTGATCTTGGGAGGACCACCCACGTATCTGCAAGGATTTCGAATAGGCGAGGAATTCTTCCGAACAGCATTAGTTCATATGGAAATGATCGCAAGAGAAGTCGAAACTCTGGTCATAGACCATCACCTGCTAAGGGACGAGGGCTGGTACAAGTTCCTTGAACCAGTGAGAAAGTCCGCTGAAAAGATGGGACATAGAGTCATCACGGCCGCAGAACTCGCGCGAAAGGAGCCGAATCCTTTGGAGTGTCGTCGAAAAGAACTCTACGAGGAGGAGAAGCCCAGTGCAGAGTTTCTCAAATGGGCCAAGCTTCCCAAAGAGAAATTGAGCGAGACCGCTCCACCGCTCTAAGCGGATACCTTGGTCTTCTTCGAATAGAACTCCTTTAGCACCTTCTGCATTTCTTCGTCTTCGTATTCTTCTATTATGATCCGGAGCCCTTCTTCGGCCTGATCCTCGACCAGCTCTTTCTTAGCGTAGACTTCGCAGATGTAGCTATCCTCTTCCAGCAGACCCAATCCTTGTTGCCCCTTGCCGAGGACGTCGAAAATTATCTTCATCAGATTGTCCAAGTCCTTAACAGCCCGAGTGTTCGTCGTCTTTGTGGAGCCTTTCCAGAGAAAGAATCCTAACGTTATTGTTACCAGATGTCCCTTCAACGCTTCCTTAAACTTCGCAAGCTCATTCTGTGAGACCCGTTCGAGTATCGCCGTTCGAAGCTTGCCTTGCTTTTCTCCAATGTCGTGGCCGCTTCCCGTAGTTGGTGGCTCAAAAGGAATGACAGGAATGTCAACGAGGGTCCTAGTTGACGCTACTCGTCCGGGGGCTTCGGCCGCTGTCTCCCCGATATCTGACTCGCCCTCTTCGATCTCTGCTTCTTCATCGTCCATGGCTCTTGGTTCGGAAAAGCATCCATGTAAAAGCACTCCCTTTTTCGCTTAGCAATAGAACCCAGACGGGTGTCCGACCGGTTCTTGCCTGATATTCTTATATCGACTGTTTCGGCTCGCTCTGTTTGGGCGGTGGTGGGGGACTGGGAAGCTGGTCGTTTCCTGTTACCCGAAATCGACCTATGCGGGAGTCCGCTAACGCTGGTGAGCGGTAGCCTCGACCAGGCAGAAGACCAGGCTGTCAACTGTGACGCTCTGCCCTAACAGGTCGGCGGCGGAGGAGCGCTCTCTGAAGAGAGGGCTGCTACCTCCTCACGGTCGAATCCGGCGAGGCCCGGAAGGGAGCAGTCGTAAGGTCGACGTTCGACGCAGTTGGGATCCCAGGGTCGAGACGACGACCTGGACACCCTGCCTGGAAGAGATGCCCATCACCACGGACGCCACCACCGCCTTTGCTTGATAGTCATGTCACTGAAGTGACAGCAGAAAGTATCACAGGAATAGCAAAGGCCAAACGCTCCGACAACAAGGAAAAAGCTGTCAAAGATAGCCTGCTGAACTTCTCGAGTTTGCAAATTACTTCTCACTTATGGACTACGCTGTTAGTACACTTCCGGAGACACAAAGCACCGCTGCTTTCGCAACTCGACCAAAGAGCATTTTCGATACTTCATCAACGATCCCTCAGCAAGCGAACGCTTCAGCTTACGGGAACGATCTCGTTGGCGAGGTATCCGGGGTGGTGTCCGTTCGGGCGCTCTAGCAAGTCGACTTCCCAATCTACGACGTATCGAACGCCTTTGGGCGTTCTTTTAGTAGCGATTATTGTTCCAACCTTACGTTCTACTACCGCCCGTGGTGTCTTGACCCACACTCTATCACCAGGTTTGACTTTCTTCATTTATTCACCTCCCCAGAGAAGGCTGCACATGTTCGCACTGAATTTCGGTTAAGTTCACGTTTCTGGCGGAGCATCTCTTGACTAGGTCCTCAGCTGGCCCACGGTGATTGCGAGCTTCGAGTCTCGTTGTTTGGAGGACATCGAGGGGTTGATCTGGTGGGGGGTAATTTGCATCGTAGTCTGCGGGATAGTGGAAGGCTGCAGATTTTCCCTTGCCCATTCTGGCACAATTACGGCCCTCAACAGTTCTTGGACAGTCACGCCTCTATTCTTTGCTTCAGAAGATATTGCGGCAAACGGCTTTTCTTTCATGCTAAGCATGAACTTGGGCACCGTCAAGGCACTTCCCGATGAGTCAGCTCGGTCTCATTCCATACGACACGTATATAACATTTTATACACCATGAAAGGTGACCAAAAACCTTCTCACGCCAAGAAAAAAAGGCTTCAGAAGTCGTGAGCGAGTCTATCTTGTCAGACTGCGTCTAAGCCAATACAAAGCCTCGCCAAGGGAAGTCAACCTCCTGCTCTCCTGTACACTCTGAACGGATGGTCCACGATCGCATAACCATGGAACCCCATTATCTTGTCTAACTGCTTGGGGTCAATCACGTTCGAGACGTCATACCCACAAAGTATCGTCATATTCTCTTTAACCCGGAGCCCAATATTTTGCTCTACCTCCAAGAGTCCTTTGGCCGAGCCATTCTGAAGAAGCCAGGAATAATCCTCTACCGCAATTCTAGTCGGAAGGTTGGACTTGTTCGTTGAGTGAACCTGAAACATCCAGTCTCTTATCTTCCTCGCAGCCGTCTGCCTATCTAGACCAGACACTTCCTCAAGCAACAAGTTGCTCACGGATTCAATGTTCGCCGGTTTCGCAGAGAGGAGTCCTTTGGCAGCTGTTCCAGTGACACCAGGGTCAAAGAATTCCGACAGCACAATGTCGAGAAAGCTTTTTTCCTCCCAGAGGAGGATAGCGTGTTCACTCTTCGGTATATGTCGTATACGTGACTCCAACATTTCTGCCTCGTGAATTTCGCTCAACATCTGACGTATCCTTTCCGCCTTTGAAGCGATAGGAGAAAAGTTGAGATTATCCAGGGTCTCCATCACATGTTGGTTACGACTTGGGAGTGCTTCCATGTCAGGAAGCCGGTAGCTACTCTTTCCCGTCTTGTCTATTATCAAAGCGTCTCCTTCAATCCTTACCGTGAGATCCTCGTTAGCTTGGAATGGAAAGGTACTATCTTCCACCAGATCCTTAGCTAGGTAAATGGTATGGCGCGGGCCGACTCGGTGAATCTTTGCTTCTGCTTGCGTAACCAACTGTACCAACTAGAAGTGGGGCGAGAGGTGAAAGTCCATTGCTCATCCAGTTGATGCAATATAGGGGTGTGGGTTGTTCTTTTATATTCCGCTAAGCCCACGCTCACGGCGAGAAGTATCCTCAAGCGCTCCCTGTATGACCCAAGAACTCGTCGACCGTAAAGGACCAAGGAGCAAGACAAAGAGCCCTGCCAGTAGGCAGAGACGCGGGTTCAGACCAATACAGTCTGCACCTCATCGGAAGCCGAAGACTATTGACCACGGGACGCTTGTGGATGAGTCCTTCCAAGTCGTGGGCATTGGTGCCTCTGCGGGGGGGCTCGAAGCCTTCACTCTACTCCTTCGGGAGCTCCCGCCAGACATCAATATGGCGCTGGTCCTGATTCAACACTTAGACCCTACGTACAAGAGTCTACTGACTGAACTTCTTTCCAAGACAACCAAACTACCTGTCACTGAGGTCACTGATGGCATGCAGGTGAAGCCGAGACATGTCTACGTGATCCCGCCGAACACGAGTATGACCATTTCCAAAGGAGCGCTCCACCTTACTCCACGTGTGGAGGTTGACCGCAAGCATATGCCCATTGACCACTTCTTACAATCCCTGTCCCTGGACCAGAAGGGCCGAGCCATTGGAGTGATCCTCTCCGGGACCTCAATGGATGGCGTTCAGGGGCTGAAGGCCATAAAGGCGGAAGGTGGGATCACAATTGCTCAAGACGAGAAGTCAGCAAAGTATTACGATCTACCTCGTAGCGCCGTCGCCGCGGGCTTCGTGGACATAATACTCGCCCCCAAGGAGATAGCTCAGGAACTCACCAGGATTAGTGAGCATCCCTACGTTCCGTACTTGGAGACGGATAAAGCAGAAGAGCTGTTGCCTCAAAGCGACCTGGAAAAGATCTTCAGTCTCTTGCGAAGGGGCAAGGGAGTTGATTTCACCGACTACAAACATGCCACAATCAAGAGACGAATCCTGAGACGGATGCTCATTCTGAAGATTAACAGGATGGAGAATTACCTGAAGTATTTGCAGACAAACCCTAGTGAGTTGAACTCTCTCTTCCAAGATATTCTGATCAACGTTACCGCGTTCTTCCGTGAGCCTGCTACCCTCGAGGCTCTGAAAACCGAGATATTTCCCAACATTTTGAAAAACAGGCCCGCTGAAGATCCCATCAGAATATGGATCCCCGGCTGTTCGACTGGTGAAGAGGTCTATTCCGTGGCCATGAATCTGCTCGAGTACTTGGACAATACCCGCATCAAGCCGCCGATCCAGATCTTCGCCACAGACGTAAACGAGAATGTGCTAGAAAAGGCACGGCAGGGCGTCTACAGCGCATCCCCCTCAATCTCCGCAGAACGACTACGACGCTTCTTTGCTAAGACGAACGGCTCCTACCAGATAAACAAGACAATCCGGAAGATGTGCATCTTCGCGAAGCAAAACGTAACGGCCGACCCACCATTCTCGAAGCTTGACCTCATCGTCTGTAGAAACTTGCTGATCTACCTCGGGCCGCCTCTGCAGAAGAAACTGCTTCCAATATTCCATTACGCCCTCAAACCCACCGGCTTCCTCGTCCTCGGAGAGTTCGAAACCATAGGGGAATTCGACAACATCTTCAGTGTAGCTAACAAACGGCTCAAGATCTATTCCAAGAAACCCATGGTTCCGCGTACTCCACTCGACTTCTCGATGAAATACGGGATTGAACTTGGGCACGTTGACAGAACAGAGGCCCGGCCGATTGAAGGTCTAGTCCCAGAACAGGCCATCTTCAAGGAAGCAGACCGGATCTTGTTAACCAAATACTCCCCTGCAACCGTCATCGTGAACAGTGACTTGGAGATTATCCAGTTTCGCGGACGCACAGGTCTCTTCCTCGAGCCCGCGCCTGGGAAAGCCAGCCTCAACGTTCTGAAAATGGCCCGGGAAGGCTTGATGACGAACTTGCGCGCAGCAATAGATAGGGCCAAGACCAGTGGCGACACCGTTAGGAAGAAAGAGATTGCCATCAAATCTGATGGCAAATATATCGACGTCAACCTAGAAGTAGTCCCGCTGAAGACCTCGACAAACCTCCCCTACCTTCTAATAGCGTTCGAAGAAGCATTGCCAAGGCCGATCCCAGGCCCAACAACGCGCGGAGCCCGAGGCGCAAAGTATGCGAGGGACCAGATGGCCGAGGATCGCAAGTTCCTGCGTCTCGAACAGGAGCTTTCTGCAAACAAGGAGTATCTGCAGTCGATCATACAGGATAACGAGTCGGCTATAGAAGAATTGAGGGCCGCCAACGAGGAAATACAGTCGAGCAATGAGGAACTTCAAAGTACCAATGAGGAGCTGGAGACAGCCAAAGAGGAGCTTCAGTCCACAAACGAAGAACTGACCACAGTTAACGAAGAATTACAAAACCGGAACGTCGAACTCACCCAGGTCAATGATGACATAACAAACCTTCTGGTTAGCGCGAACCTTCCAATCATCATGCTGGGCAACGACCTTCGGATACGCCGTTTCACCCCCCATGCAGAGAAGATGTTCAACCTGCTCGCGACTGACGTCGGACGTTCCATTATCGACATCAATATGAACCCGAAGACCCCCGACATGAGCTCTCTGATTACCGATGTAATAGACAGCGTTACCCCCCAAGAAATAGAAGTCAAAGACAACAACGGCCGCTGGTATTCCATCTGGATAAGGCCTTACAGGACCGCGGATAACAAGATCGACGGTGCTGTGATAGCGTTCGTCGACATCGACCGCATCAAGCAAGCGGAGGAAAAGCTCAGGGCTCATACGGAACAATTAGAGGAAGTAGTTGAGGAAAGAACCAGAATGCTGAGGAATTCAACTCGTATGGCCGCCATCGGTGAGACAGCTGGAATGGTAGGCCACGATCTCCGCAATCCGCTCCAGACGATAATCAACACGATCCATCTAGCAACGGAGAGCGTGAAATCTGGAGCAGCCCCTCAGAACTTGCGCATAGAGAAGACGCTCGAAACGATTCGAGAGCAAGCTGATTTTATGAACAAGATCGTCTCCGACCTGCAAGACTACGCCAGACAACCGAAGCCTTCTCTTGTCGAATACGACCTCCAAGGCCTCATCGACGACACGCTATCCTCAATCTCAATACCGAAAAGTGTCGAGGTCTCCACCTCGCTTGAGCCGGGCTTTCCCAAATTGACCGTCGATCCAAACTTGCTCCGCCGAGCCTTCACCAATATAATCGCGAACGCTTTACAAGCAATGCCGGATGGTGGTCAGCTAAAGATAAGGGGATGGAAGAACAAAGAGGTAGCCGCGATCAGCTTCCAAGACACCGGAAAAGGTATCCCGGAAGACATCAAGGCCAAGATCTTCAACCCACTCTTCACAACCAGAGAGAAAGGCGTGGGACTTGGGCTGGCCGCGTCCAAGATGTTGATCGAATCTCACCACGGCGACATCAAAGTCTCAAGCAAAGCCGGGGAGGGAACAACCTTCACAGTTGAGATACCACTCGACCGAAAGATGTGATCCGATAATGGAAAGAAAGAGTATCCTCATCGTCGACGACGACCCAGGAATCTTGAACAGCTTCAAGGAAATCTTGGAACCAGAGGGCTATAATGTCGACACGGCCCAGACCGGCTCCGAAGCCCTCGAAAAGTGCAAAGCTCGACTCTACAATATAGCAGTCATTGACATCAACCTACCAGACACGGACGGGACAGAACAACTGCTCCCTAAGATCCACGGGATGCTTCCCAAAGCGAGGAAAATCATCCTCACAGGATATCCGACTCTGGAGAACGCCATCGAATCCGTAAATCAACAAGCAGATGCGTACATCATCAAGCCTGTCAACCCCGAAGAATTCCTGAAGGTGATTGCAGAGAACATAAACAAACAGACAGAAGCTGATTCAATAAGTGAAGACAGGGTAATCGGTTGGATAGAATCTCGTTACGAAGAAACCAAACGAAACCGGAGTCCGCGCAAAGGTCCCGCCCCTGCGCACGTGCCGGAGATCGAAGAATAGAATGATAGGACGATAGCGTCCCTTTACGTCGGGTACCATGGGACCCTCTTCGAAGGGAGGGGGATCTGTTCACTTCGTTTCAGCAAAACCGGATAAAGGGGCATCCGGCCATGGTTGTGATCCGTTGTTGCAGAGAAATCATTTGTTCGAAATTGGCGCAATAGTTCTGGCTGTGGGCGCTGTCGCTTCTATAATCGCCGGTTATGGTGAGGTGAGCTACCTCCAATGCTTGCCTGCAGGAGGGTCCACTTGTTCTACCGACACGCAGTACTTCACCGTTTTCTTGGCTAATTCAGAAATGCTGTCAGTTGGATTGAGCATTGTTCTCGTAGGAGCAGTTATCATGATTGGCGGCAGCATTACGAATTATCTAGCCAGATTGAGTGATGAGCTGAAAACAAGCATGTCCCCGACACGACTGTGTCCAAAGTGTGGGGCCCAAGTCACCGGAACCTCAAAGTTCTGCCAGAGTTGTGGAAACAAGCTAGGAGAATAGAAATATTCACAGATCGACCCCACGATTTCGTTCAGCAATTATCAAGATCATTAGTCACCTATTGCCCTCTCAAATTCCGCCATGACTAGCTCTTCGAACAGGATTCTCTATCTAGTCTCTCTGAACCACGCTACCAACGATGGCTCAGTCTACCTCCTGTCCAGCCTATTCCCGATCGTCTTGGCGCTGTTCAACATCTCCGTCTTCCAAGTAGGCATTATCGTCGCACTCGGCTACTTGGTCAATATCCTATTCCAGCCGGTAGTTGGTCATTACAGCGAAGGAAGAAATCCTGGGAGACTTCTCGCGATCGGGATATCAATCGTCACCGTCTCGGTGATCTCCTTCGTCTTTGCTACAGGCTTCTTGAGTCTATTAGCTTCAGTAATTCTTCTACGATCAGGCTCCAGCTTCTTTCATCCTGTTGGAATATCCACTATCTCGAAATCGTATGGCGGTCCAAGATTGCAGAGGTCTATGGGATTCCAGAGCGCATTTGGCAACATCGGAGTCTTACTTGTGTTCTTAACCTCAGCTCCTCTCTATCTAGCATTGGGCTGGCGCGCAACATTCATTGTGTTCGCGATCTGGACCCTAGCTGATGTAGTCCTAACGCTAACCTTTCTACGAGGTCGACATTCCGCGGGATCCGATGATCCTCAAACTCCATCCATCTCGAAGCCGCAAACAAGACGG
>DASPWZ010000018.1:0-33768 GCA_035637535.1 Candidatus Dormiibacterota bacterium
TGACCGGGGTAAGAGTCCACCGACTGAAACATCTCGCGATCAAACTGGCGAGGGAGGACCCCGAGCTAGTTGGGATGCTGACGAAATATGCGAAAGGGATCGTCAAGTTCGAAGGTCCAGTTGCTGAAGTCAAGAGAGCGCGGCGCGAATTCGAGAGGAACCTACCGGAGCTAGGCATAGAGACCATCTTCAGCGTTCTAGTTTTCAGGCCTAGCATTAGACTCGACCAGAAGAGGGGTGTCAGAATGATGTACCCCCGGGTACAGCTCGATGTGCCCCTCGCGAATCTGTTTTTCATGCGGGACCAGCAAGTTGCCTCCGACCTTGGATTAATTGTCGGCAGAATGTCGAAGCCACAACGTCGGATGGAGCCGGATATCACGAGCACCATATTGGAGATGGCCGGCGCAAAAATAGTCAATCGCGTCAAGGCGCCCGGAACATTCGAGGGAGGCGATTTCATACCCGCGGGTAAAATCGCGATGATCGGAATCGGCGACAGAACAAATTTGAACGGTGCGAGTCAGGTTCTCCGACGCGGGACCAACTTCGAGGAGGTTGCTGTGATTCACCAGCCAGCCCATCCCCTGATTCCTGGCGACGAGCCTGATCCGATGATCAACATGCATCTGGACACTTATCTCAATTTTCCCGGAAAGAATATCGCCGTCGGATGCATTCCACTCTTGAAACGAGCTAAGGTAGAGGTTTACCAGCGATCTTCCCTTGGACATTACAAGAGGATGAGCAAGGCTCCCAACCTGTACGAGTATTTGATGAGTCACAGATTCACGATTGTTCCGATTACGACCCTCGAACAAATGTGCTACGCGTCAAACTTCCTCTGCGTAAAAGACCACAGTATCCTAGCCATCGAGGTTGAGAAGGTGGTGAAGAAAGTCCTGATAAACTTGGAGGCAAAGGCGCTGGCTGACCCGCATCGTTACCGTGCCCTCTTGGAGGAAGCGAGAAAGGACTTGGCGAGGCTCAAACAGTCCGACCAGTTCTTCCCACACAAACGTGAGTTCCAAGAACTTTCTATCGATGTGACATCTCTCCAACTACAGGAGATTACGGGAGGATATGGCGGCATCCGCTGCATGACCTGCGTCCTCAACCGGAAACCCTCGAACTAGGTTCAGCGAATGAAAGTATTGGTAAGTCTCGGAGGCAACGCCATTCTCAAACACGGCCAGAAAGGAACAGCGGAAGAGCAAGAGATGAATGTACACAACACTGCCAAGCATCTTGCCGCGATTCTCCGCAGAGGTGAGAGAATTGCTATCACACATGGCAATGGACCACAAGTTGGAAACATTCTGTTACAGAATGAGATAGCAAAACAGACGTTGCCGCCAATGCCTCTGGATGTCTGCGGGGCTGAGAGCCAGGGAATGATAGGCTACATGCTCCAGCGAGCACTCCGCAGCGAGCTAGAATCAGCGGGCCAACACATTCCTGTTACGACAATAGTCTCCCAGACCCTCGTCGACCCGAAAGATCCGGCCTTCAAGAATCCAACAAAGCCCGTAGGACCATTCTACACTGAAAAGGAAGCCCAACGCCTGCAAGAATCGAAAGGATGGCATATCATCAGTGACAGTGGACGAGGCTATCGAAGAGTAGTTCCCTCTCCCACGCCTTTGGACATCTTGGAGAAGGAGACGATTATTCGACTGTTCGAAACTGGGAATGTGGTGATTAGCGTGGGTGGCGGTGGGGTCCCTGTGATTAGAGACAAGGATGGTAGGCTAAGAGGTGTCGAAGCTGTCTTGGACAAGGATCGAACAGCTGCCTTGCTAGGGAAGATTCTCGGAGTTGAGACTCTGCTTATCCTAACGGATGTCGAGAAGGTGTTCATCAACTACGGGAAGCCTGATCAACGAGCCGTCGACAGCATGACCGTGCAAGAGTGCAAGAAGTATCTCGCGGAAGGCCAGTTCCCAGCAGGCAGTATGGGTCCCAAGATCGAAAGCGCAGTCAGTTTCCTATCTGGCTCTTCAGGGAGAAGAGTGGTCATTGCTTCTCTGGAAAAGGCCGAAGAGGCCCTCAAAGGGATTGCCGGGACGACAATTACGAACCAGTAAGAAGGTCAACTGCAAATTTTCGGTTGGAGAAATAACGACGCATCTGGCACTATGATTAAGGGTCCCTAGACTCTTGAGGCGCCAGACTTCTGGTCAGAGGAAAGTCCCTGCCAGTCTTGGCCTTCGAGTCTTTCACCCTTGACGACCAGTACGGACCGAGTACACTTGTGCACTACTCTCTCTGAGACGCTGCCGAGGACGAGGCTACCGATATTCCCGAGCCCCCTGCTGCCAACGAGGACGATGTCGGCATTGACCTCATCCGCGCACTCGCAAATCTTGTCGACAACATTGCCCGAGAGAATCCGTGACTGGATCCTTACTCCGGCAGTACCGTACTTGTAGACTCCGCCTGTTCCACTGTGTGGTTCGACCGCGAGGCTATTCTCGGGAAAATGCTTGAAGATCAATTCTCGATGCAAGCTTGCAGATCGGTTCTGCTCCTCGACGATGTTGAACTGCTTCATCGGGTCCGAGCTGATTACACTAAGAACAACCAGGTCGTTCCGTAGTAAGACCGCCAGTTCAGCCGCCCGGCTCATCACGTCATGAGCATGGTGAGACTGGTCGACGGCAGCCAGAATCGTCCTCATGTTTCGAGGACACATCCTCATAGTTTGCATGAATTATGCTTGACATAACTGAGACATGCCTAGCCGAGTGACAGAACGAAGCGTGAAAGCACAGTGGCGCCCGACGCGCTCCCGAACCGAGTTTGTGACGGTAGAGTCGAGGGGAAAACCTTAGGACTAACGTGCAAACGGGTGTGATCGAGTCCAATGGAGACCCAGACGATTAGACCGCCTAGTCAATCTACCCCAACTTCTTCGAAATCAATGTTCAAGAGAATCCTCGTCGCCTTGGACGGTTCGGAGAACTCTTCTCGAGCGTCCCAGGCAGCTCTAGAGCTCGCCGAGAAGCTCAAGGCTGACCTCATTGTTCTACTCGCAATAATTCCCCCAGCACTCTACTAGCACACAAAGATTTCACCGGAAGGCCCGGTAATCGAACCGCCCACTCATGAGAAAGAGATTGATCTGTACCTTGAATATGCTAGGAGAGTAGGTCACGGCATCGTTGACGGGACATTATCCGAGGCCAAAAAACGCGGTATCGTGGTCAAGGCTGAGATTCCTGAGGCAACTACTTCCGTGGTAGAAACGATAGTTAATCAGGCCGTCAAGGAGAATGCTGATTTGATAATTGTTGGGACCCGAGGGCTAGGCGGGTTCAAGAAGCTCATACTAGGTAGCGTGTCGAACGGAGTAGTTTCGCACGTGCACTGTCCAGTGCTGGTCATCAGATAGAGCCAGTTCAAGGACCGTTTAGAATAGCATTACAAGAACTCTAGAAAATAGGTTTCCTATTCTCGCTTCTCCTAAGAAAGCGGAGGGCCGAGCCAAGACTGGAGGGTTGGCTAGACGACAGCATAGACTCGCGAGCTGCGAAATAGCAGAGCCAAATTGACGGCGAGGACCACTTCGACCGCCTTGTCAGCATAAGCAACCACGTCCAGACCTGTGCCTGTTTCCACGGCGACGGTTGCCCAAACGGACCAGAGAAATAGGGTGTAGGCGAAGACCGTGAGTTGAGAGAATCGGGGCTCTATGTTGGCGGCGATTACTATAGCCGCGAAGATGTAGACTCCTCCCATGACATACCAGAGATTCTCATAGAATCCGGCGAACGAGTTTCCATAGTAAAGGTCGATGACTCCAACGACTAGCAGGAGTCCAACGGCCAACCAACGAAGTCTTTCATTCATCATTGATGTCACCCTTTATCCCAGAACCACCAGATAGCCAGTCATAGTTGGCGGATGGATGGTGCAATAGTAGGCAAAGACGCCAGCCCAATTGGCCTTGAACGTGATGGTCACATTCTGTCCCTGAGGGACGAAATAGTCGATGTTGTAAGGGGAATACATGGTGAAGGTGTGGGGCTCAGGCTCGTCCTCTATGTTGATGTAGTGGATTATTACCGTATCGCCTTTGTCCACTGTAATCCTGTCGGGAGAGAAGATATCATGAGGGATTCCGCCGAAGTTTGTCGAGTTAAAAGGCAGGGAGTTGTTGAACAAATAGAATACTCTGGTCGTAGGTGCTGTGTAGTGAATAGCATAGCCTACACTAACTCCGACGATTCCGCCTGAAATGACAGCTATGATTCCTACCACAGCCAACAACTTGGGCGTCGACAACTTTCGTATCAACCCTGATGCTTGAGTCATAGTGTGGCAAGACGGTGCCTGAGGTACTTAGCACATACGTCCACACTTTACTCAAAATGTGCACTTTGAGATACACAAATCAACAGCGACTTTCCGATCTAGTCCTCTCGCAACAAACCTACGGCTAGGGCGAAGACCACGATCGCGGCTAGAATGACACTGTGGTACACGGGGAAGAGGTGGGACTGGGAGCGGGCTGGTTTCATTTGGGCGTCAGGCCGGGCTGGAGCCAACTCTATCGCTGGCCGACTTCACACAGGTTCTAGGCGACGAGAGGATGTTCGTGTCTCCAGAGTCGGACGATTCCCTCGGCCAGTCTTTCGTTGCTTTTCTCTCGAGACAGGTGTAATGGCCAGTGCGCTTCACAGTAAGTCTCTCCGCAATACTCGCACGCTCTGTTCTTCAAAGAGTCCTTCCCACACTCACAGCACCTAGCCATCTCTTGTTGCCCTAAGCTAGACTATGTCTTGATCGAGAATATAGACAGGACGTGCACATTGAGTACGGAAAGCACACCCTGCGTTGTTATGCTGTCCAGCGGGAAGCATAATATCTCAGTGCGGGTCGAGGACCAAAGCTGAGTAACGCCATATGCCGCGTGAAGGCAAGACCGTAGCCAAATCGTTCAGGGTCAACGAGAAGGCTCTTAGCGCTCTTCAAGAGGAAGCGGGCCGGCAGAGCGTCAGCGTCAACACGCTTGTCAACCAATTGCTCTTGGACTATTCCGAGTTCGGAAGATATCTCCAGCGAATCAACGCTCTCCGACTCAGCAGGAAGACTTTCGCGGAAATCTTGAACTCTGTCTCGGACGACAACCTCGTCAAAGCAGGCCAGATCGCTGGAAAGAGTGCTCCCATGGCGTTGATCGCTTCAAAGTGGGGAAAGATCACGGTGAATACAGTCATCGAGTATATTCACGACCTTTCAGCCTACGCCAATTTGTTCGAGTACTATGAGAAGAACGAGAACGAACGCTGGACAATCACCTTGATGCATGAGCTGGGTCCAAAATGGTCCACGTTTCTTACCCAGTACATAGGTGAGGCTTTCGTCGCGGCTGGGGTGCAGCCTAAGACGAAGACTTCGGACCGAGCAGTGATATTCAACTTCTAGAACAGAATCGCTCCCAGAAGAACGGGCCTGGCGTCACGTCGGACGCTAAAGAAAAAAAAGGAAGTTTGAGAAAGCTTAGACTTTGTTGAGGAGAGCCCTTACGACGTCTTCTGGGCCCTTGTAGTTGTTGTCAGGGAGAGACTTGGTTACGAATTCCTTGTCGATTGATGGAACATCTGTCATGTTGTTGCATGCTGCTAGGACCTGTGTCTTATTCGCGGGATACTTGATGTGGTGCTTGATGTGTTCAAGTTCAGTTTTCAGGTTACTCATGGAGTCGCCGCGTTCTGAGAGGGATAAGAACCTTCTTCGCGAGACTCTCTCTACTGCTGCCCACGGTGACTATACTAGACGAAAAACCGTAAGGGTTTTCAGCCCTCGGCGATGGGAACCTTGTTTATGCCGGAGCGCATGGTGACAGCGGGTTCGGCTGCATTGCCGCAGCCAGTAGCGATACCACTCACCCGAGCCGCGATCTTTCTAGTTGTGGCGATCAGGCCAGGTGCTGGCAGTCGAGGTAAAATCCGATCCTTCTGCGCGGATTTTGCTGCACTCGTACGCTCGGTGGGTTTTCGCGAACTTGAGGGAAGTCTTTCGTGTGTGCTGGGATTTGGATCCGATATTTGGCACGAGCTCTTCGGGAAACCGCGGCCAGTCGAACTACACAAGTTCCAAGAGATCCGCGCAGGGGAACGTCACGCCGTCTCGACACCTGGCGACATGCTCTTTCATATTCGCGCGCAACGGATGGATCTGTGCTTCGAGCTGGCGACTCGAATCATGGCTCGGCTTGGGGCGGCAGTATCCCCTGTGGACGAAGTGCACGGGTTCCGTTTCTTTGACAGCCGCGACCTCATCGGCTTCGTCGACGGGACAGAGAATCCTAAAGCTCAGGAGGCTCTGGATGTCACCCTCATTGCCGACGAGGACCCCCCCTTCGCGGCGGGTAGCTATGTGATCGTACAGAAGTATCTCCACGACTTGGCTGGCTGGAATAAACTATCGACGGAAAAGCAAGAACGCATCGTCGGTCGCACGAAGCTGACCGATGTAGAGCTGGACGATTCCGTAAAGCCCAGTTATGCACATAACGCTTTGACCAAGATAGTGGAGGATGGGAAGGAGATCAAGATACTCCGGGACAACATGCCCTTCGGTCAAGCCGGTCAGGGCGAGTTCGGCACTTACTTCATCGGCTACAGCCGCTCTCCTCGAACGATTGAAAAGATGCTCCAGAACATGTTCGTAGGCAAGCCACCAGGCAACTACGATCAGCTGCTAGATTTTAGTCGCGCGGTTACTGGCAACCTCTTCTTCGTACCTTCGGCGACGTTCCTAGAGAACGTTCAAGCCGACTAAATCTAAGGGTCTCCTGATCCTACTTTGGGATCAGCATCTAGGCAACATCTATAATTAGACGAAAACGAATAATCGTCCGGCTCGGCGTAATCTTTTCCTCAAGGAGAGATTTATCATGGTCAGCGAGGAAGGTTACTGCGAAATCCGTTTACCCAAATGAGAAAGCGGTATCAAGCACTCCCCAGCTAGGCAATGATCCGCGGATCTGCGGGCGAAATTCTACCCTGAATTCTCTCTAGCTGGTTATAATTACTCTAGCATCAAGAGCCTTACAACCATTGGCGAATGCGACTAGCGGATTAACGTCCAGTTCCGTAACATCTGGTAGGTCGATTGATAGTTGGGAGAGCCTTTCGATGCATTCGGCTATAGTTTTTGTATCGGCTGGAGGTTGGCCTCTGAATCCTTGGAGGATCTTGCTTCCGCGGATCTGGCTGATCATGTTATCTGCGCTTAGTTCTCGAATGGGTGCGAGGCGGAATGAGACATCTCGATAGGCTTCGACGTATATTCCTCCCAGGCCAAACATCAACAGAGGCCCAAACTTGGGGTCACGGTGGATTCCAATGATCGTTTCTGTTCCGCCAGTGATATATTCCTGAAGAAGTACTCCCTCAATCCTCGCACCGGGGACGCGTGAATTGACATTCTTCAGAATTTCATCGAATGCTTCGCTAACATCCTGATCGCTGTTCAAGTCGAGCTTGACCCCCCCAACATCGATCTTGTGAACCACATCCGGGGACACGATCTTCATCGCCACGGGGTAGCCGATTCTCGTCGCAGCCTCCACAGCCTCCGTCTTCGACAACGCAGTCTCCGTCTTGATCACGGGGATCCCGTAGGTGCTGAGTATTCTCAGCGCCTCGTCTTGCGGAAGGTTAGTTAGACCTGCACGTTTCGCATTCAAAATGATCTCCTGAGCCTTCCCAACGTCCACATCGAAATGCTTGATTTGAGTTCGAGGCCTTTCGACCCAGCGTTGATACTCGTACATCGCTGCGAGCGCCCGGACTGCGGACTCTGGGAACGTGTAGTGGGGAATATTGTTCGATTCCAGAACCTCGACCGCTGGCGTGATATCCGTCAGTCCCAAGATGCTTGTCAGGATGGTCTTTCCAAATCTCGGACCGACCGAGGCTATAGTCTCGGCGACTTTCTTCAGATCGACCATTGCTTGCGGAGTTAGTAGAACGAGACCACAATCGACACCTTCATCATATAGTGCCTGGAGGGCGAGCTCATACCTATCGGACTGAGCGTCCCCGATGAGATCGACCGGATTGTTGACAGAGGCCTCCTTTGGTAGACCAGCCCTCAACTTAGCCTTCGTGGCCTCTGAGAACTGCGAGATCTGCATTCCGTATCTGACGCTTGCGTCTGTCGCCATTATTCCAGGTCCGCCACCGTTTGTTATGATGGCTACTCGGTTTCCTCTCGGGAGTGGTTGTTTTGCGAAGGCTCGGGCGTAATCGAAGAGATCGATTATGGATTCAACCCGAAGAACCCCTGACTGTTTCAGTATCGCGTTGTAGGCTTCATCAGACCCGGCCAGAGCACCTGTGTGTGACGAGGCTGCCTTGGCACCTTCAGGCGAGACTCCGGCTTTGACTGCGATGATAGGTTTCTCCTCCGTGACTTTGCTTACTGTGTCGACGAATTTTCGTCCGTCGACGATGTCTTCGATGTAGAGGAGGATCACTTTCGTCTTCGGGTCTTCTCGGAGATATTCCAGAATATCGTTCTCGTTCACGTCGGCCTTGTTTCCGACGCTGATGAATTTGGAGAATCCTATTCCTTCGCCCGTTGCGTAATCTATCACTGCCTCGCCGAGGGCACCGCTCTGCGAGGCAAAGGCGATCGAGCCTTCCAAGGGCATTTGTGAGGCGAATGAAGCGTTGAGTCTGACTTCTGGGTCTGTGTTGATTGTTCCCAGACAGTTCGGACCTACCATTCGCATGGAATACTTCTGTGCTAGAGAAGCGACTTGGCGTTCCAGCGCCGCGCCGTCTTGTCCGACCTCCTTGAAACCGGCAGAGATTATGATCAACCCTTTCACCCCTTTCTTCCCGCACTCTTCGGTGACAGCAGGGACAACTGCCGCGGGAACGACGACAACTGCCACGTCTACGCTCTCAGGCAAGTCCCCAATTGAAGGATACGATCTAACGCCGCTAATCGAGCGGTCTTTTGGGTTGACCGGGTAGACCGTACCCGTGTACTCATTGAGGAGTATGTTTGTGAAGACGGCTCTTCCGACGCTGCCCTGTCGGTTCGAGGCCCCGATGACCGCTATTGATTTCGGGGCGAATAACGCCTCAAGGTTTCCCGACTTTTGCATGCTGGGAGACTTAGGTCTGGCTTGAAAAGCTAGGATTTAGGACGGATCATATTCCTCATGCTCTGCCGCTAGAACACTTCGATGTCTATCAACTCTCTTCAAAGCTTTGTTAGGTTAAGTCGTCAAACTTTCTCCACTCGGACTCCTCAAAGATTGCTTTGTGTACCTACCACTTATCTGTCCGCGGATCAAAGTTACCAGCGGAGGGGGCAAGAACGAAAACCGTGCTTGTAAAGAAGCCTGAGGATAGGGAGATCCTCGAACTGGTCGATGTAGAGCGTACCAATCCAGGCGTCCAGTCCAGCGAGTGTACGGCTCCCGCGGGCTACCGATGCCCATACAGACGCTACAGAACCTCACCGCGAAGGGCAGTGCGCGTCGAAATGCTCTCAACGGATATCATGCCTAAACGGAAAGGTGAGGATCGGGGGTCCGTGGAACTGGTCGATCTGGATAGCATGTATACAGAGGCTCGGTGCAGTGAGTGTACGGCTCCTCCGAGCTACCGATGCGCCTATCGACAGTACTCTGCATCACTCCCCGCAGCCCACATTGGAGTGCTCTCCCAGAGCGAGAGCGGGCTCTCACATTCACAACCCCTCCGACTAACTCTGAACGGGAATAGGCCAGGCTCGGGCAAGAGGACAGAGGACTTCTGCCCACTGACCTATTCCGAGAATTTTTCTAAACCGTCGGATCTAGTTACGCCCAAAGGCGAGAACCGACGCCCGTGCGAAAACCTTACGACCTGCTCACAGCTGAGCGTTGGTGAGAAGGTTGGAAACAAAGACCGTGAAGTATATGGCGGAGCCTTCCCGCGCCGGGTCGAAGCAATTGTTCAAGAAGATTCTTGTGGCTCTAGACGGGTCTGAGAGTTCACAGAGAGCCGCCCAGGCCGCACTGGAACTGGCCGAGAAGCTCAAAGCAGAACTCATCGTTCTTCACGCCATAAGCCCGCCTACGTCCTACTACCACTCTACAATCGCATCGCCAACCGGAATGAGTCTACCCGCTCCCTCACAGCATGAGATCGACGCTTACTACGCCTATGCAAGAAAAGTTGCACTGAGCGTCGTGGGCGATACGAAGTCCAAGGCCGAGAGACATGGCATAGTCGTTAAGACAGAGATCCCGGAAGCAGTCTCCTCCGTCGTCGAGACAATAATCAACCACGCTGTTAAGGAGAACGTTGACTTGATCGTGGTTGGGACTAGGGGGCTCGGCGGATTCAAGAAGATGCTACTAGGAAGCGTGTCAAGCGGAACAGTCTCACACGCCCATTGCCCAGTACTAGTAGTTAGATAGAAGGAATTGAGGGAGTAGAAAAATGGCTGACCAAGAATTCGCGGAAATACCAGTGCAGATCGTGGGTCTCCAGAAGGATGACATCGAATCTCGAAAGGCAGAGCTGAAGTTTCAAAGATCATTGCAGGCTTTTGGCAGGATTCACCGCGACATCATTGAAGCAAGAGCGATAGTGAAGACGTCCCTGCTCGAGAAAGAGAGAAGGCGGTATGAGGTTCAAGTATTCATCAAACTTCCCAAAGAACAGTTCGAGATCGAAGAAGAAGGCTGGTCCATCGAAGAGGTCTTTGAGAAGATAGGCCAGAAGATAAAGAGACTCATGACCAAGCCCCGAAACAAAATGTCCCATAGGAGACACCCGTCGAGGATGGAAATGGAATCCTCAAGGTTCGCTGAATAATCACTGAAGAGACAAGCGCTCAGAGGACCCGTCGATCTATCTAGCTTCTATCCGCCACGGCCTAGAGAATCCCGCAAAGGCGACTATGGCCGTGTAATCATTGCAGGAGGTAGCGACCAGTACGCTGGATGCCTAGCCTTCAACGGACTCGCAGCTCTCCGCGCGGGAGCAGACCTCTCAATCATCATCGCACCCCGGCGAGCAGCCGACATTGTCGCTGGTTACTCGCCCGACCTCATCACTGCGCCATGTGCCACGGCATTCCCAGACCCTAGAGTCGCCCGAGAATTCTTGACCCGAGCCGACTCTCTAATCATTGGATGCGGAGTCATGCGAACACGGGCGGCTCACAGCGCGGTCCTCTCTATGATCAAGACCTGCAAAGTTCCAATCGTGGCCGATGCTGAGAGCCTTCACGCACTCGCTTCCAAGCCGAGTGTTGGCGATGGAAAACGAATGCTGTTAACACCAAACGCTGGGGAATATCAAGTACTCACAGGAAAGGCTTGGCCGAGCTCGCGCGCAGAAAGATCTACCGCCGCAAGGTCGCTAGCCAGACAGTACAGTTCCACGATCATCGTAAAGGGAGCGGAAGACTTCATCTCCGACGGGACAAGAACCATTATTGATCATGCAGGATCTCCCCACATGACCAAAGGTGGATACGGCGACCTACTAGCTGGAGTAGCAGGCGCTCTTCTCGCCAGACGTCACACTCCATTTGAATCGGCCAAGGCTGCTGCTTTCATCGTGGGCCGAGCAGGCGAGATGGCTTCAAAGAAGTTTGGAGAAAGCATGATAGCCTCTGATGTCCTGGAGATACTGCCAGCCATTATTCATCATACGCAGCACTAGCTACCCCGGACTGGAATTCCGGGTCCTCATCATCCATTGCTACGCGCAAGCGAGGCTCTGATCCTGTCGAGACTGATGATGGACGGGTCGAACTCGATCGTAATCCGGTTCGAGAACACGTTGATCTCAGCATCAATAACCCCTCGCGTCTTCCGGAGTTTCTCCTCCAAGAATGACGGGCGGTCGCCAAGTTTTGTTCTCGAAAGGTCAAGGATTCCTCTAGCCCGCCTGCCAGTTGGGACAGCCGCAGCGATAGCTCCATTCTTTACAGTTCCAGACTGCACCATAATCTTCGCAACCGATTGCTTCCAAGTAGTAGATTGCTCCTAGACTACTTGAGTGGTAGGTTCACACTAGCACTAGAAAGTACACTTTGTATCCCACTCGCCCCTGTATCTCAATGTAACACAACGGACTCGATTCTGCACAAAATGGACGCACCTCCTAAATGCCAAATACGCACCGTATTCCTTGGAGAAAAAACATGAAAACAAATGATCGATACAGAAACGAGCCAAACAGCACAGAATCAAAACGTGACGGTTTCTTTCACTACGCCAGCGATAGACGGCCAAGCACAGTCGTTGGATTCAAGGCCGATGCTACAATGGCCCCTTGGAGCAAGTGGGCGAACAGGTTTGTCATCGCAGCCATAATTCAAGGTGCACTAGCTGCAGCCGCGACGGCATTTCTTCTCTACGACTCACAATACGGAACCCCCGGGGCAGCGAAGATAGTTGCGGGAGGAGGTGCAGGAAACTGGCTTACTGTAGGCTATCTCGGATTCATTATTTTCGGACCCCTCGCCGCAGCAGTCACATCCCTTTTCTACCAACACCTCGAATCTAATCTGCGGGCACCCTACACTGGAATCAGCAACGTCTTCGCATGGCTTCACCTAGTGCTCATGAACGTCGGAGTCACGGGAGCCACCTGGCTCATGTGGATCGGCGGATGGAGAGCAGTCAATTTCATCTCAACGATGGGGGCTAGCGCTTTTTGCACGGCCACGGCTACCAAGAACGACCCGAGCTGTAGCGTCCACGTGCAAGTACTTGGCCCGCTCGTCACCCCCATCGCAATCTTCGCTGTCATAGCTCTCCTCGGGGCCTTTGCAGGTGGAATAGGCTATCTCATGGCCTGGCGGCGCTCAATGCGCTCAATGAAAGCTTCAGCATAACCAAAGGAGAAAACCATGAGCCCAAGGCGACGTAGCCAAACTTCTCTTCTTTTCAAGAGACCGAAGCAGTCGCTGGACGAGAATTATGGGAGGGCCTCGAAGGATGTCATTGTCGAATCCGCATACGGCATCGCCTAAGGAGGACAGAGCTGAGACGTCACTCCAGGTTTCATTGCCTGAGAAGATAGTTGTCGCAGTCGACGGTTCAGATCCGTCCTTCAAGGCGTTGAGCTACGCCCCCAAAATAGCAGGACTAAACAAGTCGAAGATTGTAGTTTTGAGCGTCATGTCTCTTCCACCATGGACGGCGGCAAAAACTGCTGACGCACTCAAGAAGGATCTGTCCAGCAAAGCAGCCGACGTTCTCGGGAGGGCCAAAAGCCTCGCGAGATCGAACGGAGTCGATGTGGAGACGAGGTCGATCGAGACGAGCGAATCCATTGTGATGGCAATAATCGACTTCTCCAACAAGGAGAAAGCGGATCTGATCGTGATGGGCACCAAAGGAACGTCTGGGTACGGCAAGATGATGCTGGGTAGCGTTGCCGCAGGCGTCGTAAGCTTCGCAAGCTGCCCCGTCCTAGCAGTGAGGTAACCAAGGTGAGAGTTCAGGACATGCTCAGCCTGAAGGGGAAAGTCGCTGTGGTAACCGGCGGGTCCAGCGGGCTCGGAGTCACCTTCGCTCGCGCGCTTGCAGAGGTAGGAGCGAACATCGTACTAGCAGCAAGACGACTCGACAAGATGAACGAGGTGAGCGACGACCTGTCACGACTTGGCGTTAAGACTAGATCAATCCAGTGCGACGTCAGCAACCAAGACCAGGTACAATCACTCGTAGATGACACTCTTCAGACTTTTGGCCGGCTGGACATCATGGTCAACAACGCAGGTGTCGCAGCAATGAGCCCCGCGACGGAGATTGCATTAGAAGATTGGAATCGAGTAGTATCTGTCAATCTTACGGGAACCTTCCTCTGCGCGAGGACAGCGGCGAGGCAGATGATGAAAAGGGGAGGAGGAAAAATTGTCAACATCGCTTCGATCTACGGAGCGGTCGGGGATGTCTTTCCCGCCTCTCCCTACTACGCGACGAAGGGAGCGGTTATCAATCTAACTCGGGATCTTGCTGTTGAATGGGCTCCATTCAAGATCAACGTCAATGCCATCGCGCCAGGGTTCTTCCCCAGTGAAATGACGGAGGGCATCTTCCAAGATCCTCACTATCTTGAATATATCAACAAGCAGACCCCGCTCGGAAGAACCGGCACACCCGACGACCTCAAGGGAGCAATAGTTTTCCTAGCTTCGCAAGCATCAGACTACGTCACGGGACAGACCATCTTTGTCGATGGAGGGTGGACTTCTTGGTAGTTCAAACCGTTTCCATGGATTTCTAAGAATGAAACGTATGGTCAGATTCAGTTGCCAAGATAAGCCCGGACGGACGACTATTCTATGCAGAGGCTTTCTGAGCTTATCGTGCTGAAGGTCCCCATCGGTCGTGGATCCATCCCCTACGTCCTGCCCAGGAGACCCACATTATAGCAACTGTTGCGATCGCGAATATGAGCGCAACTAGGACCACGACTATCTTCTGAAAGAGACTGTAACCGTTGGTGTAGAATCCCACATAGACGAGGGAGCCGACGAGAAAGGCGGTGAAGACAAGTATCGTGCCAACAATTCTCCAGACCATTCCACTAGCAGTCTTATCGACTTGTTCCATTCTTACCGCTCTCTTCAACTCAACTCTCCGAATAAATAGTTACGGTACTCAGAGCACCACACTGTGCGAGGGGTCCTGCGCAATTCTTAAACAACCACTTGCCTAGGACGGGATAGAGATGGCGTTCTGCGCGTTTTGTGGAAAGGAACTTCCGGCCGAGGCAAGCTTCTGCCCTGCCTGCGGGAAATCAGTAGCGACCAGTCCCGCATCATCGGGATCTGCCCAGCTTCCCCCCGTTCAGCCCGGCGCAAGGCCAAACCTTGCAAACGAAGGAGACAGAATAATAGCGGTCATCATAGATACAATTCTGATTTTCGCAGTCTCACTCGTCATCTTCATCCCAATCTGGCTCCTAGGACGATTTTTCGGCTTCCTTGGTTCCTTCGCCTTCGTCTTCTTCGGCCCCATAACACTCCTCTCATGGCTCCTGTGGCTACTCTACTTCACGTACTTCGAATCGACCACTGGACAGACCCTTGGCAAACAGCTCATGAACATTCGAGTAGTTGACGAGACTACGCTGCAACACTTGGATTTCGGACGGTCACTTGTTCGGAACATCTTGCGAATTATCGACTGGCTCCCATTCTTCTACCTGATTGGGTTCATACTGATTGCGATTAATCCGAAGAAGCAAAGGATTGGCGACATGGCGGCCCGTAGCATAGTCGTCAAGGCTTAGCTCGTCTGTGTCTCAAAGTGTACAGTATCAATAAGTAGGAATCTGTTTCTCAGGTCCCTCATGCCGTTATCAGCACCCCCGTCAATGGAGAAGGAGCATGAAGAAATCTGGCAGCTCTTGGTCGAGGTACAACATCTCTCGGGAAAAACAGGGAGCATCGCAGAGAAGCTTGCCAAGGATCTCAAAGTCCACATCGACAAGGAAGAGAGCTTGGCACTTCCGCTCTTGGGAATTCTGAGGGACATTGCCGATGGGAAACTCAAGAATGAGGTCGCCAAGCGAGCCTCACTCCTAGGTTCAAAGTTCGAGAAGGAATATTCAGGCATGCTTCACGGTCACAAAGAACTCCGCAAGTTCCTTGAACAGCTGAAAAAGGTGGGAGCCGAAGAGGGACATCTGACCGCGGTACGATTCGCCGAGGCGCTAGAGGCTCACTCGAAGGAGGAAGAAGAAGTCCTCTACCCAGCAGCAATAGTAGCGGGACAAATGGCATCGAAACGGTCTAGGTCCAAGAGATGATCCCACAATTTTGAAATCAGAAGTTCAAGAAGACTGGCGGCAGGGAATTGATTTGTTTATCTACCGATACATGCTCCTCCAAACCATCGGCAAGACGATCTCTAGGTGAGACGAGTGGTTAGAAAGCAGAAAAAGCTACGTCAGCCTCAAGTTGCCAGCAAGCCCGCCTCCACCGGTCTGGCTGAGGCTCGGAGGCTGCTTGCAATTGTCGAAAAGTCTCAAGTACCCTTCGGAGAGTCCGCCCCGATATTCGCGAAAATCAAAGCACAGATAGACTCTGGCAAGTCTCTAAGCGTCGAAGACCACGAACATCTACTGCGGCTGGTCAAGATCGCCAAGGACTGGAACAAGGCCGAGGAGAGTTCGGCCATGACAGAGCCCGACGAAACCCTGTCGGGATAGACAGCCTGAAAATGACACGCCGATAATTACGTAGATCGCTACTCTCAGCGAAAGGGCGTGGAATGAACCCTGATCTGGGATCTCGGAGGAGCATTTCATATGAAGCCCACTTCAAGCATGCAATGATACAGATGGAGACTGGTCGAAAAACGGCTGACTCGCCTGTTCTGCGCGACAAACCAGCAATCTCGCCCAGAAACGTTTCAGCTGGCAAGTGGACCCGTCCTAGAATTTAGGAAAAAAATATTTCCCGCGACACGAAACTCGGCTCTGGGAGGGAATTAACAAAGCGTAATCCTCCCTCCTCCCCGGCTCTCCGAAGACAGGAATCACGAACTGTTCCAGTCTAAACCTGAAAGGCGCAGAACAAGCCCTGATCCGGAATCGGGGCAGTCGATTTGAGATCGCGACTTTTTCGCGTTGAGGTCTACGCTTAATCTGCGATCAAAAAAACCCTCGACGGTTCTATTCTGCGCCCTGAATTGTGAGACTCGCGCCTATCAGTTTCAACTGGCGAGACCCCTCTAAAAAAAATCTCAAAAGTAGTTGATCCTCACGACACAAAAGCGGTCTTCTGGACCCGGGGGCTGCTTGGCTGTCTGGTCGACCTTTACTGAGAGCTGTCTCCCGAAGGGAGTTTTTAGAATGCGAGTTTTAGGCTGGGGGTTCTTGTTGGATGGAGCCGATCCGCTAACACTCTTTCTTTGAGGAATACGAATCTGTCCTCTATGGAATCCTCATAGTCGAAGTTCGCGCTCAAGGAGAACTCCTTGTACAGCTCAACCATCGTCCGGTAAGCAATCACACGCGCACTCGTCCCCAACCTCTCATGCAATATCTTCACAACATCCTCGAACCTGGCTGGGATATCGTCCCGCTTGATGCCTTTCTTGTCCAAGAAATCGTAGACCCAGTCACGGATAGGCCCTCCCATTCCTTGCAAGACAAGGTCAAACCAGTAGCTGACTGACAACTGGAAACCTGATATCAGGTTCGTCCTCATGACTGCGACTCCTACTTATCGTGATATTCGAAGGAACCCCAAGATACGCATAGCGTCCCTATCCTCACGGTTTGAAGGTAAATTTCTTGTCTCCGAAAAACCAGCTAGATTCAGAGCATCAGGGATGACCGGTAAGAAACAACGAAGCTGTGGAACGCAGACTCGTGGATCTTTGCTAATCTGTGGGTTTAGGATGAGTTGAGGAGATAGGTCTAGAGAATGTCGCTTGTTCTTGAACTTCTCTGGGGGTGCATCGCTGGTCTTGTGGCAGCCGTTTGCATGACTATCTTTGAGCTCCCTTTCTGGAAAAATTGGGGGATGGAAGGAGTAGCCGAATGGCAAGTCAACTCTGCAATAGTTTCAGTGATTATCCGAAAATTTACCCACAGAAAAGTGGACAGCTCAATGTCGGTCGCAATGCACCTGTTCCATGGAGCCGCATTAGGAATCGTTTTTCGCGTTCTTCTCGGCTCGGTGGGAACAACGATTCCATCGTCCTCGGTCCTGATCTACGCCACTGTGTACAGCGGCGTCCTTTGGATAATTTCTCCTTTCCTAACAAGGAGGATCTTTGAACTTGCAGGAGGCTTTCGAATGACAAGAAGAGGATTAGCGGTCAGCTTTCTGGCACACAGTGTCTACGGTGTCTTTCTAGGCCTTCTGATTCCGGTACTTGTTTGAAGGGAATCGTTCTTCTCAAAGCAGAAACGATTGAAGCAGCCCGCGAAATCATGCTCAACGATCCCGCGGTGAAGAATAAGGTGTTCCGAGCGGAACTGTATCCTTACAAGACATCACTATTCAATCCGAACAACGCCAAGTGAGTTCGATCTTAGAAGTTACAATTCTCGGCTCCCAACCAAAAAAGGGATTCATGGAACAGGAAAAGGGTCCGAATCAATCGTTCTTTACATGTGTAGAGGCGTGAGATTAAGTCCCTCGAGCCACATATTCATAGCGGGCTGAGAAGCATCATGGCAAAGGACCCGATCTGTGGAATGTACGTGGAGGAGGGCAACCACGCTCTCCAGACGACACGTTACGGAACCACATACTACTTCTGCAGTGAGACCTGCCTTGCACAGTTCCAGGCGCCAGAGAAGACTCTGGCCCGTCTAAAGCAGCTCGTCGCACTAGGCGCGGCATTCACAATCCCGATTGCCGCGTTGACATATCTTCCAATCATCCCAGACCATCAGATCAACAATCTCGTAATGTTCGTTCTCTCACTCCCCGTACAGTTTGTTGTTGGCTACCGGTTCTACCTGGGAAGCTACGACGCGTTAAGATCGAGAATTGGCAACATGGACCTTCTCATCGGCCTAGGAACAACCGCTGCCTGGGTCTACAGCACAATTGCCACCTTCGTCCCAGGATTCTTTCCTGGCAGCGGCACCTACTTCGAAACATCCGCCATCATAATCACCTTGATACAGACAGGCAATCTCCTCGAATACATCACGAAGGGTAGGGCCTCAGAGGCGGTTCATAGACTTCTGAGCCTCCAGCCCACGGTGGCGCATTTGATCCGAAATGGTAGCGAAATTAGCATACCGGTCGAGGAGGTTACGGTTGGCGATATTCTGCTGGTTCGTCCAGGAGAGAAGGTCCCGGTCGATGGAAGGGTGATCGAGGGCAATTCTGCAATCGACGAATCCATGATCACTGGAGAGAGCCTCCCACGCGACAAGGGTAACGGCGACGAAGTGATCGGGGCCACAGTCAACAAAACGGGACTATTGAAGATTCAAGCAACAAAGGTCGGAGAGGACACCGTTCTCTCTCAGATCGCCAAGCTTGTCGAAGAAGCTCAAGTAGGAAAGGCCCCGTTACAACGCCTAGCCGATAGAGTCTCTGCATACTTTGTCCCAGCAGTCATATTGATCGCAACAGCTTCCGGCCTATTCTGGTACTTCGTCGCAGGAATCGGACTCGCCTTCTCCCTTCTCGCATTCGTCTCCGTCGTAATCATCGCATGTCCTTGCGCGCTCGGAATCGCCACTCCCGCCGCGTTGTTGGTGGGAACAGGCAAGGGTGCTGAGAACGGCATTCTGATCAAAGGAGGGGACCAATTAGAGGAGGCTGGCAAGATCAATACGATAATCTTTGACAAGACAGGGACCCTTACGAAAGGGCAACCCTCAGTAACTGATGTCGTCCCGATAGGAAAACTCACCGAGATTCAGATACTCAGCTATGCAGGAGGGGTGGAGAAGGGCAGTGAGCACCCGCTGGCAGCGGCCGTCGTGAACGCCGCAGAGGATAAGAGAATCAAGCTCTCCGACCCCTCAAGTTTTGAAGCGCTTCCCGGTCTAGGTGTGAAGGCGATCATTGACGGACGAGACGTTCTTCTGGGCAACCTGGAACTCATGAACAAGTTCTCCGTCCCAATCGGGGCATATTTTGAAAGAATAGGAGACCTACAGGATCAAGGGAAAACGATCAGCCTACTCGCAGTAGATGGGCAACCAGCGGCCCTGATCGGACTCGCGGACACAGTGAAGGAATCCTCGGCTCCAACTGTAAAGGCACTGAAGAAGATGGGATTAGATGTCGTAATGCTTACAGGCGATAATGAACGGACTGCAAGAGCCATAGCACGGACTCTCGGGATCGATACGATATTCGCTAACGTCCGTCCTAGTGAGAAAGAGGATATTGTGAGGAAGCTTCAGAAAAACGGAAAGGTTGCAATGGTTGGCGACGGGATAAATGATGCCCCCGCGCTAGCGGCTGCAGACGTCGGAATAG
The DNA here is from genome assembly GCA_035637535.1 of Candidatus Dormiibacterota bacterium. Taxonomy (GTDB): domain Archaea; phylum Thermoproteota; class Bathyarchaeia; order 40CM-2-53-6; family 40CM-2-53-6; genus 40CM-2-53-6. Next base: position 19,954 of record DASPWZ010000018.1, read on the forward strand.
CTATCGGTAGCGGGACAGACGTCGCAAAGGAGACTGGTGGCATAATTCTCATCAAAGACGACATGACCGACGTTCCGAAGGCTCTCGAGCTAAGCAAGGCGACTGTGAGAAAGATCAAGCAGAATCTTCTCTGGGCCTTCGTCTACAACGTAGCCCTCATTCCAATAGCCGCGGGCATTCTAGTCCCATTTCTCGGACCAGGAATCTATCATGTCCTTCCCCTCCTTGCTGGGGCAGCGATGGCAATCAGCTCTGTGACAGTAGTATCCAACTCACTCTTGCTCCGAAGGTTTAACCCGAGAATCTAGGGAGGTGAGCAGTTGCAGAAAGATCCAGTCTGTGGAATGATGGTGGACGAGAAGAAATCAAAGTTCACATCTAGTCGCGAAGGGAAAACGTTCTACTTCTGTTCAGCCGCATGCAAAACATCGTTCGACAAGAATCCACAGAAATACGTCCACACATAAGCTCCCACCCCTTCGGGCTCACCTCTAGGGTATTGATTCTAGAAAATCCCATCTCCGGCGGATTACATACTCTTAGACATCTATCGAGCTTCTTTCAAATAGAAGACCGGAAGAGCTCAGAGGAGACGTATCTTGACTCTCCAATCACCAGAGCCTGTTCAGAAGACAAGGGCTCTTTACCGCGTCGTCAAGTACACTTTCTACAAGCTGGACCCTGCCTGGAGGCGACTTCCAGACAACGACCGCCAGTCCGCCAAGGACAACTTCCTAGCGACACTCCGTAAGCACAATGCCCTGGTCCCACGAACATACTCATTGATTGGAACTCGAGGAGACGCCGACTTCATGTTATGGGTCATAACTGATTCAATGGAAGATCTTCAGAGCTTCAACTCGGAGGTCCTGAAATCCGGCCTCGGAAAGTTTCTCACAACTCCACATTCCTACCTGGCGATGATTCGACCCTCGGAATATTTCGGCAAGACAACAGATCCTGAACCCGTCGGCTCCAACTATCTATTCGTGTATCCCTTCACCAAGAAGCGAGAATGGTACAGCATCCCATTCGAAGAACGACGGAGAATAATGAAGGAACACATCCAGATAGGACACAAATACTCGTCCGTAACCATCCACACTTCCTACTGCTTCGGACTAGATGATTACGAGTTCATCCTCTCATTTGAGACAGACCATCCCGAGGATTTTCTCAACTTGGTAATGGACTTGCGAAGCAGCGAAGCAAGCCGATACACCGCCATCGAGACGCCCATCTTCACTTGCGTCTCCGTCACTCTTGAGAAGATGCTTGACCTTCTAGGACCATGACAAGTCTGTAGTGAAGAGAGCTTGACCGAGTTCGAGAATGACAATTTTCTCCGTGCTTGTTGGAGGAAAGAGACAGAGTACACTCCGGTCTGGTTCATGCGACAGGCAGGCCGATATCTCGAGAGCTATCAGAAGATCCGGGCAAAGCATGACGTTCTCACGATATGCAAGACCCCTAAACTGTCGGCAAAAATCACAACAGACGCCGTCTCCGACCTGGGAGTAGACGCCGCAATTCTCTTCGCCGACATTATGCTACCCCTAGAAGGAATCGGCGTCAAGCTCAAACTGGTAGACGGAGTCGGACCCGTTATTGAGAGACCCGTTGAGAATAAGGAGCAGGTTGAGAGTCTCAAAGGATTTTCTTCTGAAGAACACGTCCCCTACGTCTTGGACGCTATTCGGCTAATCAAACAACAACTCAGAGAAAAAGTGCCGCTGATAGGTTTCTCGGGAGCACCTTTCACCCTCGCATCCTACCTTATCGAAGGAAGCCCATCGAGAGAATTTATTCGAACCAAGAAAATGATGTACGATCAGCCAGAACTGTGGGGCCAACTTCTCTCCAGGCTCTCCCGTATCGTTACTATCTATCTGCTGGGTCAAGTCAAAGCAGGAGTTGACGCCTTGATGCTCTTCGACAGCTGGTCAGGATGTCTCTCGCCCGCGGACTACAGAGATTTCGTCCTACCTTACAATCAGAAGATTCTGACTGACCTATCCGCAAAGAACGTTCCAAGAATTCTCTTCGGAGTCGGAACGGGGGGAATTCTAAGCCAGATGCGAGAAGCTGAGAGCGATGTCTTCGGCGTCGACTGGAGACTAGCCATCGACGACGCTTGGAAAGTTCTAGGAGAGGCAGCGATACAAGGCAATCTTGATCCTGCGACCCTACTCGCTTCCGACAAGCTGATCGAGGAGAGGACCAAGGAGATCCTCGCCAGAGTGCGGGGCAGGCCTGGTCACATATTCAACTTGGGACATGGCGTCCTGCCGGAGACGAAACCCGAGAAAGCTGAGAGACTCGTTCAGTTCGTGCAGCAATCAACTAGAAACAAGAGATGAAAATTCTCGGATCGAACTGACCGATTGCCCGCAATTATCCTGATGGCCTACGGCAGTCCCAGCTCTCTGGACGAAGTAGGCGATTACCTGGCGCAGGTCAGAGGAGGTCGCGGCTCAAGCCCAGACGAGATAGAGCACCTGAAGCAGCGATATCAACGAGTTGGAGGTCAAACTCCCTTACTCCAGATCACCAAATCTCAAGCTGACGTGCTGCAGAAGAAACTAATCGCAGATGGTGCCCCTGCCAGAGTCTCTTTTGGGATGAAACACTGGCATCCATTCGTCGAGGATGTCGTCGAGAAAATCAGTATCGACAATCCGCCCATTCTCGTCGGGCTCGCTCTCGCTCCACACTACTCGAAGCTTAGCATTGGCGGTTACGAGGACAGTGTGAGAAGAGGATTGGCTAGGAAGCATTCGAAGGTCCCTTTCGTCATGGTGAAGAGCTGGCACACTGAGCCATCATTGATCACAGCACTTTCAACCCGTGTCGGTAACATGCTGAAAGAAATTGCGGGTTCCGGAGGAACCATGGTGGTCTTTACCGCCCATAGTTTGCCTCTCAGGGTCGTCTCCGACGACGATCCGTACCGAGCCCAATTGCTCGAAACGAGCCAGCTAGTCGCGAGAGAAGCCGGTGTCACTGAGTGGGATTTTGCGTTTCAGAGTGCTAGCGGGCCAACCGGCACTTGGCTGGGCCCGAGCCTTAAAGAGAAGATCTCTGAATTTTCAGACAAAGGGATCAAGAGGATCTTGGTATGCCCGGTGGGGTTCGTTTCAGATCATCTGGAGATTCTCTATGACTTGGATGTGGAAGCTAGAGACTATGCAAATTCTCATGGTATAGCACTGACTCGAACGTTATCCCTCAACGACGATCCGATGTTCATAGAAGCCTTGGCCGAGGTTGCTAAGCCAATCCTCGTGCGGCAAATAGCGGCTCGCTGAGGCTAATCGCGCTAGTTCCCTGAGAAATCAGAGCCAGAACGGAAAGTATCCTGAGAAGGACAATACTAGGCGTCACGAAAATGCTCAGCTCAGTAATTCCTTAAGGGCATCATCGATTATGAACGTCTCGGGAATTATCGTCGGAGGTACTCCGAGCTCAGCGAGTCTACGGGCTGTTACAGGACCTATGGCTCCTATCCGGATTTTTCGAAGTCGTGGGACAAGCTGGTCTACACCAACGTAGTGCTTCGACATCAAGAATAGGTTTGAAGCGGACAAGGAACTGGTGAAAAGGGTCGCTTCGATATCACCCCTCCTGATTAGATCTGTGAATTGTTGGAAGCTGGTTGCATCTGAGGGAATGACCGAATCGTAAAGATTGACCGTAGCTACTGTAGCGCCGTTCTTCGCAAGCTCTCTGCCCAAGCTATTGTCTGCTGAAGAGGATCTAGCGAGAAGTATACGTTTTCCCCCAAGATCCTTGGTGGAGAGAAAATCAGCAATACCCATGGAGCTGAATTTGTCGGGTAAATGAACCCCGTGTATTCCTTGCCTCACCAGGGCGTCCTTTGTCTTTGGGCCAACCGCTAATAGCTGAAGATCCCCTAGGACGCTCGGAAGTAGGTTCCCGTGACTTCTGAGAATGTCGAATAAGAGATTGGCACCGTTCGGGCTCATCAGTACCAGCCAGTCCACCGGGCCTCCAGTCAAGACTTGGGAGAGCTCTGTGAAGATCTTCGATTGCTCTCTAGGCCTGAGCTCTACCGTGTGAACGATCAACGGGTTCCAGCCCATCTCTTTGACGAGCCGGATCGTATCTTTCCCTAAGCCAGCTGGTCGAGTCACCGCTACAGTATTCAATCGATATTTAGCCCCGGAAGTGTGAGCCGCGCCAGGTCTCTTCTATTTTCTTAGCCCCCCTAGAAATCAGCTCTTCAGCCGCTTCTCTCCCAAGACCCGCAGCTTCCTTGATGCTCCCCGATTTTTTCGTTTCGAGCTTTGTCTTTCCGTCATTCGACAGTATGCATCCTGTGATGTGAAGACTGTCTCTGTTTGAGGACGCGAGTGCTCCAATCGGGACTTTGCAGCCTCCCTCTAGCACATTGACGAGTTCTCTCTCAGCATCAGCCTGTGCCCTGGTGGAAGGGTCTTCGATTGACTGGAGGAGTTCTCGGACCTTCCTGTTATCCTGACGGGCTATTAGAGCAAGGATTCCCTGACCAGGTGCGGGCATAAAATCATCTAGAGATAGCCGCTCTGCTATTCGACCTGTCAAGCCGAGTCTCAGGAGACCCGCCTCTGCAAGGATGACAGCGTCAAACTCTCCCTCCTCGACCTTCTGGAGCCGAGTGTCAACATTCCCTCTTATCGGGACCGCTTGCAAGTCTGGCCTGACACGTTTGAGCTGAGCCACGCGCAGAAGGCTGCTGGTGCCGACTCTGCTCCCGCTCTTCAAGTCTCTTAGACGCTCACCGTTCTTACTAACCAACGCGTTAGAGGGAGATCCTCGTTGTGGGACACTGGCAATCACGAGCTTCGTGTCGCCTTCAAACACTGGGACGTCTTTCAGACTGTGAACGGCAACATCGATCTTCCTCTCCAAGATTGCTTGGTCGATCTCTTTCTCGAAGATCCCCTTCTGGTCCATCGAGAAGATGGGCGTTCTCTGGTCCTCGTCGCCTCTTGTTTTGATAATCTTCCTCTCGACAAGGAGTTTAGGATCTTTTCTCTTCAACTGGTCCAATACGATATCGGTCTGGACGAGGGAGAGTTTACTTCCCCTTGTGCCAACCCTGAGCAGCATTGGTGATTCTACGCTGACAGTCTGTTGAGAGCCCTTTCGATAGCTTCCAGGGTTACTTGGATTTCATCATCTTTGTGACTGGTTGCAAGAAAGCATGATTCGAATTGGGACGGGGGAACAAAGACTCTTGATGCGAGCAGGGATTGGAAGTATTTTTGGAATCTAGTTGTATCCGATTTTTTCGCCGAGTCGTAGTCTACGACGGGGTGGTCTGTGAAGAAGATTTGGAACATAGATGACAACCCATTTACTTGGGCTGCCAATTTCGCGGACCCTATGAGGTCGCTTATTCCCCTCCGCACTTGTTCGCCGGTTTTTGCCAATTTCGGGTACAATTGTCCAGCTCTTCGTTTCAATGATTGAAGCGTGACCAGGGAGGCTGCGACGCTTACGGGATTACCGCTGTAAGTTCCAGCCTGGTAAACTCTTCCAAGCGGGGCGAGTTTCTCCATAATTTCCCTTCGACCTCCAAAAGCTGCTATGGGAAGTCCTCCCCCCAGGATCTTTCCAAGTACCGTCATGTCGGGTCTGATCCTGAAGTATTCTTGAGCGCCACCGAGAGCAATTCTGAATCCGGTGATCACCTCGTCGAAAATTAGGACGACTCCTTTCTCTTGGGTGATTTTTCTCAGTGTCTCTAGGAATCCAGGTCTCGGAAGGATGGGTCCCATGTTTCCCATTACCGGCTCGATAATTACTGCAGCTAGCTCATGTGTGTGGTCTTCGATGATCCTCCTACTCATCTCTTCATCGTTGAACTTTGCAACTAGTGTATCCTCAGCGACATTCTTGGGGATGCCTTCTGAGTTGCGAATGCCCAAGTTCGATGCTCCCGATCCCGATTTAACCAGGACGCTATCGTGGGCACCGTGATACCCTCCTTCAAACTTGAGAATCTTCTGTCTCCCCATAAACGCTCTAGCTAAACGTAGGCTGTGCATTGTTGCCTCCGTACCAGAATTAACTAGCCGCACCATTTCCATCGAGGGAACTAAGTTACGGATGAGGCTGGCAAGTTCGACTTCCATTTCAGTTGGCTGGCCGTATAGCGAGCCTCTACCTAGCGCCTTCTGGACCGCTTCTACGACTTCTTCATCCGCATGCCCATCCAGCAAGGCTCCGTAGGCCATGCAGTAGTCAAGGAACTCTTCACCATCTACAGTTCGAAATCTTGAGCCCTTGGCTGAGGCAACGAACAGTGGATAGGGAGAATAGTTTCGGACGGGGCTGTTTACCCCTCCCGGTATCAGCTCTCTTGCGCGCTTGTAGAGATGTTCGGACTTTGAGGCTAGCTTTGTAGCCATTCTGCTGCTTCCTTGGCGTGGTAGGTGATTATCATGTCCGCTCCGGCTCGTTTGATCGCCGTCAACACTTCCAAAATCGCTGGTTTCTCTTCAATCCATCCTTCCCTGGCGGCGGCTTTGAGCATTGCATATTCTCCGCTGACGTTGTATGCTGCCATTGGCATTCGGAATCTTCTCTTGGCGCGATAGATAATGTCCAAGTAAGCTAGGGCTGGCTTGACCATGATTATGTCTGCTCCTTCTTTGATGTCCAAGGCGATTTCGCGCATCGCCATTTCCGGGTTCGAGTAGTCCATCTGGTAGGTTCGCCGGTCTCCGAACTGAGGCTTGGAGAAGGCTGCCTCACGAAATGGTCCGAAGAGTGAGGATGAGTGTTTCGCCGCATAGGCGAGGATTCCGGTGTCCTTGAATCCATTATCGTCAAGCGCCTCCCGAATAGCGGCTACCTGGCCGTCGATCATTGCGGACGGCGCAACTAGATCCGCTCCAGCTCTCGCATGGCTAACGGCTGTGCCTGCGAGACGCTTCAGAGTCTCATCGTTCTCAACGAGTCCGTCTTTGACGATTCCACAGTGACCATGGCTAGTGTATTGGCAGAGGCACACGTCGGTTCCTATCACGATCTCGTCGTCTAGTTGTCCCTTCAGGCTCTCAATCGACTTTTGCACAATTCCTTCGGGGTCGTATGCATTGGACCCATTATCGTCTTTGTGATTCGGAATACCGAACAAGAGGACTGATCCGACCCCTCTATCTTTGAGGTCAATTGCCTCTTTCTCGAGTGATGAGAGTGAGAATCTGGTTTGTCCTGGCATCGAGGAAATGGGAACATTCTTGCTGAGACCCTCCTCAACAAAGAGTGGCTGAATTAGATCAGATTTGGATACGGCTACTTCACGGACAAGTTCCCGGATTAGAGGAGTTCTTCGGAGCCTTCGCATGCGGAGCTGGGGAAAAGACAGTGAGGCCTAATCCCCTTGAAAGATCTGTCCCGCAGCGGTCAAAACCTGTTCATCTTTCTTCTCAGCTGCTCGACGCAGATTCACTACCGGTCCGTCTAGCAACTTCTCTACGAGCGACACGGTCATGTTCTTCAGTGACTCCTGCTGCTCGGCTGTCAGGTCCATTTTCGAGAGGGTCTTCTTTAGAACCTCTTCGCGTATTTGGTCAGCTCTACGGTAGATGTCAGAGACGATCGGTTCAGCTTCTTCCCGCCGGAGAAGAGCGTTGATCTTTTCGACGCGCGGCCCCAGAAGAACCTCTGCTTCCTTAACTAGCTCGCGGCGCTTAGCTAGAGCGTCGTCAGCTATTCCGCGAAGATCATCCATTGTCCGGAAGATCACATTGTCCATCTCGCCTACGTTGGGGGCGACGTTTCGGGGGTTGGACAGGTCCAGAATTAGTAGCTTTCTCGCGTTACGGTCGCGATGAGAAAGAGAATCTTTGGTTAGAACATAGTTTGAGGATCGTGTAGCAACAAATACCAGATCTGCGCTTGCGAGTTGCAATGGAACTGTTTGAAACTCGATTGGTGTGCCACCAAATGTCCGGCAGAATGATCTAGTTCTCTGCATCGTCCTACTAGCCACGGTTATGCTACGTACTCCTCTTGCCTTCAATGCCTTCATTACTAGCATTCCTACCTGACCCGTGCCGAGGAGTAGCACGCGACTATCCTCCAGCTTTCCGAGGGTTTCTTCGGCGAGTTTCATTGCCGCGGATCCAAGTGAGACTGTTCCTCTTCCGATTCCAGTCTGTTCTCTGATGCTCGCTCCTGCGGATATTGCCCTGTGAACTGTGTCTTCCAGCAGAGGTGAAGCAGAGCTGTGGGAGAGTGCTTCCGAGAGCGAATTCTTCAGCTGGCCGACGATCTGGTTTTCACCGATGAGCATCGACTCTAGCCCGGCCGCAAGCCTAACCAGATATTCGACTACCGACTTTCCTTCTCTAGCGTCAACAAGCCTGTTAAGCTCTCCCACTTTGAACTTGGTTTCGAGGGCCCATTCTCGTAGCATTATGTTCCGAATCTCTTTAGGGTCTTTCGCATCGAGGAAGAGTTCGACTCTGTTGCAGGTCTGGAGTATCATTGCACCATCCAGCCCTTCGGTTCCTCGTAGAAGATTGTAGAAGGCCGGAATGTCCCGAAAACCTACAGCGTCGAGGGTTGCAAGAGGAGCTTTCCTGTAGCTCACTCCCAAGCTTACTAGCACTTTTTGATGCCGCCGAGAATGTTGTAAAGCCGGGAAATGCGAGTTTGTTATTAAGACTTAATCTGTACAACCTAGGCTAAGCCGATCAGAGAATAGCAAACTATATCAAAGTGAAGGGATATTGTAGCCTGAAACCTAGTTCTGATTGATTATCGTTTCCAGAACTTCCACCAAGGAGGCTTCATTGCAGCTCCAATTATTCCGATGATTCCTGCCGTGAAGACTAGGATTGCTGATGTGTCAAACCTGGTTATTATTAGGAGTATGATTCCTCCCAATACCGCCACGATTCCTCCGAGCCGCATGGGACCCGTGTAGATCATTATCCCACCGATTATTGCTCCGATCGCTAGCAGTGCCTCAAACGCGCGAATAACGATAGAGGTAGGCGAGAGGCCGCCGCTCGTCAGAGCAGAATAGCCTATCAAGGCTCCTCCGATTAGGGCTAGTAGAAAGCCTGTTATTCCGAAGAGTTTTACGAAGACTCTCCTGAAAATTTTGAGGGCCAATTTTTCAAACACCCGGAGTGTCACATTCCATATGGTGGCTTATAATGCAACAGTTTGAACGCTCACATGTATAGCGGTGGCAAGGTTCTCGCCATCTATCTTTATTCATTCGAATAGCTGTCATGATTCCCAGATAGACCCATTCTTGGTTGCCAACAGTCTTATGTGGGACGGAATAGCTTCCCGTCTCGCGCCCGTTAACAGGTCCTGAGTTGAGTTAGAACCAATGACCCCTGATGGCACTGCCACGAGTTCCGTTCTTGAAAACAGGCCGGAGGAGAGGGAGAATCTCCCGAGCGCAAGCCGGACCATAAGGCTTGAAGGCGATCTTGACCATGTCTTAGAGGAGATCGCCAAACAGGAAAATCAGAGCGTCAGTCTCATCATGAACAAGGCGCTTCTAAGGTACATAGAGTGGGAATACCCTGCCGGAAGATTTGGCCTGATACCAGTGTCGACTAGCGTCATGAGGAAGCTGTTCGAACTACTTACAATTGACCAAGCCAGGACTTTTGGCAAGGAGGCTGGAGCCCAGTTCCTCTCTGAGTTCGTCAATTTCTGGTTTAAAGCCCTAGACTTCAAAGCACTCCTCAAGGCACTGGAGTTCTTGGGCGACCGGTATGCCAGAGAATTCCATTTCGACCAGAGTTTTGATGGTAAAGCCCACACTCTCATAGTAAAACACGATAGAGGATCTGCTACGTCCGCGTACTACGCTGAGGCATTGAGGGTTCTTCTCGATCGCTTGAATCTCAAAGCCGAAACGGTCGAGGGCGATCAACAGGTTACCATCACAGTCCACGGCTAAGATTCGAAGAATGAATACAGGTCGCCGCGCATTACCGACTGCATATTGAAGGTGCAGATCATCAGCCCAGGCATCAAGGTCAAACCTCCTCTCACGTCTGCCGTTGGCAGGCCCATGAGTGATCAGTTCAGTTGGAGAACCGATCGAGCAGGGAAAGCCGAAATGATTGACAACAGGCTGAGGCGACCGCTTAGAGCCCAATTTTGCTCAGTTCGATCCCCTTGAGCCTTCTCCGGATGTCGCTCACGCGATCGGAGAGAGGTCTGAAGATTTGTATGTTCGCCGTTCCCTCCGGCCCAAGGGTACGCGTATACGCTTGAATATGTCATCGGCCGGTGGCTGTAAGTTCTTCAACGGGTCCATCGAAATCTCTGCCACGACTTGGTTGTCCGTGCTGGTCAGACTAAACCGTTTGACGTCGCCCTCGAGGCTTTTGCTAAGCATAGTTTCCAGCATTCCCTCGCCTTCGAGGCTTTCGCTAAGCATAGTTTCCAGCAATCCCTCGTAGAAGAGTGACCATTTCCTCCCCAAGCCGTGCAGAAGCGTCAATATTCGCGTGGAGCCTATCGTGGCTTGGTCGAAATAGAACCTTCTTCCGTACCGGCCGAACAGTTCGAGGACGCGGATACCAGGCTCGATGCCATGTTCCTGATTGTAGGATGCGGCAACGGCCCTCCACTCGTGGAGCCACTGTGACTTGCCAAGCTGGCGGGCATCTTCGTCTGGAACCCACGTCATCAGTTTGACGAGAAGCGAGGAGAATGTGGATGCAACCCGGAACCTCTTGCTAACCGCATCCCATTCAACGTGTTTCTTCAATGCACGATTTGCAATGACGTTTACACTAAGGCCCTGTTCCTCAGCCTCCATAGTGAGTTTTTCAAGGATGTCGCTGTCCAGATGGAGGGTGAAGGTCTTCGACTTGACGCGATGCGGTCGGCTGGAAGAAGACATGATTCTCAATCCCCTCTGAAGGCTCTCCGACCCTGGGGGGATTGGTCCAAAGGAATGGAGAAACTATCGGAATTTAAACCAACACTTTTTGTCCAAAGAACGAGAATGGCCTGCGAACATCACGAGTCCCGTACAAGCCTAGACCCATAGATACCCCAAGCTAACCGGAACAAACAAAGTCCTGACTTGGCGATAGTGTGGCCTAAGTCAAGAGTTCCCAGCGTTGCATTCTGTTTTTGAGATTCATGACAGCTTGTATAGGTCGAGGCTTCAATGCCTGCGAACATCGATTACATTCGTCACGTGAAGATGGGGATCCGAAGAACCTACTAAGGATGTCAGATTTGACCCAAGTCGCTGCCATGCTCCAATTGGCGCCGCCGCCACTGGAGATCAGCTTAGTACTTCATGCCTGATAGCATAATCTTGGCTAATCGGGGCGAATGAATTATTATCGCATCAGGATCTTAATTGCGGACTATGATTGAGAGTTGTTGATCGCTCTCGACCGCATCCACTTTCAAATTCAAACGATTGAATAGAACCTTCGCAATCTCGGCGAAGAATGCTGATGTCCTGGGCCCTCTATCGTGCTTGAAGATGATCGTGTGAACACTCCCATCGAAGCTGTGTTCGAATTTGAATGACCTGGCGTACTCGCTACCCAGAATCTTCAGGGCCTTCACCGTGGTGTCGAAGTCAATCTTCTTGAACCAGAAGTTGATAAACTCGGAAAACTCGTTCTCTGCGGACTGTCTGCCCAAGTCTCTGGCTTCCAGATCAGTGAGACTCTCAAATATTCTCCTCATGTTGGCGGTAAACGCCATCATGAACCCAAACTTCTCCGCGTAGATCTGCCACTCAACATGCCTCCTAAGTGCCTTGTTTATTATGAAACTAATACTCACATTCTCTTGCTCGGCAAGCTCTTCCAGCTTGGGGAAGACGTCTCCCTCGAGCCTTATGGTTCGCGTCTCGCTCGGGACGCGTGTGGGTTCAGCCTTCTCTACTTCGAGCTTTAGTTCGGTTAACGACTCGGTCATGATGGTTATCTGCGCCTAGTTGGCACTTAGCCTCCGTAAGAAAAGGGAGTTTCCTGTTGTGCTAGCCTCTCAGAGTATTGCCGTCCGTAGGTCTCTGACCAGCCTGGCTTGTGTGTTTCGCGGGGAATCTTTAGACGGATTACCACTTGGTCTTCAGTGCGTTCGGATTCAGGATCTAGATTCAGAAGGCCCTTGAATATGCCCGTCAAGAATTCTTCGTTGAAAACAGAACCTTTTGCGCCAAGTCCATGCTTTACTATTATCGTATGGGCTCTGCCGTCGAAGGTATGTTCTAGGCTGAAAATTCGGGCGTACCGGGAACCCAGTAACCTTAGAGCTTCGATAACGGTGTCCAGGCTTAGTTTCTTGAAGCGGAAGAGTATGAAATCTCTTCCAAAGTTCTTTGCGGCCCATTCGCCTAGTTCCCTCGCCTGTTCGACCGTGAAATAACTGTACATTCTGGCATGAAGGAATCCTGGTACGGCGACGAAGCCGAATTTCTCGGCGAGAATATCCCACTCAGTGAGCCTCTTGAGGGACGAAGCCACGAGATAGTTGACACTGACCCGTTCTTGCTTGGCCAATTGCTGGAGTTCCCGGTCGACTTCAGGGCTAAGCCGTATTGTCCTCGTGATCGTTTGCCGTGGCATCAGCGCTTCTCTGTAGTACAGTTGGCCTTAGTGGGTGCCTATATTATCATTCTGTGTTCCAGTCAGTTCATTTAGAACACCACGCAACTAGGTGGATATCTTATGGTAGACTCGTCTGTCTAACGGCTTTGAACCGTGTCTCTAAGGATAGTGTGGATGGTGATCAGGCCTCTGAAAGGATGACGGCTAGTTACTGCATCTGAACACAACGGAACGTTTCGAATGCCCTTCGAACGCAAATCGGTTCGATTTCCCCGAATCTCGGCATGCTCAACAAATCTAGCAGCGATTAGGTGCAGGCGTGTATTTCCCAGACGAATTCAGACAAGTGAATTAGACGAATGTCCACAATTACACGCTAGAATGGCTTTGGCTCTAACCGCATGATTCCCGCGAAATCCTAACTCAACATGTCCAGCATGTTTCATCTATCGCCGGCGGGAAACGTATTCGCGTTATGTGATCAAATATGGTACATTGACTTGTCAATAGAGTTACGATCATTTCCTCTGTTGTTGTTCGTAAACGTCCACGCTATATGCAATAACCAGCGTAGTACGTAATCTCGGGATAGCTACGGAGTGAAAGTAGATGTCGGTAGAATTTGATATGCGAAAATGGTGCGCGATCGTAAAGCTCGAAGGATACACGACGCCCGCTAGCGCACGAGCCCTGGTTCAGAAGTTTCACGAGATCGTCGAGACCTTCCAGGATGAGGGCGTCGAACTCGACGTCTTCATGCTCTTAGAGGACGGAATCGAGCCGGGATCTGTAGAAAAACCTGTCCCCCGCAAACCCGAAGGGTCGAAGGAAAGGTAAGACGTCATACTTGAGCACAGAATTGGAGGCGAACGCGAATTAAGTCCCTGATGTTAACTTGGGAGTTTCCGCCGAGAATCATAGGCGGCATTTCGACTCACGTCTACCACCTCTCAAGGGCTCTGGTCGAAAAGGGAACCCCGGTTCGCGTGATAACTTGCGACTTTCCCAAGACCCCTGCTGAAGAGATTATTGACGGGGTCTCAGTGTCGCGAGTCATTAGCGGCCGCGTTCCTGAATCCAACTTTCTCCTCTGGATCTATCACCTGAACTCCCAGATGATCTCGAAGGCGACCGAGCTATTCGAGACTGAGAGGTTCGACTTGATACACGCCCATGACTGGGTTGTGGGAAGGGCCGGTGTGGAACTCAAGAATCAACTCGGTCTTCCGCTAATTTCTACAAT
>DASPWZ010000019.1:0-16194 GCA_035637535.1 Candidatus Dormiibacterota bacterium
AACCAGGGAAGAAAGGCCGTAGAGGAATACGTGGTCGACGGAATGATCCGACTACACCACAGTCTCGAAGAGAGCACCAGCGGCGAAACAACTCTAGAACAGAACGCGCTGCAGGGTAACTCTCTGGAAGAGGATTCTTTCTCAATGAAGATGCGCTCGAGAAAAATCGAGGTTCCAAAAATGCGAGGAACTACTCACTCCAACTTCCTCCATCCCTTCATCATTGGACAAGACGGGATTGAGGTCAAGGCCGAGCCTGAGGTTACGAAACGTTTGAGGAGAGCCATCTTCAAGGCGAAGAATGTTGATTAGTCGTAATAAGTCAAACCAGGGTCTCCGCATCCGGACCGGTATGGGTGGTCTAGATGAAAAGCTGGGTGGAGGAATACCATCCGGCAGCTCTGTGCTCTTGATCAGCAACCAAGAAGGACCTGTCAGATTATTCTGTCAACAGATCGCGTTCTTGTTGGCAAATGAAGGTCACAGAATTCTCTATTTCACGATCGTCAGGGAGCCCAGCTACATTCGCGAAGAGATGATGGTGTACGAATGGGATACTCGCGAAATGGAACAAGGGAGACAGTGGACCTTTATTGACGCTTACAGTCCAAGAGTGCAGGCGCTACAACAGGGTGGTCCAACCCAGCAACCTATGGGCCTGCTCGGACCTGGAATGATGAAAGGTGCGGGCTCAAGGGTCCTCGGGTCAGATCTCTTTGTGACGCTTCGGAGAGACATACTGTCACAACTGGATGAGGGAGACATAGTGATAATCGACTCGCTTTCAGATCTGCTAGTTACACACGAAACCGCGTCAGTCCGAGAACTCCTAGAAATTTTGGGCAACCAGGTGCGACAGAGAAACGGGCTGGTCTTCATGCCGATACTATCTGATATGCACGATTCCAAAACCGTGGCCGAGATTTCACACCTTTCAGATGTGGTAGTTGATTTCGAACTCGAATCCGAACACTTGGAGGGCAAGCTCCGCTTCTACAAGATGCGCAGATCCCAGCTACGCCCACTGCTTCTGCCCTTCTCAATCACCGATAGAGGAGTAATGGCCGAGACCTTCGGCAGAGTGATCTAAATCATGTCCAAGACCCAGAGAGCTGAGAAGAGCGACAAGATCGACAACATCGTCGGCATGCTGATGGAATACGAAAAGATGACGATAGACCTCATGCGTAAGGCCACCGATACACCTGTTCTCGACCAGTATGATCTCAACGCGCCCTACGCTAAGGCCCGAATAGTCAAAGAAGAGGGGCAGACGAAATACCAGATCGCTGAGGTACAGCTTGCCGATGACGAGAGGAAGAAGCTGAAAGAGATTGGAGAGCTTCTGATCGAAGAGCTAGATGTAGACATCAAGAAGCTGGGAACCAACGAGAACGCCGCAGCGTACATCAGAAAATTGGTTGAGAGGATTATCAAGAACTACAAGATCAAAGTAACCCCTGACTCGCTTGACCGGTTGATGTACTACATTGTTCGGGACTTTGTCCACTTCGACAAGATAGATCCGATGATGCGTGATCCCTGGATAGAGGATATTTCTTGCAACGGGTCGGGGATACCCATCTATATCTGGCACCGAAAGTACGAGTCTATACCCACTAACGTAGTCTTCCAGACGGCTGAAGAACTCGACAAGTTCATACTCAAACTCAGCTACATGTCCGGCCGAGCGATATCGATCGCGCAGCCAGTCCTCGACGCGACCCTCCCGGACGGTAGCAGAATTCAGATGACCTACGAGAAAGAGGTCACCAGACGCGGATCCACCTTTACAATACGAAAATTCAGAGAGAGACCTCTAACCGTCAGCGACCTCTGCATCTACAACACTCTAGGGGCAGAGATGGCGGCGTGGTTCTGGTATATCATCGAGAAACAAGCCTCGGTCGTACTAGTCGGAGGCACGGCTTCCGGAAAGACCACAACCCTCAACACCCTAGCCATGTTCATCAAACCCAATGCAAAGATCGTCTCGATCGAGGACACGTCAGAAATCCAGCTACCGCACGAGAACTGGCTATCATCAGTAGTCAGAGCTGGCTTCGGAGTCACGGGAGAAGTTTCTGAGATCACACTCTTCGACCTGCTCAAGAACGCCATGAGACAGAGACCCGAATACATCATCGTCGGAGAGGTCAGAGGAGCGGAAGCCTACACGCTGATGCAAGCCATAGCCACCGGTCACGGAGGCTTGGCTACACTCCACGCGGACTCCGCGGAAGCCGCAATCCACAGACTTGAGAGCGAGCCCATGAACATTCCCAGACCACTCATCCCTACGATCGACGTAATCGCCGTCCAGACCCGGGTCCAAGTGGGCGACAAGAGCGTAAGACGAATGGTGAACGTCGCCGAGGTCGTTGGCCTCGACCCGACCACGAAGGATGTTCTCACTAACGACGTTTTCAAGTGGAACCCGAAGAGCGACACTTTCGTCTTCTATGGCCGAAGCTACGTCCTTGAAAATATCATGAAACGCCACGGCTTCAAACACGAGGAGGTCATGGAGGAACTCAACAACCGGCGCATGGTAATCGAATGGATGGTACGAAACAACGTCCGAGACTTCAAAGACGTGGTCGAAGTGATCAGAGCCTACTATCTCAACCCGCAGCAGCTACTAGACCGGGTCAAACGGGAGAAGATGGAACCAACCGCGCAGGGAGCGCCCGGTAAGCAATGAGTCTACTAGATCCGATAGTTCCATATCTGGGACCTCTCGGCCCCGCGCTAGCGGTCAGCGGTACACTCGTTGTCATCTTAGGACTTATCGGCATAGTATCATTCATGCTCTACAAGGTAAAACGCGACATCTTCGAGACGAGTGTCGGCTGGGTCGGCGCCACCGTCGTCCTCTCGCTAATCACAATTCTCTTCCGCGGAATGACATACCTGTGCGGCTGCGCGTGGTACTACGACACTGGTGGAAATCCCACAGCCCTCGTGCCACTTACTTACATGCTAATTACTGGATCCTTCTTCGCAATAATCTACAACTTCAACATTCCACCATTGAAGAAACACAAGTGGCTCATCAGCATCCCACTCTCAGTCCCCATCGCAATCGTCTCCAACCTATTCTTCCCACTCGTCGAGAATGGCATATCGTCAACTCCACCACTGGTTTTCATTGAAATCGCGTTCTTGGCTCCACTAGGGGCGATCTACAGCAGCTTCGTCTACGAGAGAGCAGTCCTCCACATGGGAGACTATCACGCAAGACTCCGACGCTTCCTGGAACAAGGCCAGAAAGGCAAGAAAGCAGGACCAGGAAGCACAGAACTACCACCTGAAAAACAAGGCTTCTCCTACTTCACATATGGACTCCTCGGACGAAGAATATCGAAGATACTACCGCTATTCAGCGGGCTAAAACAGGTACTTAGCCTAGCAGGAATGAAGATCGGCTACAAAGCCTACGTCAGCTCAATGATCTTCTCCGCACTCCTCGGAGGAGGACTCTCCTTCTTCGTGTGGTTCTTCCTATTCACGTTCGGGCTAGGAAGCGCCCTAGGACTCGGCGGCTTCAGCATATTCTCCATCCTCGGAACACTACTACTTTCCATCGCCTTCGCGTTCATAACAGGAGCAGCAATTCTAGGATTCTTCTACATCCTACCATCCATGAAAGTAGGATCGAGGAGACAACGCCTCGACACATACCTGCCCTTCACGTCAAGCTACATGACAGTCCTCGCCTCCGCAGGAGTCACTCCGGAACGCATGTTGAGGTCGACCGCTGAGAAAGACCCCAAGTTCATGCTCTCAGACGAGATAGCAAACGTCGTCGGACGAATAGACCTACTAGGCTACGACGTTCTCAACGCAATAAACGCAGAAGTAGACCGATCACCCTCAACCAACTATCAAGACTTACTCCGAGGATTTGGCGGAGTAATCCGCACTGGAGGCGACATGAAAAAGTTCTTCCAAGGAATAACAGACCACCTATTCCAGAAACGATCGCTCCAAGTACAAGCTTTCCTGGACTCACTCGGAATAATCGCTGAGACCTACGTACTGATGCTTATCGCCTTCCCACTAATGCTAGTCGTCATGCTCAGCATCATGGCGTCGATCGGTGGAAGCCTAGGAGGCATCGACGTGTTCTCGTTCATGTACCTCATGGCCTTCATACTCATACCGATCTGCGGAGTAATGTTCCTCTTCATACTCGACACTATGCAGCCTAAAGGTTAGGAGAATCAAGAAATGTCAAGTCCAAACCAACCTCAATCAGCTCCCGCTTCGGGACCCGCAGTCGACACTAGGCAGGGCAGAGGCTCAAAGGATAAGTCAGGCGGCGGCGCAATCGCCGGTGCGTTAAAGAAGATAACCAGCAAGCTGGCGTGGGTCATGGCCGGAATAATATTCGCAGGAATCTTCTTCTGGGGAGTAGCGGAGATAGCGCTTAACGGGCCAGAGCCGAGCGTCCCCTTCGCGGGACTAACTGGACACTTCAGCTTTGACCGGTTCCTACTTCTCGGAGGAATACTATGCCTCATCCCACCAACAATCGTGTACCTGTTCGAGTCGAAGAAGCGAGACGCCATCGACAACAACATACCCCACCTGATCCGGGACATTGCAGACGCAGGCCGCAGCGGAATGACCCTGACACGGGCCATAGAGATCTCTGCAGAGCGAGACTACGGGCCCCTCACCAAGGAGATAAAGAAGCTAATCGCCAAGATCAGCTTCCGAGTCCCGCTAGAGAGAGCACTACAATTCTTCGCCGATCGGACCGGAACCATGCTGTCCAGGCGGACAGCCATGCTCGTGTCCGAGGCCAACAAGTCCGGAGGAGACATCCAAGAGAGCATGGAATCCATCGCTAAACACATCCAGGAAATCCAGTATCTGGAGAGGAAGAGACGAGCCACCCTGCGACCCTTCATTGGAGTCATGTACATCAGCTTCGCCGTCTTCCTGGTCACCGTCTACCTACTCATATCGAGCTTCTTCAAACAACTAGCCAACACCACATTCGGCGGTTCCTCAGCTGTAGGAGGAGTAGGCTTCAGCTTCATCAGCCTCCCACTCCCCAAGATCACAGCAGTCTTCCTCTACATGGCCATGATCGAAGCACTCTTCGCAGGACTAGTCGGCGGCAAAATGGCAACAGGCTACCTCAAAGACGGTCTCAAGCACGCGATACTGCTAATGCTCATCTGCTTCGTCACCTTTGTCTTCTTCGTCTAAGTCCACAATTCAACTACTCGCGCGGATGCTAGGCTCGCATCTGCGCCAAGGGCTAGTCACATTAGACGTCAGCCTAGGGCAGATGCCGTTGAAAGCGTTCCACGCCCTGTTCAATGCCAGATGGACCAAGAGCCAGATCTCATGGGCCATAGCCTACGCATACACCATCTATGTCGCACTTAGCGCAATACCCCCATTCAAAGACACTAGCATATTCTCCGTAACAGCCGCATCCGGACTCCTCGTCCTCCTCTACTTCTTTCACTCCTACGCAAATCTGAATCTGAAGACCGCGTCCAAGTTCTTCATAATCGCCGCAACCATATCATTCATCTGGGAATTTATCGGAGTAACCACCGGAGTACCCTTCGGTCAATACTCGTACACAACCAGTCTCTCCCCATCACTGCTATCCGTCCCACTCTTCATCCCACTACTATGGTGCGCGTTAGGCTACTTCTGCATGGAAGCGTCAGACTACTACATCATGGCGAGCGCGCTGATGGTCTCCCTCGACCTATCCTTCGACCCAGTCTTCTCGAC
Organism: Candidatus Dormiibacterota bacterium; assembly: GCA_035637535.1. Classification (GTDB taxonomy): domain Archaea; phylum Thermoproteota; class Bathyarchaeia; order 40CM-2-53-6; family 40CM-2-53-6; genus 40CM-2-53-6. The sequence continues at coordinate 5,767 of DASPWZ010000019.1, forward strand.
CAGCCTCCACCTCTGGACGTGGCAGTCCCAGGGAGAATACTTCGGAGTCCCACTCAGCAACTTCTTCGGCTGGTTCCTAGCCTCACTAACCTTCTTCGCCATATTCTTTCTCGCAACCAAACGACGAACAAGGTCGTCCAACTACGCGATCGTCTTCTACTACCTGTTCGGCCTCGACAATGTGATAGGAGATCTAGCCTCGGGATCTCCTTGGCTAGCCCTAGCCTCGTTCATCATCTTCACTATAGCAACACTGATCATCTTCCTAGTAAACGGAGACCGATGGAGAAAAATGCTAGGAATCGGCCAGCCTACTAAGTCAGTGAGCTAATCCTAGGGGAATGGCCCATGGAGGGCAGAGCCGATTCCGGCCTCGAGATACGCCGACTCTTACTGTTGACTCGGCTCAGAAACGCCCCGAAGGGATTGACAATGCCCAAACTTGTCAATGACTGCGAAAAGGTCCCAGGATGGAAAGTTCCAGGCAATGTCTCGTCGGAGATAGTTCGAATGGTGCTTCAGAGTCTAATCGATGATCGACTAGTAGCATTGAAGAAAAATTTTGAATTAACAACGAAAGGCCGAGACTATTTGGAGGATCCTACTAAGTGGCAGATTGACGGGAGAACAACCCAAGACATTGAGCAGAAGCTATTCTGGGAGTCGATCTATGAGGTCTTCGATAAGGCTTACCGCGGGCTGCGGTCGAAGATCAAGACCGGTCTGGTAAAGGAACCTGTTCCCAGTCACTTGCGCAATAAACGAAAGCATGGGTGACATGCCGGACTTCTAGCCTTGTGAGAAATACCTAATTTTCGAAAAGAAAAACAGAGGGCATCTCCCGTTCTGGGAGATGTCTTTTCGTTCTAGTCTACGAATATTGTTTCCTTGGGGAAGACTTCGATGCCGTTGCCGGAGATCTTGTAGGGTCTCGGTTGCATGTCGATGGGCGTCTCCCGCATCTTCTCTACTTGGAGAACCCTGTTGTAGGTCTTGCCGACTTTGGCGTTGGACATTATGACGACACCGTGAGCAAGGTATTCCTCGAGCTGAATGGCTCTCTCAACAGTGGGACCCATCGCCCGAAGCTCGGTAGTCATCAAGCATGTCGCGCCAGTCTTGACTAGGGCGTCGACGAGGTCGAGAATGGCTGTTCTCCTCTCGACCATCTCGGGGTACTGGAATATCAGCGAAGTGACAGGGTCGACCACGACTCTCTTAGCATTGATCAGTTCGGTGTGAGTCTTGATTCCTTCGATGAGGCTGAGGATCGAAAAGTCTTTTCTTCCGATGGATTGTCGTCCGATCTTGACCTCGCCTGGCATGTGTCGGAGCGGGGATGCGTTGATGAACGCGAACTTCTTGCCCTTTTCAAGTTCTTCGAACTTCCATCCGAAAAGCGCCATCTCCCGGTAATAGTGTGCTTTTGTCTCGTCTAGACTGACAAATGCGCCGTTCTCTCCGTAGATCTTGATCCCGTTCATCAAGAATTGGGATGTCAGAATTGTCTTGCCAGTACCTGGGCCCCCGACTAGGAGTATGACTCGTCCCCTTGGGAATCCTCCACTGAGAATCTCGTCTAGGCCAGGGATTCCCGTGGGTGTTCTGTCGACTGTCGGCATCTTTCCTTTACCGCTCTGACTTTGGAGCTCGTATCTTTCGGCCATGGTATAAATCGCTTCGGATTCTTCCACTCCAACGTTGTTTTGAATCCTATTGTTACCTCCACCTAGGCGGAGAGGTAACGCCCTGTTTAGCAGAATTGGGGACTCGAGATTACTATCGAGCTTCATGCTCGGTGTCCTATGGCAGTCGGGTGGAACATGTGGCGCATCGAAAAAAGAAACAGTACGATCCAATGTCATCGCCACAACTACCAACCTTCGGAACTGTTCCGATCCTTCCACACACTTTCCAAATCGTTCTAAGGCTATCTCGACCTAGGACCTGGACGTTCGCTGCATCGAGCTTCATCCTCGGCTACATGCTAGCCGGCGGCAGTTCATTATTCCAGATGGCGCTCGGGCTAGCCGTCGCCGGTCTAGTCACGGCAGCCACAAACGTTGTGAACGCTTTCGCTGATAGAAAAGAAGATGCGGTAAATCAGCCGAGAAGAGTCTTCTGGATCGACCAGATCGGACTCCCCGGAACAATCACAAGTCTACTGATCCTATACGGGATGGCCATAGCAGCTTCCATACTGCTCGGCCCACTGTTCATGCTCGTATTAGCCGTAGGAATTTTCAACTCAATCTTCTACTCGGTACGACCAATACGATTCAAGGCGAGACCTCTCGCGAGTCTCGTATCGTTCTCCGGCGCGGTAAGCTTATCCTTTCTGAGCGGAGTCGCCGTGATGGGTTCAGTCAACCTCCTGAATCCAGTATTCTTGCTCCTCACATACTTCATGTTCACATACGGAACCGTCAAGAACCTTCCCGATTATTCTGGAGACAAGAAAGCGGGTACAAGGACATCCGCGACAATCTTTCACAGCCTAGCCAATGCAGTCCGGTTCAGCGGCATCCTTCTATTCACGCCATACATTCTCCTAACTGCGTTCATCGCAGTGGGCTCGCTCGCCCCGATCTACCTGGCAGACCTAGGAATGGGGCTCATCTTTGCAGTAATTTTCTCCGGAATGTTGAAGGCCAAGTCTTCACAGGAGCTTGAGAAGGCTCACACATTCGGATTCTTCTACGCAATATCTTTCATCCTCTTCACCCTCGTCCTTACATCTCCAACTCTCGCTTCGATCATTGTCATTCTCTCCGCATATCTCTGGACACTTCTCGTCTCCCGCGTCAGCCTCGACTCTAGGGTTGAGAACCGTGACTGGGAGAAGCCTCGGAGGAAGAAGACGTGAACAACGCCCTAGCTAGTAAAGAACTCTCTTTCGATCTTCTCAAGGGGATGATCCTCGTGCCTGTCTCAACCGGTTTCAATCTCGCGATAATGGGCCCTCCCGGAGTCGGTAAGTCGACTCTATGCCAGGAACTCATCAAAGAAGCATCCAAATCGGGTCTAAAATGTCTATATGTAATAACAAACAATCCCGTCGACCTCGTCAAGCAGCAACTCCGAGACATGGGAGTGGCACCAGTTGCAAGAAATGAGCCGGTCATATTCGTAGACATGTATTCTTGGCTTCTGGGAGAGCCTTCACCAGAACGGTTTCAGATCGACAACGCCTCGGACGTAGCTGCCCTCAGCGTAGTGATCTCGAGCGCGGCACAAATGGCCGGTGACCGATCCTTCGTCGCTTTCGACACTCTCTCCACTCTGCTCGCCTACAACTCGGAAGAACTCTGTGTCCGCTTCATGAAGTCGCATCTCGCCAGGATGAAGAGACATGGGAATATAGGCGCATACGCCATAGAAACGGGCATCCACAGCAACTCGTTCTACAACGAGGTCAAGGCATCATTCGATGGCGTTATTGAGTTGAAACTCGAGGAGATGGACGGAGAACTACGCCGCTTCATCCGAGTATACCGATACAGAGGAAGTCATGAGACAAAATGGTTCAGGCTGCTCATCGGACCAGACCGAGGAGTGAAGATCTATTGACGTGTAAGATCGCGATAGCTAATCGTAATGAGCACGATACCATCGGACATGTTAACCTTCTCACAGAAGAAGGGTACAATCTGCTTAAATTGGCTGTAAAGGTTGGAGCAATACAGTGACGGCCGTGGAGCCGACTGGGATCAAGGTCTTAGACGACCTTCTAGGAGGTGGACTTCCCAGACCATCCGCAGTTGGAATAATCGGCGCCGTCGGCAGCGGCAAGTCCAGCCTTGTCCGGCAGCTAGCGGTTACAATGCTCGAACGAGACTTTCGAGTCCTCTACTATGCAATAGACGAGTCCGCAGAAGACGTCAGGGAGAGCGTCGCCACTTACGGAATAGACGTGGGAAAGTACGAGTCTGAGGGCAGACTCTCATTCATCGACATATTCGCTCTGGGGGTTGAGCGGCTCGCCGAAGCCTACCCTGTAGAAGAGCCGGAACAGATTGTTGACAGCACGTTCAAGTTCTCGGACCTTGTCGCTCAGGGCCGAAGCTTCACCCTGAAACATCTCGGCAAGAAACAGTTCGTCATAATGGACTCGTTGACGCCTTTCTTCCTAATGGTCGAAGCGAAGCGAGTCTTCCAGTTCGGACAAGTACTCAAGTACGCTACACGTTTCGCCAAAGCCATAGGAGTTGCAACCCTCCATACGAAGGTCCTTGACGAGACGATTGAGAACGCCATGGTCAACTTCGCTGACGTTGTTCTTGACCTGGAAAGGCGCAAGACAGCAGAAGGACCTCTCGCCCGCGGCGGAACCTTACGGCTCGTAAAGATGGGCAAGAATCCCGTCCCTTCACGAGGCTACTACTACGAAATGACGCCCCAGGGAATAGCGATAAGCACGGCCCCACCCATCTAAACGGCAAATTCGAAAACAAGTTGAGTCAGTCTAGCAGTCGCTGTCTAATCGCACAAGTTACACTCTCATCGAATTGTAAACCCTATTGGTGGATAAATCATGTGGCTGAGCACATGTCTAAACCTGGAATCCGAACCACTTGTCAGAGAGCTTCTGCAAGTTTTGGTACAGGCCATATTTTCGAAACGGTGTCTTTCGGTAATAAGTGATTTGACGACTGCTCAATTCGACTAAAACAGGAAACTCGGTCCTGGCCCACATCTCGCTGAATGAGGGAGACGTTTCAGATACCCACTGCTTTGTATCGTCTCCGAAGTTTTCTGAAACCATGACTGCAATTGTTGACAAACCGTTGCGACGTGCGCCAAGGGGTTGTCTGTTTTCAAGAGCGTACTTTGCGACGAAAGAGGAGTAACCACGCGCGTCATCTGGGCTGCGAACTTCGACTGAAGAGACGGCAATTATGTCAGTCCAAAGAATCTTGATGTCCATGAATGTTGTCGTCGTCATAGTTCTCGATGCGAGAGTGTCGAAAGTATAGGGGTCTACTCGAATGCCCCTCTGAACAGAAAGACCATCGTTGACCAATCTCGACGCGACCATGTCAAGAAACTCTTTGCATCCATTATGGTCTGGCAGTTTCTGAGTGGACAAATATCCCCTGAGATTTCTCGTTTGCGAATTCGTCCTTATTGATTGTGTGAGTGGGTTTCGAGGATTTTTGGACTGGTAGGTCCCAACGTTACTATGAAATGGCGTCTCAGGGAATAGCCTTCAGCACCGCTCCACCCATCTAGCCACCGTGTCGAATGACTATTTCGCCAGTCCTCTTCGAGTTGGCCGTCTCCCCCTTGTGACTAAGGGACGATTCCATGCTTCGTCTCGGAATCTACTCTCGTTTTGCAGTGTGAGTATGGGCTCCTAGCCCAGATATACCAGCGGTCGGTTCACAACCACCTATGGCAACGAAGCCCAGTGAGCCTGCGATAACTAGCGATGAGATGCAGGTGGCCGAGCTCAACTCTGAGTATCTTGGAGTCAGCCACTTCCAGCTCATGGAAGCAGTTGGGGCGAACATCTCACGAGAAATAGCTGCGCGAACAGCAACCAAACCAAACCCAAAGATACACATCATATCCGGTCCCGGCAAGAATGGCGGCGACGGCTTCGCAGTAGCCCGACACCTCGCTTCACAGGGACTCAAAGTCCGAGTCACACTAGTTGGCCGACCCAACGATGTGAAAGACGAGGCAGCAAAACAACAACTCAACACAATCATCCAAATGAACGACAGCATACAATTCGAGAGTCTCTCCGATTCGTCCCAGCTAAGGCCGGTTGAGGCCGACATTATTCTCGATGCGATTCTAGGCTATGGAGTCCAGGGAGATCTTCGCCAACCGCTCCTAGGCGCGGTTCGAATCGTCAACAGATCCAGAGGATACAAGATCGCGCTCGACTTGCCCTCTGGACTGGACAGCGACACAGGTGAACCACATGGAGAAGCTGTCAAAGCTGAATTAACAGTATCGCTACACAAGATCAAACAAGGACTGGTCAAGGGAAAAGAATACGCGGGAGAAACCATCTCACTATCCATCGGAATCCCCCCTGAGGCAGAGATCTATACTGGACCAGGCGACTTCAAGACCCTATGGAAACCACGCCCTGCTAACGCCCACAAAGGTGACTACGGACGACTACTCGTAATCGGCGGTAGCGAAAACTTCACAGGCGCACCTGCCTTCTCGGCACTGGCTGCGACTAAATGTGGCACGGACCTAGTCTACGTTGCTTCACCGACAAAAACCTCCGAGATAATTGCTTCATACTCGCCAGACCTCATAACCATCAAACTCCCAGGCGAACACCTCAATCTCAAAGATCTCCCTGAAATCGAAAGATGGATGACTTCCTCTGACGCCATCGTCCTCGGACCGGGAATAGGACTACACGAAGAAACGGTTGACACGGTCAAGAAACTCATCTCGCAAACAGGGGAACTAAACAAGCCACTCGTCTTAGACGCGGACGCGTTGAAAATATTCGGCCGGAGCCGGAGACGACTCAACAATCCAGCAGTCCTCACACCTCACGCCGGAGAATTCGCCCAAGTGTTGCAGCGAAAGATCAGTCCTGAGATCTCGCTCCGACAAGAAGCCACAACACAGCTCGCCAAGGAAACAGGCGCAACGGTAGTACTGAAAGGAAACATAGACATCATCGCAGACCCGACACGTCAGAAACTCAACAAGACAGGAAACCCCTACATGACAGTCGGCGGTACGGGCGACGTCCTAACCGGCATAATCGGCGCACTCCTAGCCCAACACATAGAACCCTTCAGAGCCGCGGCTGCCGGCGCATTCCTCAACGGACTCGCAGGAGACATGTTGATGAAGGAGAGAGGACCAACGGTCACACCGCTAGCACTAGTAGATTTCATCCCACAGGCGATCAAGTATTGCATAGACGGACCACCGTATCCGAGAATCCGGAACTAGAAGAACAATCATCACCACGGGTTATGATCTACGACTACCACCAAGACGACCCCAGCAAGTGCACCTCTGCAAAACTCCAAAAATTCCACCTAGCCCGACAGCTCAATTCTCTAAAACAGATTCCCCGATCAGCCATAGTGCTCAATCCATCAAGCAATCGCACGTTATCGTTTGAGGATCGCACTTTGATAGAACAATACGGCCTAGTGGGACTAGACTGCTCCTGGAACCTGTCGGAGAATATTCTTCAAACTAACATCAAAGGCGAAAGCCGGAGACTACCAACACTCCTAGCAGGCAACCCGACAAACTACAGCATCCGAGGAAGACTCAGCACAGCAGAAGCAATAGCAGCAGCTCTAGTCATAACCGGATTCGAGAAAGAAGCCCACCATATTCTCGCCGTCTTCAACTGGGGCAACACTTTCCTCACACTCAACAGACAACCCTTGGAAACATACTCTCGTACTCCTGCCGACGGGATGAGTAAGCAGGAACAAGAGTACTTCCCACCGTCCAGAGCCTAAATGTTTATATCAACTACGCAGCCAAGGCCGGAGTTTGGTAGCATTAGCAGGTCGAATAGTAGAAGCCCACGGTACCCGGCGGCGGCGTCAATCCGACGCTTAGGGCGATACGCCTGTGAATGAAAGATTGACCTCCACTGTGGGCAAAATACTATGCAGACCCAAAAAACCCCAGGCAAAGAATACCTGGGAACGTTTAGGTCTAAGAGAGGCCCGTAGCCATCTGCTAAACTCCAGCCAATTCCTGTAGAAAACGTGATAGGCGTCCAAAACTCCTATCGTTCCAACTCCGCTTGATCCTGGCGGACCCAACTGCTATCGGGATGAGACTAAGCCATGCGAGTCAAACGCTTCCAGGCCAATGTGGGAGCGTGGCATACGGCTCAGTAACACGTGGCTAACCTACCCTCCGGACTGGGACAACTTCGGGAAACTGAGGCTAATCCCGGATAGACGAAGAGGCCTGGAATGGTTCTCCGTCTAAAGGGCACCAGGGCCATGCTTCCTGGTGTCGCCAGAGGATGGGGCCGCGACCGATCAGGTCGTTGGTGAGGTAACGGCTCACCAAGCCTATAACCGGTACGGGCCGTGAGAGCGGGAGCCCGGAGATGGGCACTGAGACAAGGGCCCAGGCCCTACGGGGCGCAGCAGGCGCGAAACCTCTGCAATGCGCGAAAGCGTGACAGGGTCATCCCGAGTGCCATCCGCTGAGGAAGGCTTTTGTCCGGTCTAACCAGCCGGAAGAATAAGGGGAGGGCAAGTCTGGTGTCAGCCGCCGCGGTAATACCAGCTCCTCGAGTGGTTGGGACGATTATTGGGCCTAAAGCGTCCGTAGCCGGCTGGAAAAGTTCTCCGTAAAATCCAACGATCCAATCGTTGGCTCGCGGGGAATACTTTCCGGCTTGGGGGCGGGGGAGGTCGGCGGTAGTCCCGGGGTAGGGGCGAAACAACGAAGAACTCGTTTCGCAGTCTTATAATCCCGGGAGGACCACCAGTGGCGAAGGCGGCCGACTAAAACGCGCCCGACGGTGAGGGACGAAAGCTGGGGGAGCGAACGGGATTAGATACCCCGGTAGTCCCAGCTGTAAACGATGCAGGCTAGGTGTTAGGACGGGTACGGCCCGTTCTAGTGCCGCAGGGAAGCCATTAAGCCTGCCGCCTGGGGAGTACGGCCGCAAGGCTGAATTCTCGTCCGGCAGAAAACCGCGCTCGACGAGACAGTTTACTTAAAGGAATTGGCGGGGGAGCACCACAAGGGGTGAAGCTTGCGGTTTAATTGGAGTCAACACCGGGAACCTTACCAGGGACGACAGTTGGATGAAGGTCAGATTAAAGGTCTTACCGGACTAGCTGAGAGGAGGTGCATGGCCGTCGCCAGTTCGTGCCGTGAGGTGTTCTCTTAAGTGAGAAAACGAACGAGACCCGTGCCCTTAGTTGCCATCGTATTCCTTCGGGAATGCAGGCACACTAGGGGGACTGCCTCCGCTAAGGGGGAGGAAGGAGCGGGCCACGGCAGGTCAGTATGCCCCGGATTCCCTGGGCCACACGCGAGCTGCAATGGCTGGGACAATGAGCTCCGACCCCGAAAGGGGAAGGTAATCCCCAAACCCAGCCTCAGTTGGGATTGAGGGCTGCAACCCGCCCTCATGAACATGGAATCCCTAGTAACCGCGTGTCATCATCGCGCGGTGAATACGTCCCTGCTCCTTGCACACACCGCCCGTCGCTCCACCCGAGTCTGGTTTTGGTGAGATGCAGCCTTGTTGGTTGCCTCGAACCTAAGCTAAGCAAGGGGGGAGAAGTCGTAACAAGGTGGCCGTAGGGGAACCTGCGGCCGGATCACCTCCTTAGAAATTCACAGGGACGGCTGGAGGGCAAATGAAAGGCTACGGGCCGATCAACGTGCAGCCCTCAAGAATGTCTTGAGGGTGAAGAAGGCGAGAGCGAGACCCGGGAAGCGACCTTGGTCCGCGATGAGATGCCGTGTAGAGGAAGCCTCAGAAATTGACGCGAATCGAACGTGGGTTCCTAAAGGGCTCGGCATGATACGCCGCCTGACGGATGGCTCGGCTTGGGCGCTGAAGAAGGGCGTGGCAAGCTGCGATATGCTCCGGGTAGGCGCACGCAGCCTTCGATCCGGAGATTCCCGAATGGGACTTCCCGCCCCGGGTGATACCTGGGGAACTCCCATATGGGAGGGGGAACCCTCCGAACGGAAGCATCCAAGTAGGAGGTGGAAGAGAAATCAATTGAGATTCCCAGATTAGCGGCGAGCGAAATGGGAAGAGTCCAAACTGAACCCTGAAGGGAAACCTTTGGGGAATGTGGTGTTGTAGGGCCCGGCTGCTTCCTCGTAGCTGAAATCGAAATGGCCTGGAACGGCCTGCCGTAGAGGGTGATAGCCCCCTAGACTTAAAGCTACAGGATCAGGGCTGGGATCCCTGAGTACCGCACCCCGGCATGGGTGCGGGAACCTGGGAGTAAGCAACTTCCAAGACTAAATACGTCCCAAGACCGATAGCGCACTAGTACCGCGAGGGAAAGCTGAAAAGTACCCCGGAAGGGGAGTCAAAAGTGCCTGAAATCAGGCGGTTACAGACGTGTACGGTCCGAAAGGGTAGATCCTCCCTAAAGGAGGCCGTGGCAACGCGGCATTACGAAGGGAGGGGACTAGGATTGTACGATCCGTTTAGTACCATGGGCCGGGGAGTTCATTTCTGTGGTGAGGCTAAGGGCCGATAGGCTCGGAGCCGTAGGGAAACCGACTGTCCATAGCGCGGATTCTGATGAAGCGTGAGGGGCGAGGTCTGAAAGGGCCTCTAATCACAGGGATGACACTAGAAACCGAGTGATCTAGCCCTGAGTAGGGCGAAGCCGGGCGAAAGCCCGGTGGAGGCCTGAACGGGTGTTGACGTGCAACTCACTCCGATAACTTGGGGCTAGGGGCAAAAGACCAATCTAA
>DASPWZ010000020.1:0-3482 GCA_035637535.1 Candidatus Dormiibacterota bacterium
TGTTCTGAGCGATTTTGCCAACTGGAATATGCTACTGTTTCTACTCTTAAAAGTAGTTTTTGAAGCCTGAACTCCTACTATTTCTACTCGAAAAAGTATGGTCGTGACCTATGAAAACCCTGAAAAACAGAGGACCCGACAAGATCAACAGGACCCCTGTTGGAGCGCCCCAACCTTCCGGACCCGCTTCGACCCCGACCGATAGAGCCGCTGCCCTCACCCCTCAGACCCGGACAGTACATCGGACCCCGAGAAGAAGAACTCGGAAGAATACTCAAAGAAATACTAGACAAACTAACACTGATAGAAAACAGACTCAAAACAATAGAAGAACAGCTCAAGACAAGGCGCTGATATTTGCCGAGTCCTAGTCGCCGTTGGTCTTCGAGTATTCCAGCTCGGTTCTTGCGGCCATTATGAAATCGTTCTGGCTCAGACCCTTAATTGCATGGGTCGAGAATGTCAATCTCACTCGTCTCCAGCCGACCAGCATGTCGGGATGATGATCCTCCCGATCAGCAATCCTTCCCAGAGAATAAGCGAATTGCAGACCGGCCAGATATGATTTGAAACGGAATTCCTTTTCGATGCTGCCTGATTTGAGAGACCATCCCGGCAGATCTAGGAGAGCCTGCTCCGCCTCCTCGACCGTCATGGGCTTCGTTCCTTTGCAAGGAACGCATTTCCCAGAAGCTAGAGCTTCGATTGATGGACTAATTTTTCCCTTATCCCCTTGCACAGTTTTCGAGATGTGTTGGATTTGTTTGATAATGTCTCTTCATTATTGACTGCGGACTTCCATGAATCGATACTGCTTAGAAATGGATCCGATCATACGGCTGAGAATCCTCACTGCTCGAAAGAGGGGATAGGCGAAGAAGACGCCGGGCGTCTGAGCCTCAGACGCCATTCTGGCCGAGGTCAGTGGAGTGGCGACAACTCGGCCCAGCTTGTCAGGAATGCGATACTCAGGATAGGTCTCCCAGAGGACCTTGTTCTCCGCGCTCTGAATAACCACATGCCTCAGATGCTTGACAAAACTGTCCCGATAATGGAGCGAGACAACGTCTCTACACACCCTCCACTTCCAACCATCCCTAAAGAGATTATTCCGCATCGCTCCATCCGCACTCATCGCGCAGTCCAGAGGGAACCCGCCTACCGAGCGAAGAGCCTCCGTCCGATACAGGTTATTGTCGATAGAGTATATCCACCGCGGAACCAAGCCATGCCTCACCCCATAATTATCGATCGCTTCCAAGTATCTGCTCCCACTAGCAGCTCGAAGTCCCTGCGCGACTGCAACGTGAGGATCTGATAAAAGAGCGGTCATCACGGAGCCGAACCATGCCGGATTCAGCCCAATGTCTTGTTCAAACGATGAAAAGAGTTCGGTGTCGACAAGACCAAGTGCCTGATTCGCCTGGTAAGGTATACCACGCCGGTGAGCGTGAACAACGGTCCAACCAAGACCCTCACCAATTTCTCTAGTGCCATCGGTTGAACCGCCATCGACAAGATATCGATGACAGATAGCTTCAGTTGGTACTGCCTTCTCGATGCTCGCAAGACATTTCGCAAGAGTCGATTCACCATTCAACGTCCACATCACAAGGTCGATCTTAGCGATCAGTCTCACCCCGTCAGGACGATTCCTCTTTCTACAATTACGTTCGCCGAACTGGTTAAACGTATCTCGAGAGATGCCCAGATAAATGCAGATCGGTGTGGGATTGTCGCACACTGGTGAAACAGTAAACACCATTTAGGGCCAGTATGAGGCAAAGATTTTCTGAACTCTCCGCCCGGTTCAGTCAACCAGCCGAATACCAGCACTCCCATTCGCATCTTATTCTTATGCTCGGAGCGTATGTCATCGGTCGTTGCAGTATCTTCTTGAGGATTCTTCCAAACCTAGTCTTGGGGATCGTCGGACTTGTCGCCCGCCCCTTCAATGGGAAAAGGTCGAAATCGTTTGCTCTGTAGTGTCCAAACGGCCCCACTGTCCAATAGTGCGTATCGTGGCTGTTGACTAAGCCCATCCTGGCGAGCCTATCACCTAATTGTGCCCTCGCTTGACGATACGACAGTCGAGGACGGCCGTTTGCAAGACCGTTCAGGACCCAAGGTACCCGGTCATACTTGAACGGGTACTTTGCATGAACAGCCTGTGATACCCTGATCGCTTCCAGCAACAACCGTTGGGGATTCTTAGAATGTTCAAGGACATGACTGATGCGACACTCCGAAAAGAACTTGTCCGGGAAAGGGAGAGGGTCCTTGTCGAAGTCCATTATGAGAGTAGCGTTTCCATTCCAGCCCCACACATCTATTCGTACGTCTCCCCAAGGATCCGGACCGCAACCCAAATTCAGTGTGGGAAAGATAACCACGTCCTAGAAGGGGCACGTTTACACAACAAATTCTCAAGAGACTGGTTTACTCTTGATGCTTTCGAGTGGCGCGACGAAGTCGAATGCGTCCGTGAAGACCCTCTCTGCAATACGCGTAGCGTGATCATCCGAACATGCGAGGAATCCCCGGCCGGTTCTCGAAAATAGTCTTGGTCGTATGTTTCCCCAGTCTGTTGGGATTTTGTATGAGAGGCGCGCCGTGTGTCCACACCAAGCGCAGTTATCACGCGGATTGGAGTGAGGATCGAGTTTTTCGTCTGGAGTTTGAAGCCCTTTGCCTGATTCGAGTATGACATGTACAAACGCCGCAAGGTGCCATTCATCCATTGGAACAGGCCTCACGAACTTGCCTTGGTGAGGAATGTTCTGATAAAGCGCTATTTCAAGTCGAAGAATGTACCAGGCGAGCGGGACCCTAAGCATTCGGCTCTGAGCGCTCATCCTGAGCACATTAATCGGATTGCCACCAAGCATGGACAGGACGCGAGAAAGGATACTTCGCTCCGGCTTGGTCCAATAGTATTTTGCAAGTTCTAGGGATCCCAGCTGATGCCTGAACTGTTCGAGGAAGTCTTTTCTGTAGTGTCCGGAAACGAGAGTTGAGTCAGTAATCCACTTGTAACCTACCTTGAACATGTTCTTGCGCAGTATCGTGTCAGTCGAGGCCATGTCTTCGTCGGAAAATCCCCCAGCGAGCTTAACCGCTTCTGTCCGAAGTAGGGTGTTGTCTATGCTGAAAGCCCAGACTGGCAGGCGGTTCGCCCGGTACCTCCACTCCTCAATGGCTCGCATGGTTTTACTGCCTGAATAGAGCCTTACGCCTTGAACTGCGCCAATTGTGTCGTCTGAAGCAATAAGGCGAGAGGTTTTCTCGAACCAATTTGGATTGAGAATTATGTCATGTTCGAAAGCTGCGAAAAACTCAGTGTCAACCTGCTTCAAGGCATAGTTGGCCTGATAGGGAATGCCTTTTGTCGGCGCCTCCAACACGAGCCATCCATGAGAACGGAGATCGGCTTGCGTACTATCTTCCGATCCACCGTCCACTGCAATCTTGTGACAGATATT
>DASPWZ010000021.1:0-19253 GCA_035637535.1 Candidatus Dormiibacterota bacterium
GTTACCGAAAGCTCTCTGAGGAGAGAAAGTCCGCCGCGGTCAGCAAGGCCGTGGCATTGATTCTGAACGCGTGAACACAATGTCAGAATCCCTAGAGAAGTTACAGAATCGAATCCTCTCTGATGCCAAGCATAAGGCCGAGGAAACGATCAAGGAAGCTCAGGCAAAGTCCCAGCAGATTCTCGAAGATGCCAAGCAGAGGGCTCAGAGAGAATCTCAGGAGATCATAGCCAAGGCGAATGTAGAGGCGGAGTCCATTCGAAGAAGCATCCTCAGCTCAAAGGTCCGCGTGAACCGACTCAGAATTCTCGACGAGAAAAACCGAATAGTCCAGGACATAATTCATGGTGTTGAAGACCGGCTTTCGAGCATCTCAAAGTCGGAACAGTTCGAAGAGACTGCTCAGCGCTTTGTGACGGAGGCGGTGAAAGCGGTGGATAGTGATCATCCCGTTGTTAGAATCGGATTCAGAGACGTGAGCAAAAGAAATCTAGATGGAATATCACGAGTCTTCCCGAAGGGAGGGAAACTTGTTATCGACGAGAAGCCTATCGACGACCTGGGCGGAGTAGTGGCAACAGATCCTGAGGGCAGAGTCGTCTTCAATAACACCTTCAAGTCTCGACTCGAGAGACTCGACAACCAGCTTCTCACACTGATATCGTCTACAGTTTTTGGCGGATAGCTTCTCAGATGCTAAGGCCTGAACGCATGCAGCAAGTCAGCATCATAGTAGCGAAGGATCAGCTGCCTAACCTTCTGGGATATGCTGGCTCCAAGAGACTCTTCCATCTCACAGAGATTGAGAATGATAGTATTCCTGAGGGAGCAAAGCGCTATGAGGCACTTGAACTCCAAGCCAAGTCCTCCACGATAAGGAGCCGACTAACAACTCTCACCACAGCCCTCAAGGTCTCCGAGGCGACCTTCGAGAATCTCGATGCGCCAGTCAATAACATCGAGGCACTCACAAGATTTCTTGACGAGGAGACAGGGAAGCTTGAACATTCGGTCCGAGAACTCGAGGGTGCCGAAGGGAAGCTCCAGACAGAGAAAGAACAGGCCTCAGAACTCTCACGATTCCTCTCAGGCCTAGAAAACGTCGGAGTGTCCCTAGACGCGATAGCTGGCCGCGGATTCCTCACAAGCCTCGTCGGAGAAGCCAGCCTAGAAACAACCCCCATACTCCAGAAGGATCTCGACCGGATAACACAAGGCAATCTAATCTTTGCCCTTACGAATACATCAGAGGAAACCCAGACCTTCCTTGCAATCTTCCCGGCGGCCTTCCAAGATGACGCCAAACAAGTGACTACTGCTCTAGGCGCGAAGCTCGGCCCACCGTGGACAGGTCTACCGTCAGATCCGAGGAAGGCGAAAGAAGCGATTGACCTCCAGCTAGCAAACTTAGAGAAAGAATCGAAGAACCTTGAAGAGACGAGAGCAAGAATCGCAAAAGAGTACGCTCCGAGAATCAAAGCCCTAGCGATACTGTCAGAAATTCTCGACGCCAGAACAAAAGCTCTAGGGGGATCGTCATCGACGGAGTCAACAGTCCTATTCCAGGCTTGGATCCCCAAGACTCAAGTCGAATCAGTCGCAGCGGACCTATCGAAGGCGACCAGCGGACTCGCCTCAATCTACGCTGAAGATACGAAGAGTCGACCCCACAATTCAGCCGAGGAGTCAGCATCAAACAAAGATCTGCAACCTCCAACTCTTGTCAAGACTCCAGGATGGACCCGACCGCTCCAATCCATCGTCGACAACTTCGGCATCCCATCATACTCGGAGACGAATCCGACGCCATTCATGATTCTCACATTTCCACTAATCTACGGTCTCATGTTTGGAGACATCGGCGAGGGTCTCCTCTTCCTCGCCTTCGGATTCTTCCTCCTATACCTCAAACGGAAGAAGGTCAAGGTCTTCGAGATAGGCCAAATATTCGTCAATGGCGCCGAGCTCGTGATCATGCTTGGAATAGGCGTGACAATTTTTGGGTTCGTATTTGGAGATTTCTTCGGATTTGAGACGCGCGCCATATTCAGCCCCATCGGAGGTGCGTTTCACAATCCACCCGACATCAGTAATCTGCTTCTCTACATGGAGTTTATTTTGTTCTTCGGAGTAGCCCATTACCTGTCTGGTCTCTGCATTAGTGCCTACAACAAGATCCAGAATAGGGAGTACAGGCATGCGTTGCTCGGACCCATCGCGTGGGCCTGGTTCTATGCGTCATTCATCTACGCAGCGGTACTCGTGGTGGAATCCAATTTCAAGTTCTCGGTTTTATTGTCCAATCCACTCGTCGTAGCCTCAGTGTTTGTCCCTCTGTTGTTGATGGGATACGGAGAGGGAGGCCTCCATGTGATGGAGGCTTTCATTGGAGCAGGTAGCAATACACTCTCCTATCTGCGAATCTGGGCCCTCAACCTCGCTGACTTCGCTGTGAAGTTTGCGTTCTTCACTTCGTTTGGAGTTGGTGGAGCGATCTTGGGAAATGCACTAGTTATGATACTTGAGGGTCTTATCGTGTTCGTGCAGACTCTCAGGCTTCACTGGGTTGAATGGTTTGGTAAGTTCTACGAAGGGACGGGCCATTCTTTTACCCCCTACGCAGAGCCTCAGGCTGCGCCGAGCCTTAGGCCTGTTATCTGAGCTTCTTTTCGCAACTCTTTAAGTCGGTGCACGCGCTGAGTCTCGACTCACAACTTCCAGGCAATGAGATTAGGTGATCTTCTAAGTAGTGGAATGAAAAGAAGGATATTCGCAGTTGAAGCTTCCATATTTTCATTGGCAGATTCTACCTGCGACTGTGAAGTGAAAGGAGAAAAAAAGAAAAGAGGGGAGGTTTGTTGAAATCTTGGTAGAGACTTATACGTTGAAGTTGGCTTGGAGGATCTGGTTTCTTCCGACATCGCCTTGTGCTATCTGGGCTCCGTTGACGTAGACTATTGCGTGCCATGCATAGTCGGGAACGGATCCGGACACGGCGACCTGCACGTAGTGACTGCCTGCTGCAAGTTGGGGATATGTGTAGTAAGTGAGGCTTCCACAGTTCCCTCCTTGGGAACTCGGGGTACCAATCTCGTATCCGGACTGGTAGGGTGGCCACCATGGCACCGGTAATGGCCGATCGATTGCAAGCCCAATCGATCTACAATAAATGTCGGTGGTTGGATAGGTGTAGATCTCGATCGTGGTCGGATTCCCAACGTTCACTTGAACGTTAGGCGAATAGTCGCCAAACCAGGTAACGCCATCCTGCACCGTTCTCCACTGGAAATTGTAGACGCCTGTTGTTGAGGGAGCGGTAATGGTGAAGCTGAATGTGTACTGTGAACCCGGTGCGACCGATCCACCCAAGTCGACTCGGCTGAATCCCCAGTTCGTATTGTCTTGCGGGTTCTGACTGCCGAGACGGAATGGATTGTATGGGTTTTGCGAGGGAGGAGTCCAGACTGTCGTTCCGGTGTTCTTCATGGTCACAGAGACTGAAGCCTGCTGGCCTAGGTTCATCGTTGAAGGCGGACCAGACTGAGAGACAAACTGAGCATTGTCCGACAAAGAATTCTGCAACATAGTATTCTCGTGACCGCAACTACCTCCACACATGTCAGTTCCAGTCCAGCCCATTACAAGAATATCTGTTGACGAGAGATATGATAACTCTGGGCCTCCCCAACTCTGCTGGTTGGTGACGTATTTCCCCGAGCTTGGCCAGTTGATAGCATCGGAGCTAGTACGGTCGTTTATCGTATGCGAAGAGTCTGTACCTTGCCAGTCAATATGGTACAATCCCTCGACCGGATTGAAACTGAACGTCGGAGTGGAGCCCGACGTGTCAGGCAAGTCCACCTTATTGGTCCAGGTGGACAAGTCCGTTGACTGAAGTATGTGGATACCTTGTCCTGAGTCGGTATACGAAAGGAAGAACACTCCGTTGACATACCGGATCTCAGGTGACACGTAGCTTCTTATGTTGCCTCCGCCATAGCTGACATCGGACTGTTGTGTCCACGAGCCGCCCTGGTTCGTTGAGGTCCAAATCTCAACAGCAGGGTTCTGAGCGCCACAGCCTTCAGAGAGCGCGGCGATCAAGCGGTGACCGCCTGAGTCGTATGCGATTGATGGTCCGCAGTCATAATTTGGGAACGGAGTTGCCGTGGCCGTCGTCCATGAAGCGCCGTCACTCGTGCTTGAGAGCCAAATACTGCTAGTGCTGCAACTTGCCCCACATCCCGCCCAAGCTAGGTATACGATTTGATTGTCAGGATCGTAGGTCATGTCTGATATCTGCCCGTTGTCAGCCAGATAGCCCACATCATAAGGCCCCGAATAGTGCGCCCCGTCCGTCGAAACTAGGACGTGCATGTAAAACGCTTCGCCATAAGTGCTGCAATAGATGGATGATGGATTTGTGTCAGAGTATTCCAGAAGAATTTTCGAGGCATGTGGACTGTAGACCAGACTTGGCTGAAAACAGCTCGTTTGCGATTGTGAGTTTGCGGTGCCTGTCCATCCTGATGTGGCGTGCGCCATCTTGACCGCGCCGAGGCTTGTTAGGCCGAGCAGTAGAATCACAAAGGCGATGATGATCTTTCTGTTTGACATTTTCAAATATTATTTCTACGACATATCCGTCTTAAACTGGTACGGACAAGACGTAACTACGTACCCGACGTAAGGCAAGGAGATCTCTAACATCGATGACAAACGAGCATGCAATATCCAAGTCTTAGACACAAGTCGAAGAGTGCGCTAAATGACGGATCAATTTAGAGATCGAGCAATCTCTTCTGGGGGCGATAGGGTATCAAACAGCGTCCGATTCGTGGAAGCATAGGACCGAAGGCTGGCCGCGAGGCCTGGACTTATTTTCTCGAAATCGCCTGCAATGACTTGCAGTCTGGAGAGAAATTGGTCGCCTCTCTCGCTGAGAACAAACCTTGACTTCTCGTCACTCTCAGACTTCCGCAAGTGTTCTGTTGAAACGAGCAACTCGACATATTTGGAAGCTCGCTGGAAGTTGAGACCCATTCGCGTGGCGATCATAGTCTTACTGGTTCCTTCCTTTGCCAAAGCCAAAATTCCAACCACAGTCGATATGAGATCTCTCTTTGCATGCCTCATGATGAATACCGCAGAATTTTATATGTCACTATGCGCAATCTGCGCATAAAAGTGCTTCCTAGCTGGAGCAAGTTCGGGAATACTCAAGCTATAGAAATGGATCTTTTAATGCATAATTGGTTCCCCGCATTTTGTGGGAATTTTCGAAGAGCCAAGCGATTTCTTTTGGAAACTCGCTCATTTGAATACGCAGGTACAAAGACAAATTAGATTTTGTGTACTGGATATAGCTTGGTATTGTGCATGGCCGGTGTCATTTAACAATCAGAATTGACCTTATCGAATTGCATGTAGGTTTTCGATAGACTTGCCTCGTCTGAGTTTGAATGATTCGCGATTACAATCATCTAGGCATGTATCTTAGGAACTCTTATCAAGGGGCTCGACAACGATGCTCATCCAATTAGAAAACCGGAAGCTGGACTGGTAAACTAATGGTGACGGTTGACTGTTCTACATTTGCGTCGATAACACTCTGCCCAACCTTCTGGGCAGCCACAGGCGCTGGCCTTAGCGTCCTCTTATCTGCGATCGGAGCAGGAATCGGGATAGGGATATCGGGGCCAGCGATTGCTGGTGCGGGAGTAGAGAGGCCAGAGGTCATGCTGAAGACGTTCATCGCCACAATCCTCGCCGAAGCGCTCGCTATCTATGGACTCGTCGTTGGTCTCCTCTCAGTCTTCCACATTACAAGCAGCCTTCCGATCGAGGGTGGTGTTAGGATTTTCGCGGCGGGTCTTACCATGGGAGCTGCTGCCCTAGGTGCTGGTTTCGGGATAGGTGCGGCTGGGAGCGCCATGGCTTCGGCCACTGCTGAGAAACCAGAGATTTTCTCTAGGGCGGTCGTGTCGCTCATACTGGCAGAAGCATTGGCGATATACGCGCTGGTTACTGCACTGCTACTAGTCTTCGCTGCTTAGCAAGCTGAATCAAGGTGGTTGGGGATACTCTTTCACACCTTGTCGCAGACAATTACCTCATTGCGCTTGTCCGGGGAAAACGAAGTAAGCTCCTCGGGCGCCAGCAACTAGTCGCACTCTCCGAATCCAAGTCTCAAACTGAGATCATCGGACTTCTCGCAGAGGGACCCTACGGACCTGAACTGTCAAAGTTAGGAAGCGAATCTTCAATGATCGAGACAGAGAGGGCAGTCCGGATAGGATACGCTGACTCAGTCATGAGCCTAATCAGAGCCTCAGGTGGAGACACCCGAGAGTTCCTCGTCCAGTACAGGCGAAGGCTCGACGCCTACAGTGTGGCGGGACTTGTCGTGTTCAAAGCTCAGGGAAAGACATGGGAAGAGTACTTAGCAACTCGGCAGCCGCTTGCATTGATGAACGAACAAGAATTGCATAAGCTCTACTCTCTTGATGACCTCTCAACGATAGCACGCGAAGCCGGCGATAGACAACTCGTCAACAGGATGAAAGGATTCTCGATGACAGACATTGAAGGTGAGAGAGCTTCGCTCGTCCGGGATGTCATCAATGGTTGGGGAGAAGAGAGATTCTACAAGTACATCAACAAGAAATTGTCGGGTCCAGACCGGGAGAACTGTCTCCCCATCGCAGGGTCCGCCATTGATATTGCAAATCTCACTATCATCGTTAGGAGCAAGATTATCGGAGCATCGGGGATCAAGGATCACCTGATTCCATCTCACTGGAAGCTCAATCAGAGAGCTATCGACCAACTTCTAGCAGCCACGGATGCGACGCAAGCTCTGGACGTCGCAGCGAGCCATGAATACTACAGTCGAATACTAAGCGGCGCACGCCAGAAGTTTGAAGAATCAAAGTCCCTCTCCTTCATCGAAGTCGCCCTGAGACGATACCAGCTGGATCTAAGCAGACGAGTCTACCTTGGTTTCCCCTACTCTGTAGGAATCGTGCTGGCTTTTCTCATATTGAAGGAGAACGAGGCTAGAAACCTTGCGGCGGTTCTCGCGGGAGTAGCTGCTGGATTGCCTGCAGACGAACTTCGTCCACTCTTAGCCCTTCAAGAATAGGTCTACAGTGCCCAGATCCCCCATCACAATATTGCTGTAAGTTACATCCTAAGGCAATGAGTGCTAGCGTTCTCCTCGAAGGATTATCACGAAACCCGCAGCACTGACCGCCCCTCCAAAGGAATCCGAGGAGAAATCCCAGAGCGTCCCCGAAGACTAAGCTCACGATGGCAACTCCAAACGCGACTTACAGTTTCTTTACGAAATAGTAGTACGTGTATCCGATGCCTCCGATCGCGCTGATCACTAGACCGATTATCGAACCACTGCAAGGAATTAGCGCAGGCGGAGAGATGGATACTCCCGTGCATGATGGTTGTCCCAGAAGTGGCGAAAGCGCCATGCCTCCCAGAAAGTAGCCGAGGATGAGAAACGCGATGGTGTTTGCGCTGAACCCGACTAGCCGGAACGTCGTCTTCTCGTATAGCGGACCTGGAGATTTCCCCTCGTCTTTCAACCTTCGAAACTGGCTTCTACTGATGGATTTTACAATCATCCTCGGTGGAGCTGGCTTGCCTGTGGATGGGATCCGGATTGTCGATCCTTTCAGACACTCAGTTACGCTCGAATGGTTGGGATTTGGATCATTGTGGCTTTTGTTGATCTGACAAACTAGCGTCACAAGTCCAACAGGCACGTACTCATCGTCACCGTTGAGAATGGTTTGAAGGCGCTGATCGTCAATTTCGGCCATCGCCAAAAATTCTCTTAGCCCGACCTCTTCCACGGCCGCTTTGAAGGCTTCCGCGATTTTCAATGTTACCTTCGCTTCTAGGTCAGGCTTACTCAGCTCTACCAACCCCTAGTTAATTGGATTCCATCGCGCCGTCTCTCACAGTAGATAGAGAACCTCGACGGGAGTCTCTTTCTACAGGGTCTAGAGGATTATGATGGCTGCGAGGAAGAGAGGGATGAACACGAGAGATATTGTGTTCAGAAGCTTGATGAGGATGTGCAGGCTGGGACCAGCAGTGTCCTTCCAAGGGTCGCCGACAGTATCTCCGACGACGGTCGCGGCGTGTGTTTCTGTGTTCTTGCCTCCAAAGTGACCCATCTCAACGTATTTCTTGGCGTTGTCCATTGCTGCACCACCCCACATCATCATTATCGCCAAGGGTATAGCGGAAATCGTGGCCCCAACGACCAAGGCTCCCACCGCGGCCCAGCCTAGGAATACGCCCACGACCAAGGGTGCAACCACTGGGATCGCCCCCGGAACGACCATCAACCGCAAAGCAGTTCGGGTGGAAATGTCCACTGCCGCAGCATAGTTTGGCTTAGCAGTTCCCTCTCTAAGTCCCGGAATCTCCCTCAGTTGTCTTCGGACCTCCTCGACCATGCGATACGCGCCGATGCTCACCGCGTTAATGGCAGTCCCTGAGAATACGAAGGGCAACATTGCCCCGATTAGCGCTCCGATAACCACGTCAGGATGGTTGAGTGCAAGCGAGGTTCCCAAGCTCGACAGTTTTGTCCCTAGAAGAGCTGCCTGAGCAGAGGTTATTGTGGTGAGATCGATTATCTTGGCTTGGTAACGCGCGACCTCGAGGACGAATGCTTGAAACAATAACAGAGACGCGAGAGCCGCGGAGCCCATAGCGTAGCCCTTCGTCAGAGCTTTCGTAGTATTGCCTAGAGCGTCTAAGGGCTCTATTCGCTCCCGAATTATTTCAGGAGCGCCGGACATTTCTGCGATTCCCCCTGCATTATCCACGATCGGGCCCAATCCATCCATTGTCAGGACTATTCCCGCCGTCGAAAGCATTCCCATCGTCGCCATGGTGGTCCCGTAGACTCCTCCAAGGAACGCGTTGCCTGTGAGCGCGGGTATCAGCCCTGCAAATTGTTCCCCGAGCCAAAACGAGATTAGAAGAGCAATGGCCACTGTGATGACGGGCAATCCGCTGGATATCATGCCGACTGCGTTGCCTGACATGATCGTCAATGCGGGCCCAGATTTGGACCGTTCTGCGATGGTAATCACGGGCTTAGCGTTGGACCCTGTGTAGAATTCGGTGTAGACGACGATTAGCAAGCCGGCCGCGAGTCCAGAGACCATGCACCCGTAGAGCGAATACACGGCGAGCGCGCTCCCACTTGCGGAGGGTCCGAAAACATACCATGTAGCGACGAACATCAGGATCGCGGCAATAACCGATGCCACAAGCAGCCCGTCTCGAGTGGGTTTGATTGGATTCTTGAACTTCTTCTCGAAAACTGCGACGGCCAGACCCACGAAAGTTGCGATAATGCCCAGCGACCGGACTATCAGGGGCATTGTAACGTAATACGGATTAATGACTCCATTGAATATTATGATGGAAACGATCAAACCGATAATCATGCCTCCAAGGTTCTCAGCCGTAAGAGACTCAAACAAGTCAGCGCCTCTTCCGGCTTCGTCTCCTACGTTGTCTCCGACATTGTCCGCTATTGCTGCGGGGTTTCTCGGGTCGTCTTCTGGAAAGTTCTCCTCCACTTTCCCTACCAAGTCCGCCCCAACATCGGCCGATTTTGTGAATATTCCGCCTCCCAGCTGGGCAAACAGAGCGGCGAGCGAGGCGCCGAATCCAAAACCGGCTAGGACCCCAGGATCCCGAAAGAGGGCGTATAGGAGTGAAAGTCCCAGGAGGCTCATGCTAATGACAACCAGCCCGAGAGCTCCGCCTCCGAGAGTAGCGACCTTCAACGCCTCGTAAGTCGACTTTTCTGCCGCTGCAGTGGATCTAACGTTCGCGTTTGTAGCAGAGTAGAGGGCTACGTAGGCCGCGAACAATGAGAATGCCACGCCTAGTAGGAAGCTGAGGGCGATCTCGCCTCCGTAGGTGAAGGTGACTGTGGCACCGAAGGCGGCCAGGATGACGAGTGAGATGATTATGGCGATTATCGTGATAGTCCGGAATTGTCTTTTGAGGTATGCGTTCGAGCCTTCTCTAATGGCTGTCCAGATCACGATCATCTTCTCGTTCCCCTTGGGGTACTTCCTGACTGAAAGGACGAGGAAGATTGCGGCGACCACCCCGGCAACGGCTAGTGAGGTTGTAAGAATTAACGGGTCAAACGCCAAGCTTTGGTTCCTACTTTCCTGAAGTTACGAAATTTCCATCGAGCCGCCTTGGCCTTTATTATAAACATGTTTACTGTCGCCGATTCTTACTTTGCCAAACCCATAAATTGTATCATCGCCCGAGTCGACGATAGAATTCAACAGCTGATCTGCAGACTTGTCCGGTCGCAAGTACGATGTCATAGTTGTAGGCGGAGGCCCCGGCGGGCTATCTGCCGCCGTCCATCTTGCGGAGAAAGGTCTGAAGGTGAAGGTCTTCGAGAAGAAGAAACTTCTCGGCAAACCGGTCCGCTGCGGGGAGTACTTTCCTGTGAAAGAGGAAATGGCCAGGCTGCTTCCTCGCGTCAAATGCATCGATATCATTGATTCACCGGAGGATGCGATCGATTCAAAGTGCAAGTCGATCAGAATGGTAAGCCCTAGAGGACACGAATTCGAATTTCCCTTTGAGGCCTACATCCTCGATAGGCACGTGTTCGAAACCCACCTGGGCGACGTTGCTCGGGGCAACGGAGCCGACATAGACCTCGGGGTCCAAGCTCACTACTATCCTGAGGACGAGGGTGGCTGGGTCGGACCAACCCGCGAAACCGCAGACTATGGAGAGATCATTGTTGCAGCAGATGGCTATCCTAGCGAGACGGCGGAGAGGGCGGGACTTCCAGAACGGGAGTACGCTGGCCCGTACGCAGTTGCGACCAATATCGAGTACTTGATGACTGATTTGGGAGTGGAGCAGGATGTGGCTGAACTGTATATGGATCCGAGATACTCGCCGGGGGGTTATGGCTGGATAATTCCGAAGGGGCATGGTAGAGCGAATGTCGGCATTGGAATCCGGGAACCGTTCGTTCGTCGTGAATGGCAGATCAGAGACTTGTTGACAGGTTTCATCGAGAAGAACAGAGTAGCCGCGAAACGGCTGAAGGGGGGAAAGACGGCCTCTCTTATCGCAGACAGCCTGCCTGTCGATGGACCCCTAACACGGACCTACACTGACCGGGTGATGGCTATCGGTGATGCAGCCGGGATGGTGATGCCCACGAACGGGGGCGGGATACAGACTGCTATGATTACCGGACGTTTGGCTGCGGAGGCTGCAGTCCGGTATTTCGAGGATAAGACTCCGCTCTCAAGCTACGAGGATGCTTGGAAGGATCAGATTGGCGTGGAGATGGAGAACTCGAAGATCATGCGCCAGGCGTCTGACAGGTTGATGGGTCACAGATTCGTCTTCGATTTGTTGCTAAGGCTGATGGGCACACGGAGAATTGCGGACGTGATAATGTGCCAGGTCCCAAGTGGTATGGGAACTTTCGTGCACTTACTTGCCTAGTGCTTCAGAGCTGCATCGATTATCATTACGGCGAAAAGAAGCGAGAGATACGGGCTTGTCACCTTGAACATGCGCCATGCGTTCGTCTCAGTCGGCTTGTAGAGAACCCAGAGGCTCCCAGCTAGAATTGCAAGCCCGCTGACCAGCGCAACCGCGCCGTAGATCTGGCCGAAAGGGCCTAGGAAATAGAGTGCGAGAGAGAAAGGCACCATAATCATGGAGAAAATAGTGATCAGTCGCAAGGCGGTGGTGGACCCAACTACCACAGGCAACATCGGCACCCCGGCATTAGAATAGTCCGAGCGGTAAGATACGGCAAGGAACCAGATGTGGACCGGAATCCAGACAAAAACTAGACCCGCCATCAGGAGAGGAAAAATGGGATGTGGCAGACTGCCTATCGGCCCTTGGGTCACGGCGGACCATCCGAACAATACTGGGAGTCCACCGCTGAAGCCTCCCAAGAGAATGTTCAGTGAGCTACGTCGCTTCAGGAGTAGACTGTAGACTCCCACATTATCCAAGATTCCTAGTGCCATCCAGAGAAGAGAGAAGAGGTTCAGTAAAGCTGCCAAGACTAGTGAGATAGAGATTAATCCGAGCCCAAATCTGAGAGCAGCCCTAGGCGTAATTCGTCCCGAAGGGAGAGGACGGTGACGTGTCCGCGTCATCAACGCGTCGATATCGCGATCGTGATAGTTTGTGAGAGCGTTGCATCCCGCGGTTCCCGCTATGATAGCAACCCCCGTCATCAACCAGCCAAGTGGGCTCAAGGAGACTGAAAGGACTCTCGTTGCTACGAAAGTTGCTGTGAGAGAGGTGAAGACTAGAAGATACCATATCTTCGGCTTCGTATACTCATAGTATGTCAGAAGACGGCTCTGAACGGAGAGGGTCTCCTGACGTTGAACTAACAGCTGAGGCGCCTTATGTGACATTAATGTGGCCGAGCATCTGTCCGTGGAGCGGACTACAAACTATTGTGCAAAAGTACGTATACGTGCCGCCAACGGTGAAGTTAACCGTCACCGTAAACCACTTACCGAATGGAATAGTTCCGGGCAGGCTCCCTCCGTTTTTCACGTTGACGGATCCCGGACCCGATATTGTAAACCCATGAGCTGTTGAGAGCCAACACTCATTCGCTGGATTGGTGTTACAAGGGCTGGTTGCGTTCTTCCCGTAGATGTAGAAGGTAATTGTATCTCCGACATGTGCAGCAATTGTCTTGTTGTCACTCTCACCTTGATAATTATGATAGTTTACTCCTGTTAGATTGTATCCCATTGATGGATCGAAGCTAGGCAGATTTGTCTGATTGAGGAATGCCGTGTTGTTGATATGATACCCCCCCTGTTCTTCGATTGCGGCAGTCATGAAAATGAGCCGGTGAGCAGGCGGTGGTCCAGACACATGGGGCATCAGAAACTGGTAGTAGTAGATTCCCCCTCCTGCAGAGGCGATGACAACTAGCCCAAGGATTCCAACCACTGGCAAGTGTTTTTTCGGGGCCTGCATTTCTGTACCTACTTGATCTTGTTCGCCACGCGGTATATGTGCACCGTTGCTGCAAAAGCGACAAACACCATGCCAATCTCTAGGAGAGCAAAATTCTGCAGAGAGTCAATTAGAGATCGAAAGATTGAGAAATCCAGAAATCCTTGCAGAATCAATAAACCTGTAAGAAGAGAAAACACTTCACTCTTGGACAAAATGTAGGGTGGCACGCGCCTGTAAGGCACCGGTTTCTTTGCTGTTCGTAGCGCCTCGAGCTTGGCTCTCCGCCATCTTACAAAAGCATAAACAAAGCCGTATGCGAGTGCGCTTGCTATCAAAAGCGATCCGCCGAAGAGTATTGGGTCAACCACGAGCTGGTTTTCGTTCAATAATGCTAGGAAGGGATTGGATGCTCGGAACCCCCATACAGTGACAATTGCTATTTGGCCCAAGGCTGCAACTCCCAGTGCCACCCAGAAGGGACGATCAACCATAGCTATCTTGCGGCCTCTATCGAAGAATGGGACTAGGAGAAATATCAGTACGAATATCGTTGGAATTATGGCTCCAGCTATGAACGGATCGAGACCCTTAACCCTGATGAATGCATAGAGGCTGGTAAAATACCATTCTGGAAACGTGATCTGTGTCGGCAGACTCGGAACATATGCCACACCAACTTCAACTGGAAAAAGACCGCCCAAGATCAGAATGATGCCTGTGATCGCCGAAGCGACAGGAATGTCTAGGACCAGATTCCTAGGAAGGTGGACTGACATGATTGCTAGCATTATGATAGGAATTATGAACACGTGAAACGCGTAGAATCGAATGGTTAGGTCGTTAAAGCCAAATCCGAAGATTATCTGAGCAAGGTTTGCCCCTAAGATGGGAGTATCCAGTGTCAAAGTTCGCCCGATGTTGATTGCTAGCTGTCCACGAATGTTGAAGATGAGATCATAGCCAGTGTAGGCCTCTATGATGGTCACGACCCCCAGAATTATTCCAGTGACCCATAGTATTTCGTAGCGCAGTTTGTAGCGACCGGCAAAATATTGGTAGAACATATGCATGACCGCTAGCAAGACCATGGCATTCGAAGCCTGATAGTGAATGTTCCGAATTATGGAACCCCAGTTGACCTGATTATTGATCGATTGAACGCTCTGAAATGCTTGGTTGCATGCTCCGGGTGTCGAAGTCGCATTGCTGCAGTCCCCAAAGATTGGGGTATAGTGAAAGAGGAGTAGGGCTCCGGTCACACCTAGGATAACGAAAACCACCACGGTGAGCATTCCTAGAAATCCCAGCGGGCTGATGAATCTTGACGGGAAGACGAGCTTGATTGCTGGGATTATGGTCCGCTCTAGTTCATTCCAAATCCATCGTAGGAGGGCGATGACGGGGTCTAGGACCCCTTGCTTCTTAGTGGGTGCGGCCAACGCCAGGCACTCCGTTTATCCCATTCTGCCCGTTTGTCGCAACGATGTTTCCCGAAACCGGGTCGTACTTTATCGTGATTTGAGGAAGTGGCTTCAAGCCCAAGTCAAACGCGGGGCCGGCTACGGGCACTCCATCAGAGAGCCGATATTGGCTGCCATGACACGGGCACTGGAGCCGAAACTCTCCAGAAACGGGATCATAACCGGGATTTACAAGACACTGCAAGTGGACACAGGTAGTATTGTAGGCGACAAATTTGCTATTATACAGCGTCCCGTTTATCGTCTGAGGTACTGTCAGAACTTGGGATTCAGAGGTTAATGAGACGGGGTCAGGCAATCTGACGATTACATCTTTGTAATATGGACTAGCCGAGATAGGAAAAGGAAAATAAAAGAAATCGGAATAGTTTCCCGGGGCGTACAGATCATTCGAAGGATTTTTTGAGGCCAGGGCGTTCTGATATTGCAATTCGAGAGTTACTGCGTTCCCTGCGGTCACTGTATCCTCAGATGGAGGAATCAAGGGATTCAATATATTCGGAGATTGAGCAAGGGAGCCAGCTGTAAGGAGGACGGAAGCCCCCAGAGCTCCAATTACGAAAGCGCGTCGAGATATCAGAGGATTCCTGATGGGCAGAATGGGGGTCTGGGATTGTGGTGGGGGAGAAGTCGAAGTTGAGGGAGAACTCGGAGAGGCCGACGGAGAGGGTTTCTTCTTGTCGTCGGACATGTTCCCGATCGCTCGAGCGTCTCCTTTCGTCGAGCAACTTGAAAATCGTATTAAAGACTTGTCTATACGTTACGACCCGTTCAGCGACTTTCAGATTTAGGAAACGATATAACCATCAAGGAATCGAGAGTCCCATTCGACTATCAGGACGGCCAAGTGAGAACCAATGAATCGAGTATTAGCCTCACTTACATTGCTCGTAGGGCTTGCAGCAATGATGGTCGGAGTCTACGGTCAGCAATGGGTTGTCCTGCAGCAGCTTGTCCGACCGTTCCTCCCCTTCTTTGGATAGGTCCAATCAAATGGAGAAAACGCGAGTTCCTGAAGCGAAGACTGAACAGACGACTGGCATGCGCGCTCGCCTCGGGCGAATCAAAATCCGAGGCTATTACTGGCCTGTAAGAACAATCGTTCAGCTCGGCTTCTTTGTGCTCTTCAGCGGAATCGGCATCATGAGCCTCGTCCCAGCATTCAACGGAACTCGTTCGTGGGTCGTTCTCCCAATTGTGGCGAGTGTCAAATCCCAAGCCCAAGTAACCAGCACAATGGACGCCATCACACTCTTTCTAGAGAATGGGCTCTTCCCATGGCTCCCTATCGGAATAATGCTCGTAGTAGGCGCGATTCTAGGTCGCTTCATGTGCGGATGGATCTGCCCCGTCGGCTTTCTACAAGACGTGATCACCACCGTCAAGGGGCGGGTTGATTCCGTCGAGAAGAGGGCTCACCTTTACTGGATTCGTCTCAAGTATGTGCTTGTCGCTCTTGCATTCCTCATCAGCGGTTCGTTGGGACTCGCCGTCTACTACGGAGTCGGAAATGATTACAGGACGAGTCTCGGGCCTCTTGCTGACGGACTCTTCGTTGCAATAACCCCTGACGGGACCCTGTTCGGAACTCTTCCCGCGATTCTCGGTGGCTCATGGAGATTTCTGGGGACCGCTCAGAGTTCCGATTTGACTTTCGGAAATCTCTCGTCATGGTTCGGGCACATTTCTGCCCTAACGTGGCTCAATGTTGTCGTCTTGGTCGGGTTCGTCTACGCGGCCTGGAGGATTCCTCGATTCTGGTGTCGCTACGTGTGCCCAGTCGGTGCTATAATGGCTGTGACTCAAAAGAACAGTCTCCTCGGAATGCATCGAGACCCGATCAAATGCTCAGAATGCAAAGAGTGCGAGACCGCCTGCCCAATGCAAATACCAATCCTTGATCTCGACTGGAAAAAGTTCAACGACTCAGAATGCATCCTGTGCATGGCGTGCATAGATGCATGCCCTGCCGGAGCCCTGTCCCCCAAGTTCCCGTAGTTGACGGCTCGAAAAGACACTTCAACCCTCTCTACCAGCCAGGTTTCGGCAATGATCATACAATCAAACGATTACTTCTCAAGGGAAATCTCGATTCCGGGTATTGGGCCGGCGGGACTCCAGAAACTGCAGGAGTCCTCGGTAGCAATCATCGGAGTCGGAGGGATAGGAAGTGCCGCTGCGTATTACTTGGCCCGATCGGGGGTTGGACACCTCAAGCTTATCGATCAGGATATCGTCGAGAGCACAAATCTCCAAAGACTACACTCAGCATCAATGAACGACCTCTATCATCCCAAGGCAGAGGTCATAGCAGATAGATTGTCGGAGGAAGCCGCATGGTGCAAAATCGAGCCTTTGATCGAAACTGTGACGGATAGAAATGCAAGCGATCTTCTGAGAGACGTGGACCTAGTATTCGATGGTCTTGACAACTTTCGAACCAGATATATCCTCAACCAGTTTGCCGTTCTGAGCGAAACTCCGTACCTATTTGCGAGCGCGATAGCGGATCAAGCGCACATAGCGCTGCTAAACCCTCCCAAAACTGCGTGTCTGGAATGCATCATGCCTCAGGTTGCCGACAGACTTGCAGACAGCTGCGAAACTCTCGGAGTTAGCCCGTCGATCACGGGTCTGACTGGAGCCCTAGGAACTGGAGTAGCCCTCCGATTCCTCTTAGGGAATCCAAATCAGTGGAGCGACAAACTTGTCACAGTAGATATGGCAGGTCCGGAATTCCTGTTTACTAAACTAGCGAGACGACACGATTGTGAAGGATGCGGAAACAGTAATGGTGATAGATCTGGATCTGATAGACTGGTGACCTTCTTGTGTGGAGAACACACGGCCAACGTTCTTCCTCTAAAAGACCTGACAATAGAGCTCTCGAAGATAGGAAATAGCATCCGTTCAGACAAGATTCTTCTGAGCACAGCCTCAGTTCTCGTATATCGGCATGGAGAGTTCACGGTCTCACTCTTTCGGAACGGACGGTTTCTCATAGGAGGAGTAGAAAACGAGACCCAAGCGGCGAAGATGGCTAGAGAGATATCGCAACACGTTGGACTTGAAACCTGATCGATACGAGAGACCAAGAATGCTTTATTGATATGAATTGATTATGGATTCGCAGAAATAATTCTTCCAGACCTCAAAATGCCAGTAAAGATCATACATCCCGATCACACAGAGGTTGTGGGGGAGGGTCTGGTTCTTCTCTCCAGTCCTCACATTACGACTTCGAAACGCGACCTCTACACTGGACAAATTGTTGAGGAAGCAGCGCTTCTGTCAAAGAGCTGGGCGATCATCGCGAAGGAGAAGAGGCAGCCCCAAAGCGGAGACGAAACGCAGTCGGCCGACGCGAACTTTGAGAAAAGTGTACAAGATTTCGTTGAAGAGTATGGAATCAAGTGCGTCATTGCGATTAGTGGGGCGGCCTATCCGGGAATAACGATCAAGAGTAAAGGAGACGATTCAGAATCTGAAGAAGTCCTTGACATAATCCGCAGTGGACTTGAACCCCATTTTAGCGTCAACCCTGAGGTGGACCAATCTGGAAATAGAGTATTGGGCCTTCAAGGCAACGATAAGGGAGCAGTCAACTCTTCTGCTCAGTCAGTCCAAATCATTCAGATCGAACTGGGCCCTGAGGAACGAAGTTTCCGGAAGGATCAGATAGTCAACAGTGTCGCTGATATTGTTGGCCTGATTAACGCGAAGTTGGGATTCTCAGTGAGTTGGGACGAGGGAAGCAGCGGCGGCCTGGGCTAGGCGTATCCAGGGATCTGGATAGAGCCCGATAAAGAACACTAAGGCTGTCGCCATCCACATGACGCTCGTGTAAGCTCGAGGCTCCTTGATTCTTGACGAGTCTGCCGGATCATCAAAGTACATCCTCTTAATCAGCCAACCATAGTAGCTCATACTGAAACCGCTGTTCAACAAAGCAGCGATTGCCAAGTAGCCTCCCCAAGAGTAGGGAGAGAACACTGCTCCCGTGAAGAGCATGACTTTGCTGAAGAATCCGTTGAGCGGGGGCACGCCAGCTAACGCTAGGAAGAATACGGTGATATTGAACGCTGTCTGTGGCATTCGTCTAGCGAGCCCGTTGAAAGAATCTAGAGTGTTCAAGGGCAATTTCGTAGCAACGGCCGCCGCAGCGACGAACGCCGCCGTCTTGACTATCGAATAGTTGAGTACGTGAAAAAGTCCTCCTGCAAGTCCTAGAGGAGATCCGCTCGCTGTGATGGGTGCAGCGAGTGCTATCATGATATACCCGGCCTGAGCGATGCTGGAATACGCGAGAAGACGCGTAAAACTCTTCTGCATCAACGCAGCAACATTACCCAAGGTCATCGTTGCAACCGCTACAATTGCGAACGTCGAATACCAATCAATGTTGACAGTCCCAAATGCTACGATGAATACACGAAATGCGGCCGCAAATGCGGCCATCTTCGCTCCCGCAGCCAGTAAGGCACTGACCGTCGTCGGAGCCCCCTCGAAGGCATCTGGAATCCACATGTGGAAAGGAACTACGGCCATCTTGACGCCAAACCCTGCCACGAACATTACGATGGAAATCAGAGCGAAGGATCTCGTATCCCCTGTGAGAGTTCCAAGAGAACTCGCGATTGCTGGGAGACTGGTAGACCCGGTTATCCCGAACGTCAGCGATATGGCGAAGACGAGCAGGGCGGACGAGAGAGCGGACATTACGAA
>DASPWZ010000022.1:0-21252 GCA_035637535.1 Candidatus Dormiibacterota bacterium
TGTCGGGTCCTCTGTTTTTCAGGGTTTTCATAGGTCACGACCATACTTTTTCGAGTAGAAATAGTAGGAGTTCAGGCTTCAAAAACTACTTTTAAGAGTAGAAACAGTAGCATATTCCAGTTGGCAAAATCGCTCAGAACAAGCCCGAATCTCGAATCCGGGACGGGGTCCCATATGATGCCCAGTTCACGCTTGCATGTTCCCGTAAATGCCCATGTTGAAAATGGCTGACTCGGCTGTTCTGCGCGAGAAACCGGTAATCTCGCCAGGAAAGGTTTCAGTCACCCAATCGAACCTTTCCTAGAATTTACGAAAAAATTCTTTCCCGCGACACAAAGCTGCTCTTTGAACGACTCTTCCTTGGTGTGCTCCGTCTGCTATCTTTCGTTTTCCGTTATCTTCTCTTTTTCTTCTAACTATTTCTCGACCCCCCCGGGGGTAGGTCTAAACAAAAAAACTCCTTCACACTTTTACATAGCGCTCGTAGCCATCGACCGGTGAGATCCTTCTAGAACGCGAGTCAGGTCACCCCATGACGTGAATCTGTTCTCTCAATAATCCCGACTATTCTACTGGAATAGGTCGTGTCGGCTTCTTCTCATCGCTCTTCGCGAACCGGACCTCTAAGACCCCGTTCTTGTAGGTGGCCTTCGCAGTCCGCGGATCAACCATGTGCGGCATTTCCAGCTCCTTCAGATACCGCCTCTTCGCCGAGTCGACACTGATCTTCAACGCTCTGTCTGTGGATTCTAGTTTGATATCTTCTTTCTCTACTCCGGGCAGTTCGGTCACCACGACCACCTCCTTTCCCGTGTCCATTACATCCACGAGCGGCTCTCTCTCCTCTTTGACCTGGGGACCCCGCACGCCTGGCTCTACGTTCCCGAACTCGCGTATGATCGGCTTCCCGTCAGGTCCGACGGACATTGAGAACCCGTAGACGAATGGTGAGGCTCCCTCTTGCGCTTTGGGCATCTCGACCGCTTTCCGCATCATGTCGTCCATCAACCGGTCCATCCTTTCCATCTCGTCGAAAACGTCGAACCACCAGCCTGAACGGCTGCGGTGACGCCGAGCTTCTTTACGGGGAGCCAAACAATAGACACCCGAAACCAGGATGATCGTTCGCGACTATATTCGAGTTCCTATCAGGCACGACTCAGATCATTCGCTTAGCTAGACTGTTGATGTCCGCGCCCCGGTAGCCTAGCTCGCCCCCGTCGGTCGCGGCGCGCCGGAGACTGCGCTTGAATCCTCCGCGTGGAGGATGGAACCTGAACGGCACCTTCAGACCAGCCCGCAGCAGTTCGTGGAGACTCGTCTCCCCCGCAACGACCGCTTTAGCCAGATCGTCAAAGCTCGACTTTCCAAGAAGCCGGAGAAAGCCATCATCTAGCCCGTCGGCACCGTCGCGCTCACCACGCTTCTCTAGTACGCGTCCGAGGATGTCTGGGCTGATCTCCCCCCAGGCCACGAGAACCTTCGCTGAGCGAAGCATTCCCAAGTTCGACGGATTATTATCCATGAGCCTAGCTTGGAAGGTTCGTTCCAGCTTCAACGACTCCATTGTCCTCTGAACATCCGGATTGTCCGAAGCTGTCCCGCGAAGCCTGACTGCGAGAATCGGATTCTTGTTCAGCGATTCCATCTAGTTCACCCAGTCGCTCTGCGTCACCACATTATACGTCTGAGTCAGCGCATCGAACACTGCGAGCGCCGACGATGACAACGTCGATGTAGATCCGAAGGTCCTAGTCCAGCAATCCCTCACACCCGCCAAGCGTAGCACCTGTTTCGGAATCTCCCCCGCAACCAATCCCAGACCCCGCGGCCCAGGCAAAACCTCCACCCGGACACTCCCAGTCTTACCAGTAACATTGAACGGAACAGTATGCTGGGTCCCACAACGACACTCCCAACTCCCACAACCCCGCCGGACAGGAATAATATTCAGTTTAGCTTGGACCGTCCCCTTATCGATAGCCGTCCGGACCTGCCGCGCCTTCCCCTCGCCAATCCCGATGAAACCGTCACCATTACCGATAGCAACAACCGCTCTGAACCTCGATCTCTCCCCCGCGTCGGTCTGTTTCTGGACAAACCCGATTCCCAGAACCTCTTGCTGAATATTCGGCAAGAGTGTATCAACAATTTCCGGCTCTTTGATCCTCAGTCCCTGCGTGAATATCTCTTCCATGGATATGATCTCTCCTTGCTGGACCTGTCGGCCCAGCTTGGTTTTCGGCACCCATCCGATCTCTTGACCGGGACGCTGGCTCACTTGGCCACCTCCAAAGGTGCTGTTGACACAGTCTTCCTAATCTCTTCGAAATGTCCATACAGATCCTCAGGTTTCAATCCTCGGCTGAGATATGCGCTGAATCGTTTCTTGTACAGATCGTGCTCGCCCGCCAATGATTTCGCGTATGTGGCTATGTGATTTCCTCCGATCCGTTCCATAGGTGGGAGTTTTTCTGGAGAGTGTGGAACAGTGAGACCAGAATCCGCCAGTCCTTTCAGGACTGCGAAAAGCTTCGAGCCTTTCGTCGGACCCTTAAGCCCAAGATCCAGAATAGCCTCCTTGATCCCTCTCTGCACAGCTCTCCGAGCGGCAAGCGCTCCAGTGAGGTAAGCCGAGGGAAGATTTCCAAGCCCGCCCTTCCAACCCAACTTAGGAAGCTCTCGAGAAGAAGCTGATGCCCTTACAATATCCCCGGTGATGGTTGCATCAGTGATCTGCACAGTAACATACTTGTTGGTAAGCCTGACAACAGCCCGCGGCTTGCCCGATTTGACCAGCGCCCGGCGCAGCTTGTAGTCTGTCTTGCCCTCTCTCCGTCGCCGGTAAGGCAGCGCATAGCGGGGACTATCAGCCATGGACTAACGCTTCTTTACCAGTTGATGGGCCTTTACATACTCATCTACATGCGACCCGCTACGGAACGCTCCACCCTTCGCCATACCCAGCAGAGTAGTGTAGTTTCCGGCGGACAGCTGTCTCTTATCTCTCAACCATCGTAAGTGTCTCCGGATCGCTCTGATCTTGAGGACCCAAGCCTCCTTGCCAGGCTTCTGACCCCCCTTTCTACTGCCAGCCTTCTTCCTTCTACCGGACTTAGCGCGATGTCTGCCTCTACTGATCCCGGTCTTTGGCAGGAGACTGATCCTTCCTTCGCGTATGAGACTCTTGATCTCTTCGCGGGTAATCGCTGATTGGACCCGGTCGTTCTCTTCCGGGTCGATCCAGACCCTGTTCAATCCCCCGCCCAGCAAGCTCGCGGCCAGTCTCTTCTGGCTCTTCAGACTCATTCAGAACTCTCCTCTGTCTTCTCGATATCCTCGTCGTCAGCTATCTCGGCTTTTTCTTCCATCCTCTCCTCTCCCGTCTCTGCGGGCAGCGATTTCTCCGCTTCTACGGCGGGCTGTTCTGTCACTGCTCGTCCTTCTTCCTTCCCAGGGTTTGCTATGTGAAAATTCAGATCCTTGGCTTTGGTTAAGATTCCGCGCCGCTTCTTCTCTCCAACCCTTGCTGCTATCCTGACAATGTGTATCTTAGGATCAAGCTTCTCCAGCTCTACTTCCCTCCATACGAGCTGGTCGACGAGGCCTCTAGGGTGGAGGCCGCGGGTGGAGGCTGCTGAGCCGTATCCGTTCTTGACTTTGGCGGGAAAGCCGCTCTCCTCCTTTCTCATCTTGCTCGTGACGCCCCGGGGTCTACGCCAGTTCTCCTTGACCCGTTTGTATCTCCAGCTCTCTTGCCGTCTGAACTCGGGTTTTGATCCTGTCATCTCTCTCACTTTGCAGTTTTCTTCGACGTTTGTGCGGGTCCTTTTCCGGAGACGTATATTCCGTCAAGAAAGACTCGGAGATCCTTCTTCTTGATCTTGGTACTATCTTGAATGTTCGCTGCCGTCTGACTAACCGATTTCAAATCGATACCCTCCACCGAGATGTCCTCACCCTTGACATCCACTTTTACTCCTCCAACTATCTTCGCGTATCTTGGCGTCTTCTCCCCAGTGAAATTCTCTATCTTCAACGCCTTAGCCTTCTCGTCCACCTTCACGGTTACTGGAAAGTGGGCGTAGACTGTGCGCAGTTCGTACCTGTAGCCTTGTGTGACTCCTTTGAGCATGTTTCGGACGTGGGCAGCGGCTGTTCCCAGCATTCCGATCTCCCTCTTTCTCGGCCAGCTAGTTTCCAGTCGGACCTTGTTGTCGTCCACGTCGATTGAGACTGGAAGGTGGGACAAATCTTCTTGCAGTGACCCTAGTGGACCCTTTACCTTTACAGTTCGTCCCTCGACCTGCACGGATACCTGGTCGGGGATGGAGACTGTTCTTTGAAGAGTCTCAAACCTTGTCGTCATGTTTCACCTTTCAGAAAACGTATCCCAGGAGTTGGCCTCCAGCCCCGGCCTCGCGCGCCTCCTTGTGCGCCAAGACTCCCTTCGGTGTTGTGAGTATGAGTATTCCTACGTCTCGAGAGGGAAGAAAGCGCTTTCCCCATTTTTCGAACTCACCAATGGTGGATGAGAATCTGGGTCTCACGCTTCCGCAGTCGTTGACTCGCCCCAGAAGTTGTATCTTGAATTTTCCGCCCCTGCCGTCGTCGACGAACTCGAACTCTCCCACATAGCCATACTTCTGCATGACACGTAGGACTTGGCCCATCAGTTTTGACGCAGGGTAGACTATGCATTCGTGTTTGTGTCTACGTTCGTTGTTGAGAATGGATGAGAACATGTTAGAGATTGGTTCCATTCTTGGTCACATGTATTTCTTGAATCCGAGTCCCACGGCTACTTCTCTAAAGCATTGTCTGCAGAAGTTGAGTCCGTACTTCCTCACTATAGGTCCGTACTGGCCACAGCGTTTGCATGGACGCGCTCCCTTTCCATACTTCCTCTGCTTCTTCGCCTTTAGCTTGGCCATGACGCTCTTCTCAGTTCCCTATATTCGTACCGAAGCTGTTCTGCATGAACTTGACGGCGTCTTCCTTCGAAACGTAGTGCTTGCGTCCGATTTTTGAAGGACGGATGGCTCGTGATCGGATTCTATATCCAGGCCGCCCCAGTGTAACGTGAATGGTTGCGCCGAAGATTCCCAGTTCGGGAACATACCTAGTTCCAGGAATTTCAATATGCTCCTTGATTCCAAAGGAGATGTTCCCATAATCATCGAAGCTCCTCTCAGCCACCTTGTTGCTGACTGCGTCCAATGCCCGTTTCAGGAACTCACCCGCGTCCTTCCCGCGTAGCGTCACGACTGCTGCTATTGGTTCTCCTTTTCTGACACCGAAATCTTTGATCGCTTTCTTCGCTTGTTTGGTTGTCGGGGTCTTGTTGGTCAGCTGGGTGAGAACTTTTTTCGCCTTTTCGAGTGGTTCGCCTGATTTGCCGGTCGCGATGTTCAGTGTGACTTTCTCGATTCTGACGATTCTCAACGGGTTGGTCGACTCTTCTTTCGCGATGGATTCAGACATTCTACTTTTCTCCTAGCCCGACGAGGGATGCTTGAGTGCCCACTGGTATCACGTATTCTGCTGGCGTGTCGAAGGCTTCCCTACCCGTCTCGATCTTGACTATCTTGGGACGAGTGTGAGTACCGGGGGTTATTGTCGTGATCTTTCCGAAGATTCCCTGGTTTCTACCGTCGACGACTAGTCCCAAAGCGCCGGTTTGAAACGGCACCAGTCCCATCATGTTCTGTTTGGGTAGGCCAAGTTGCATTGCTCCCCCCGGCGCGAATTCCCCTTCCGTTTTCTGCCTACCGCTCTGACTCTGGAGGATGATGCTTCGGCCGTCATGAAGATTGAGCTGGATTTTTCCTCCTTCAATATTCCTCTTTCCGATTATCTTGCAGAGTTTGAAGCCTGCTTCCTTTTCAGAGATTGGCGTTGGTGTTAGTCCTCTATTCGGTTTGGGTAGGATGCGGAAGATCTGGCTGGCACCTTCGACCTGTAGAACATCCATCAAGCCAACGGGGAATCGATGATCCCTTCTAACGACCCCGTCTATCTTGACCTTGCCGGTGCTGATGATTCGTGTTGCCTCTTTGGCCGTTCTGGCGTATCCCAGAATTTCTCGGATAATGATTACAAGCGGTAGGCTCTTCCCTCTAGAATGGGGACCGGGTCTCGTATTCGGCGCCCACGTTCGTTCCTTGCGCTTTATCGGCCAGAATCCCGGTGCTGGTTCGCGTTTGAGCTGTCTGGATCCTCCTTTGCGTGCCATTGTCTAAGATTCCACCATCTTTGATTTCTCGGAGAGGAGTCCGCTCCGCCACTTGTCAGACAGGTTAAGGTTGGTGATGAGTACCTTACTAGAGTGAATGGGAAGTTTTGATGAGATGCCGGCCACCTTCTCCCTCGTCATGCCCTCCACGAAGATTCTTCCTGTCGAATATTCCACCTTCTCCACCTTTCCCACCAAATCCGCGAATTCGCCCCGCATGATGCGCACAGTGTCTCCAGTTCTGAGTGGAATGCGTCTGACCTTGTGCCTTGCTGTCAAGTCGTCGGATAATCGAGCGGATAGCATCTTTCGCTGCTTGTGCTTGGGGGCTTGAAAGAAGCGTTTTCTCTGTTTGGACGGTTTCGAGCTGGCCGTGGTCTATATCACCGTTGAAGCTAGGTTCGCTACTCGAGGCCATCTCTCGGCTGCCTCCCGAGCGACGGGTCCCCTGATCTCTGTTCCTTTCATCTCGCCCTCCGGGGTCATTAGGACTCCGGCGTTATCTTCGAAGGAGAGTCTCGTCCCATCCGGTCTACGCAGCGCTCGCACCTGTCTCACAACGACTGCAGGAAAAACTTGTTTCCTCAGGTCGGGTTTGCCTTTAGACACCGACACCATTATCATATCTCCGACGCAGGCGGCGGGGACTCGTCGGAGGCGCCCATGGTATCCTCGGACGTTTATGAGTTTCAATTCTTTCGCTCCAGTGTTATCAGCGCATGTGAGCCGGGTGCCAACTGGAAGGCCCCGAGCGATTCTCGGTCTGTATTCCACCATTCCACGGGCGCTTACCGCTCTTGTCTTGGGCGCGGGCACGTCTATTCTGCTACTCCTTTTCTATCTATCACAACGAACGAGACTTCCTTGCTGAGCGGTCGGCATTCTGCTATTGTTACTCGGTCGCCTGTTGTTGCAGCAATGCAGGGCGGGTTGTGGGCCAGCGTCTTGCTTCTCCGCCTTTCGTATCTGCTGTATTTTGGATAATAGTGCAAGTAAGCGCGCTCAACTGATACGGTTTTCGGGGACTTGGACGTTGATACCGTTCCTTCAAAGACTCTTCCTCTCACGGACAAGCTTCCGTGGAATGGGCAGACAGGATCGTTGCACCCGGCCTTTGGCGGTTTGACGTCTAGTCCGATGTTGCGTACTACCATTTTGCGAGCCCCTTCTTTACCCTGTCTTCAGGTCGATGCGTCAGAAGCGGCCCTTCAACAGGAACTATTTCTCCAGTGGGCAAGGTTGCGATGAATTGAGCGTTAGCCTTTGGCACTCTAACCAGTCGATTCCGAGCTTCGATTAGCAGAGTGTTTCTTGTTTCGTCTCTAACGATCCCAAGGAGGCCCGTTAGTCCCGGGTCTCGAGAGGCGTTGACTGTGACTTGCAGGCCAATCCATTCGTGAGCCAAAATGTTTTGGGGGGTTATCGGCATTTATTGGACTTCCTCCGCTATGACTGGACTGTTCTCTGCTGTTAAGAGTCTGGCTACGGTTCGGCGAAGCTCCTTCACTCTTGAAGGATTTTCCACCGTTCCTCCTGACTTCACGGAGGTTCTTATCGTGGTAAGTTCGGCTCTGAGCTCTGAGATCCTTTTCTTCCGTTCTTCGGGAAGCATCTGTCTCATCTCACGCTTGCGCAGTATTGCCAATGGGCTCCTCCTTCTCCGTTTCTACCTCAACGGCTTCCGCAACGGGCGCTTGAACCGTAGGTGTCGGCGCGACGCTGGGCGGCGGAGTCTTCATCGTGGGCTTGTCTATGAAATCCACTGTGGGAGGCAGGATTCTGACTTTGATGCCGAACAGTCCCTGTTTCAATTGAACGTCCGCTACTGCGACTTTCACACTTTTCAAGACTGGATCTCCAACTCTCGGGAGATATCCAGCTCGGAACTTTTCAAATCTTGACCTTTCGGTAGTGAGCTTTCCGCGGATTATGATCTCAACGCCTAGAGCTTGAGATTCCATGACTCTCTGGATCGCCCAGTAGGCCGCTCTTCGGAAATGCACTCCTCTCTGTAATGCCTGCGCGACCTGAGATGCGACGACTTTCGGGTCTTGTTCAGGAATTTCGATGGTTGCTACAGATAACTGAGGATTCTCGATGCCAAATTTCGTTTCGAGAAGTTTTGTCAGATCCTTGATGCTCTGGCCTCTTCGACCTATAACCATTCCGGGCTTCGCGGCGTAGATTACGACTCTAGTTCCGACCGGGCTTTTTGTGAGTTCGACTCGGCTGTAACCCGCTCGTTTCAAATCTCTCTGGAGTAACTCATCGATCTCGAGACGTCGAGAGACATCCTTGATGAAATATTTGGTTACTGACAATCATTCGGCCTCGAAGCCGACCAGTTCGATATGGGTGGTTGTCCCTTGGAGAAGGTCTGAGCGTCCGAACGCTCGGGGATTTCGTTTCGGAATCTTATTGGCTCTTTGGGCCGCCGCGTGTATTATCTTCAGCCTCTCCGTATCGAGGTTCCGGTATTCCGCGTTTGCCTCGAGCTCTTCTAAGAGCCGAAGGAGCCTCCCTGCTGCTTTTTGGGGATATCTTCCCGCGTAGAAGGGTTCGGTAAGATTTCGACGATGCGGAACCTCTTTGTGATAATGGCGATATGCGACCGCGACCTTTTTTTCGATTACTCGTTCTAGTAGCTTCTTCGCTTCCGGGAGTTTCATTCCCCGTATCGTGCGGCAAAGTTCGACCGAAGCCTTAGGGGATATTCGAAGTTCTCGGCCAGCACACCTCACAGTGCGATCTGGGTCCAGCCCAGTGACCGAGTATCCCCGTTCTGGCATTTTGCTCACGGAAGCGACCGGCTCCAGCGTATCTTGCCCTAAAAAGGTTCCTTGGTCGGAAAAGGAAAAATTTGGGCCGCGTAAGGAAATCGTTAGCTAAGAATTTGTTGAGTAATCAGAGTCGTGAATAGTTCAGATCATTCAATGTTACTGTCGCATCCTTCCTCAGGTTACTCTAGGCTTATCGTGGATTTTCCGACCGATAGGAACGGGACATTATGGAAGAGGCAATTGAAAGGGTCCACACTGGTATCCCCGGATTGGACCACGTGCTTGAAGGCGGATTTCCCAAAGGCGCACGAGTTCTACTCGCTGGGGGCGCCGGATGCGGGAAGACCATCTGCTGCGGACAGTATCTGTACAAAGGCGCGACGCGATACAGTGAGCCCGGTGTCTACGTTTCGACGGAAGAGCCTCCGACGGAGTTCCGAGCAAACATGCTGCGCTTTGGCTGGGACTTCAAGAAGCTCGAAGCTGAGAAGAAGATCGGCATGGTTGACGCGGTCTACCAGCGTGTCGAGTCGGAGATGGCTGAACAAGAGTCATTGCAATCGATACTGTACAACTTGAGATCCAAGCTCTCCGAGGTCAAGATACTCGTAGAACAGTTGGGAGCTACGAGGCTGGTTGTGGATTCACTCCCAGGCTTTGGATTCCGGGTCACTGACCTCAACACTCTTCGAGAAATATTCCTCGAAGTCGGGCTATTGCTCAAGGACGTGGGCTGCACTACTGTGATGACTACGGAGATCGTAGAGGGTTCGGGGCTCATCAGCCGCTATGGGATTGAAGAGTTTCTCGCCACTGGAGTCATGGTGCTCTCGCTCGTAAAGCAGAGCTCGCCACTTCGGAAGCTCTTCGTCCGGAAGATGCGTGGAACCAGCCACAGTCTTAACGACTTCGCCTTCACGATCGGAACCGAGGGTGTGAACATCAAGGGACCGATCGGTGTAAGAAGTGCTAGTCACGGTGGTAGGCGCCTCCATACTCAACGGAGAAAGCGCCGAAACCGCTGACTCGTGCCTCGAAGAGATTGTTACGGGGACGGTTCCAGTATCCGACGGTTCCGGGGTAGTGGAACAAGGGGTTCAAGGGCAAGCCCACGCCATCGACCAGCAGGGTTTCGCAACGGAAGACCGGGGACATCAGAGACAAGGACAGGTGTAGGAATTGCAGAATCTTTCGAGCGGAATATCGGCATTCGACGAGTCCATGGGCGGACTTCCCTCGGGTAGCATCATCCTCTTCCTGGGCGAGGCAGATACGGGAATGACTACTTGCGTTCAGCAGATCATGTATCGAGGGTTGCTTGATGGTCGGCCTGCGGTCTATTTCACGACGGGCCGTTCCTGGGAGGATATTGTTGCAGAGATGAATCTGTATGGCTGGAGTCTTGAGAGATTTTTCGATTCGCGGAAGATGTGGTTCATTGACAGTTTCGGTATGAAGAAGGAGAAAGCGTCGGGGATGGTTAACTGGGATATTGGTCCCGCGAATCTCTTGGCGAAGGAGTTTCCACAGGTCGTTGCTCCGCTAGGAGCTTGTACTCTTGTGGTTGATAGTTTGAGTGATGTTATTCGTTCTGCGCCGTTTCCGGCTGTTGAGCAGACGCTGAAAGCGCTGCAGACTCATGTACGTGAGACGTCGGGATTGTATCTTCTGTTGGCCAATAAGGGAGTGCATAATGAGCATGTTGAGAATACTGTGAAGCATCTCAGTGATGGAGTGGTTGACTTGTCGACTGAGCCTTTTGGAAGTGAGGATTACGCTCGTAAGATGCGCGTGTTGAAGATGCCTGGGGCGTTCACTGATATGAAAGTGTACGCGTATCGTGTGGGTTCTGCTGGGATTGAGATGGCTGCGTTGCATCGGGTGAGGTAGAATGATGACTACTGTTGCT
This sequence comes from Candidatus Dormiibacterota bacterium, assembly GCA_035637535.1. Taxonomy (GTDB): domain Archaea; phylum Thermoproteota; class Bathyarchaeia; order 40CM-2-53-6; family 40CM-2-53-6; genus 40CM-2-53-6. The sequence goes on from DASPWZ010000022.1 coordinate 10,925, forward strand.
CTCCAGTTCGACGAGGTTATTGGACTGTTAGCGAATGCGGGGTTCGTCTGGACGCTACTGTTGGCTACCTGGGGGGCTGTGAGTTACTCGTTCATGCGGCATCGGAGGCACGGGCCGAAGGTTGGTCCTTCGCAGACTGCTGGTGCTGTGAGTTTCAGCTTGACGAAGCCGCGGTTGTCGGAGGAGGAGATCTTCCGGATACTGACGACGACCGAGACGAATATTCAGATTGTGCGGATCTGTGAGACTCCGAGGACGGCTCGCGAGATCTCGAAAGGTCTAGGGGACATCTATCCTGGTCATAAGGAGAAAGGGTTCCCGGCTGAGAAGCTGGGGGAGCACTTGGCGAACCTTGAGCGGCTGGGAGCGGTCAAGTTCAACGGTGAGAAATGGGTGGCCAGCGATATCGGTATGAAGATGGTCCGGAAGTACTTCGGCTAGGGCTTCTCCTCGCAAGCTCTCTTGTTCCGTAAGGCGGAAACAAGCAGCGTGTTTCTCGGCGATGGCTGGGTCCTACGGGTTCGTTGCTGCAAGGGCTGTAAAGTGTGAAGGACTTTTTTTGTTTTGACATACCCACGGGGGGATCGAGAAATAGTTAGTAGAAAAAGAAAGATAAGAGATCGAAGAGAGGATAGAGGATTCCTCTAAAGAACACTTTTGTGTCGTGGGAATTTTTTATTTTCAAAATTCTAGGAAGGGTCCATTCGCTTGCTGAAGCGTTTCTGGGCGAGATTATCGGTTTTTCGCGCAGAACAGGCGAATCAGCATTTTTCAAGTAGCGCACTGCTGGGATCATGCAAGCGTGAACTCGGCATCATATGAAACGCCCTCCCCCATTCGAGATCCGGGCTTATCCTGAACGATTTTTTTTGACCGGAACTTGCGACTATTTCTACTCTGAAAGGTAGTATACGTCATGGTCGGCTTCTCTTTCAGTCTCTTCCTCTCCAGCAGAGGATTACTTTCATCGCTCTCTGCTCATTTTATACGTTCAACAGTATAGTTTGAGAGCTTACTCACCGGAAGTAATCGTTGTTGATCCAGAAGAACACTCTCCTGCCACCTGGCGAGATCGTCCGAGAAGCACTATCCAGACCCACCATATTCAAAAACGAAGAACCACTCAGCCTAGAATGGCTACCATCCCGGCTCCCCCACCGAGAAACACAGCTGAGATTCCTAGCAGAACTATTCCGATCCGTCATAGACCGGCCCGGAACCACCAGCCCGAAGATCCTGGTAACCGGCGACATCGGAACCGGGAAGACTGTCCTCACACAACGCTTCGGAACAGACATCACCCGGACAGCTAAGACACTCAAGCTGAACCTCCAGTACATTCACATCAACTGCCGAGAATTCCGCGGCAGCCTCTTCATGATCCTCAAACGGGTCCTACAGAACTTTACACCCCAATTCCCCCAGCGAGGATTCTCCAGCGAAGAACTACTACACATACTCCTAGACCAGCTAGAGAGCAAGAACCTACACATCATACTCACACTAGACGAAGCAGACGTACTGATCAAGGCTGAAGGATCAACAAGCCTCTACAACCTCACACGAATACAGGAGGAACGTCCCGGCCGACCGGTCAGACTATCACTAATCGTCATCATCAGAGAACTACGGAACCTAGATGATCTAGACAGGAGCACCCAGAGCACGCTCCAACGAAACGTGATACGACTAGACCGTTACACGATCAGCCAGCTAGAATCAATCCTCAGAGAACGAGTAGAACTAGCCTTCAAAGAAGGAACAATATCCGAAGAGGTCGTGGAATTCATCGCTGACATGGCAGCGCCAGCGGGCGACGCGAGGTACGCGATCGAGCTCGTCTGGCGAGCTGGAAAATACGCGGACACTGAGACGTCGCGAGAGGTGACGGCCGAGCATGTCCGAGCCGCGGCCCAGAGCGTCTACCCAGTCATGAGAACAGACTACGCCCAACACTTGAACCTACACGAGAAGCTACTACTCCTAGGTCTTGCCAGGACCCTAGAACGGACCCAGGAGACGTACGCGTCAATGGGCGAGACAGAGATAGCCTACAAGATGGCATGTGAAGAATACAAGGAACCCTACCGGGCCCACACCCAGGTCTGGAAGTACGTCCAGAACCTCGGCGCCACAGGCATAGTCTCCACCCAACCCTCCACCGCAGGCTTCAGAGGAAAAACAACACTCCTAGGACTGCCAACAGCTCCTGCTTCCGCTATACGCCGATGGCTAGAATCGAGCCTAGTACGCCGGCCCTGACCCCTTGCCCGAGAAACAGTCACTCGCAAGAGTCCTCTCCAGCACAGGACGGATCAAAATACTAATGGTCCTCTCTCACGTGGGAGAGCTTCATCTTACAGAGATCGCCAAGCAGACCGACCAGAGCTACAGCTCTACCCAACGCCATCTTGAAGATCTATCCAATGCTGCGATCGTGGAAGAACACGACTACGGGAGAGTCCGAATGTTCAAGCTGAATCTCGATAATCCCCGAGCGAAGATACTCAGACAGCTGATACTTGAATGGGACAACGGACAGATGCCCCAGCAAGTTCAAGAACACGCTTAAACGGCACTGGCGCCTTAGAAGGCTCAGGAGCTAGTGCGGCAGTGATCAAGTGCGCGGAATGCGGAACGGAGTCTCCTCTCAATGTAGAATGTGAATACTGCCACAAGACATTCTGCGAGAAGCACATGCCAGAACACAAAGCGTGGGAGCACCGACATGAAAACCTAGCTGAGGACTCGTCGCGGCTCTGGAAACGAAGGCGCGAATCACCATAGACAGATCGTTTCCGTTTCCTCGTCAAATCAACATGCCTGTCCATTCTTCGAGAACCTCTATTAGAATAGACAACCTTCCATCGACATATGTCGGTAAACTGGGCGCTGCCATTCGACGAAAAGATCGTTCCAGAGAACAAGCGGACACTCATACCGATAGAAGCCTACCAGAAGATCCACAAGAGCACCGTCACAAACTACAGGGAGTTCTGGGCAGGCGTAGCCTCCGAACTCAACTGGTTCAAACGATGGGACAGGATCCTCGACGACTCTAATCCTCCATTCTACAAATGGTTTCCGGGCGGACAACTGAACGCTTCATACCTCTGCCTCGACAGACACATCCACACATGGAGAAAGAACAAGGTAGCGATCATCTGGGAGGGAGAGCCGACTGAGAACGGAGCACCAACACAAATTCGCAAGTTGACCTACCAGGATGTGTATCGCCACGTAAATCGAATCGCCTACGTTCTTCGAGAGAAGTATGGGATCAGAAAGGGAGACACCATCGGATTCTATCTTCCCATGATTCCCGAGTTTCCAATATTCATGCTCGCGGCCGCGAGGCTCGGGGCATGTTTTACAGTGATTTTTTCCGGCTTCAGCGCCGACTCGCTCGCAGACAGGCTCGTCGACGCGGATGCCAAGCTACTGGTCACCGCTGACGTTGGCCGAAGGAGGGGTAACCTAGTCAAACTCAAGGAGGTCGCAGACAGGGCCTCGGAGAAAGCCACCTGTGTTAGGAAGATCATTGTCGTCAGACATACTGGAAACGAGGTGCCGATGGACAAAGATCGGGACGCGTTCCTCGATGATATTCTTCGAGAAACGCCCGAGACAGTGTACGTTGAGCCTGAGCCCGTCAAATCCGAAGACCCCCTCTACATACTCCACACTTCTGGGACAACCGGCCGCCCTAAAGGCCAAGTCCACGATACTGGTGGATACCTGACCCTGCTACACGCGACCATGAGGTGGGTCTTCGATGCGAGGGACGACGATGTCTACTGGTGTACAGCCGACATCGGCTGGGTGACAGGGCACTCCTACATCGTCTTCGGCCCACTGATGGAAGGAATGACCGGGTTGATGTACGAGGGAGCATTGGAATATCCTGAACCCGATAGGTGGGCCTCCATCATTGAGAGACACGGCGTGAACATTCTCTACACCTCGCCAACTGCAATCCGCAGCTTCATGAAGAACGGCGAAGAGTGGGTCAAGAAGCACGACACTAGTTCAGTCCGACTCATGCACTCTGTCGGGGAGCCAATCAATCCGGAAGCATTCCGCTGGATGCACCGCCACGTCGGAAGAGACCAGATTCCTTTTGGCAGCACATGGTGGATGACAGAGACAGGCGGCATTCTCGTAAGCCACACTCCTGGGCTTTACATGGTGCCTATGAAACCCGGGACGAACGGACTGGCTATTCTCGGAATCGACGCTGATGTCGTCGACGATGACGGTAAGGGACAGAAATCGCTGGAGAGAGGATACCTTGTGATTAGAAATCCTTGGCCAGGAATGCCTCTAACGATTCACAATGATCCCGATCGATACAGGGAGGTATATTGGATCAAGTTCCCTGGCAGCTTCTATCCGGGCGACTATGCGGTGAGGGACGATGACGGTTACTTTTGGATCCTAGGAAGAGCCGACGAGGTGATCAAAGTGGCCGGTCACAGGTTGGGCACATACGAGCTGGAATCTGCCCTGATCCAGCATCATGCTGTTGCGGAGGCCGCTGCAGTAGCCGTGCCGGACGAATTGAAGGGCGAGGTGCCTGTCGCATTTGTAATATTGAGGGCTGGTCAGGCTCCGAGTGAGCAACTTAACCGCGAGCTTAACGATTGGGTGAGGGAAAAGGTGGGACCTATTGCGTCCCTGAAACAGATATTCTTCGTCTCGAAGCTTCCAAAGACTCGTAGTGCCAAGATAATGCGTCGGGTCGTGCAGGCTGTGGTAGCTGGGAAGCCTATCGGTGATGTGACAACGCTTGAGGATGAGGCATCCGTCGACGAGGTCAATCGAGCATTCTTGGACCTGAAGCAAGAGATAGAGTCTCGGACCGCATCTCGTGAGTAAGGATCAAGCCAATCCTGAGGAGAGCATCTCTCAGTTACAATCGAAAGATATCGAAGTCCAGAAGAGTTTCTTCGGCTGTAGCCAAGCTTGCAGACCCCAGCGCGCTTGAAGGATCTAGAGCACTCGATAAACGAGGATCTATCGAAGGCGAACCTACCTGAGGTAAGGATTTCAAGCTTCAAGCTTCCAGAGCAAGCCCTGGAGCTAACGTTCGAACGCGAAACAGCGACTGGAGTTATCAGAGACAAGATCTGGGAAATTATCAATTCACATTACAAGAGATTGATGAGCGAACTCGGACTGCTAGAAGGTTGAACCTCTCGACGAGGGACTTTTGTTTGCGCGCAGAAGCAGAAACTAGTTGGAAGGGTAGTTTTTAATAGAAATAGAAACAACTTTTCGGATCCAAGTACTACAAGATGAGACCAAACAGAAATTCCAATTCTCACTCGAAAGAATATTCTCCGCAAACAACGTCGAGTATTCGCTTTTCGCCTAGGGGCGACGCTTTCAAACATCCCGTGCAACATTATGATGTTGCGAAGGTCCGAAGTGTTAGCGAAGCGTTGGAAGCATTCAACGCTACTTCCTTTCAGAGCCGGAACCTGGGCCGTTGTTTCAAGATTTGGCTCAAGATGTTGAATGATCCCGAGAGACCCCTCATCTTCTTCGGACTCTCAGGAGCGATGATAGCTGGCGGAATGAGGAGAATCATTCGAGACCTGATAGCCTTTCATGCGATAGACGTGCTAGTGTCCACCGGGGCAAACCTGAGTCACGATTTGTATGAGTCACTGGGGGGTCGTCACTATATGGCTCACGGCCACATTGACGATCCGACTCTGCGAAAGATGCGGATTGACCGGGTATACGATACCTATGCTGACGATGTGACGTTTACTAAAGCGGACGAGTTCGTAGAGAATTTTGCAGATGGCCTTCAGCCTGGGTCTTACTCGAGCAGGGAATTATTCCAGATGATGGGTGAACGAATAAGAGACGATTACGGTATCCTCGCAACCGCTGCAAAGGAGAGACTCCCTATCTTCTGTCCTGCCCTGGCTGACAGCTCGATCGGTATGGCATTGACCGTCTACCGTAATGAGAAGCTCAAGAAGAACGCTCCACCCGCCGTTTACGACGCGTTGATGGACAATATTGAGATCATGGATCTCAAAAGGCAGTTCCCGAAGTCAGGCGTGATATTCATCGGAGGCGGCACCCCCAAGAATTACATTCAACAGGTCGTGCCGATGGCCGAGATTTCTGGCTGGGCCGTTCCCCCTCACAGCTACGCTATGCAAGTCACGACAGATGATCCGAAGTTTGGAGGATTGTCGGGCTGCGAGCTTCCTGAAAGTCAGTCGTGGGGAAAGCTTGACCCCAATGCTGAGCAGTGCACTGTCCACTTGGACGCGACCATCGGGCTTCCGTTATTGTTTACAGGAATTATGGAGCACTATGAGGAGTGGAAGTCGAGAGGACCCTTGAAGGTGGACTGGATGGAGGCGGCTCCGACGGCGCCCTCTAGAAAGGCTGGGCGTACAGCTACCTAGCGGTCTCTCTTCCCCTGAATGTATTCTTCAACCCATTGCGAAGCTTGACCATCAGGAATCTTTACCGGGGGATACTTGAAACCGTACGAGGAGATGCTTGTTAGGGGTCCGCCGATTCCTCTGTCAAGCCCAATCTTGACCGCCCGAATGACGTCGGCTACGACGCCTCCGCTGTTGGGAGAGTCTTCGACTGCAAGTTTCAAGTCGATCTGTAAGGGAATGTTTCCCCATCCACGGCCCTTCAGGTAGATGTAACAGATTTTCTTGTTCTTTAGATGAGGAACATAATCGGAGGGTCCTATACGTGTTGGGACCGAGTATGGGATCAAGCTGGCGACTGCGGTAGTCTTGCTGATCCTCTTGGAATGCAGTCGCTCCTCGACAGTCATATTTAGAAAGTCAGTGTCGCCCCCAAGGTTTAGCTGGTAACTCTCATCAACTCTGACACCGCGCTTCAGGCAGAGGTCTACGAGTGATCGGTGAACGATCGTTGCGCCGACCTGGCTCTTGACGTCGTCGCCTGCGATAGGCAACTTGTGTTCCTCGAACTTTTTCGCCCAGCTATCGGTTGAGGCTATGAATTCGGGTATGCAATTGACGAACCCGCATCCTGCATCCACCGCTGCTTGTGCGTAGAATCTCGCTCCCTTTTCGCTGCCGACGGGAAGATAGTTGACAAGAATTTCGGCGCCCGAGTCTTTGAGCTCTGCCGCAACATCCACGGGCTTCGTTCTAGATTTGCCGTAGACGTGAAAGGCCTCTTTCATGTGTGGCGCTACACCATCGAGTATCGGGCCCGGCTTCACTGTGACATCCATGTCGGGGACGTCGCTGATCTTCGGCGCGCAGTTCGGTTCTGTGAAGATGGCTTTGCTGAGGTCCCCTCCAATCTTCTTCTTGTTAACTTCGAAGGCGGCGACGAAGGTAATGTCCTCGACCTTGTAGGGTCCGAAACTAGGATGCATGAGCCCGGTTGTTAGACCGTCCTCGGAGGCAGGGTTCTTTCGGTAATACTGTATCCCCTGGATGAGTGCGCTGGCGCAGTTTCCGACCCCAGCGAGTGCAACCTTGATCTTTCCCATCTGCGAAACGACTCTAGATGGGCACCGGTCTCTAGTCGTCGTATTATAAATCTAGGAAACCATGATATCGCGTCTCAGATGCAGCTTTGTCAGCTCACCACCGAAAGCGCCTATCATTGGCTGTCTTGCTAAACCACGCGCTTAAGAGATAACTCTCCAGAATCATGCTACTCGAAAAATTGAGACTTCGATTGCTCAAAACGTGGACGCGTTTGCACCGGGAGGTTTCTTGGCTGCAAGTTTGAATCTTCGTACGAGGTCGAAGACACCGAAGAAGAATAGGAGAGAGGTCGCGATTGAGACTGCGTAGCTGACCATCAATGTTGGTAGGCTGATGGATTGTACTAGCCCGGTTATGAGGTCAGGGTTGAGAAGCAATAGAAAGATGCCGAATGCGCTGGAGGCAGTTGTCAGTATGAATGCGAGTATGATCATGGTCCAGGCTCTGAACGACCCTGTCAATCGAGTCAGTCGATATGCGTAGAGTACGATACCTGCTTCAAGTATCAGCTGTAGAACAGCCACAACCCACATTCCGGTCACCAGTGTAGCGTCAGCCATCGGTTAGCTTCTCCTTCTGACTATCAGCCGCGATCCGCCGAAACAGGTCGACGAACGTGACGGAAGCTTTGTTGACCTTATCATCCTTTGACTCGTTTCTTGATGGCATAGGAGAGTCATGAACCTGTTTCATTGGTTCTACAAATCTGAGCTCTGGACAATAATCACGGTGTTCTCGGTATCGAGGACCGACGGTGACGACCTATGGTTGGCTCTGGTGGGATAGGCCGCCCTTGTGTTTCTCAGACGCCTTCTGGAACATATCCACGAACCGTTCCGAAGCCACTTTGTGAGGGGATCCTGACATTACACCCTCATAGTCTGAAAAGCTTCCCTGGATCTTGAAGCCTTGAGGCGTTATGGCGTACTCTTTCAGTTCCTTCTCATGGTCGCTGCCTCTCATCTTCATTATCACCAGGGCCTTTCTCATGGCTGACTCTATCTCGACAAATTTCAGGAGTAGGATGCAGTCGACTAGGAAGCTCATCCCTACTTCGGTAACATTGAAGGCCTGTCCAGCGGTCTGTTGTGTCTCCCAGATAGCCAGAGGGCTGATGCCCTTCGTCTTGACGTAGTTGAGTATCCTGTAGGCTTCTTTCCTCATGTCTCCTCCCCGGGGAAGATACATCTCCAGATGATTCAGCGAGTCGATAACCATCCGTCGTGGTTGTATTTCCTTGATGGTGGAGTCTAGTAACTGTCTTGCGCCGTCAGGTTCTAGTAGCAAGTCTGGGCTTGTGCAGACTAGTCTGAACTTGTCCTGTTCCTCGAGCTTCTTGAGGTCCCAGCCGAAGTTCTCGGCGTCACGATAGATCTGGTCTGGGAGCTGCTCGAACGTGAGGTATATTCCGGGTTCTCCGAACTTGGTAATCCCGTTAACCAAGTGTTGGAGTGAGAGCGTTGTCTTGCCGGTTCCCGCACTCCCGGCGACCATAACAGCATCTCGTTCTAGGAACCCTCCATGCAGCATCGTGTCTAGTTCAACGATTCCCGTTTTCTGTCGAGCCATTCTGACCTACTCTGTCTTTCCTTTGAGATTCTTCAGATAGTTCAAGATCGATTCTTGGGCGGCCTTGTCCCCGGAACGATCGAGGAAGATTATCTCCCGACCTCCGATCTGCCTGCTGCCCAAGATGTGCACGTTCAGCATGTCTTGGACGTCGGCCTGGATTGCCGTGCCGACCCTGCCTATCCTTCGGGCGACGCCGTCGAGGCTATCGATCAGCCCCGGGTTCTTGTGAAAGAGAACGAGTAAGTCGCCCTTTATCTCAGATGACAACATTGATTGGAACAATTGGTTTGGGGCGCTCATCTCAATTGTTTCCTCGCTCGCTGAGGACCATGTCTCGCCTGGCTAGATTGACGCACGCCTCGAAGTCAAGATCGTAGTAGTGCAAATCTAACCTCCGAAAGAGTTCCTTCGTAATCATCCGTTCCAGAGTCGTCGCGCCAGACCCGAAAACCCTTGAGAGTTCACGGTGAAGCTCCGAGGGCTTCTCAGCATACGTCTCAAAGGAGTAACTGAGTACACTCTTCAACGTCTGCATCACAATCGCCCCGAGAGTATTAGCGAGCCCTTCGGCTACCGATGCTTGGAACATGTTGGCAAATCCCGGAGATTGTCGCATTTCTCTTCCCTGCTTTTGCAGACTAGCCCCACTATACTAAGACCGAAGACCCAATCTGCATAACCTTCTCGTTACTAGCACTGCTATTGGACTGGGACACTAACGTCGAAAAAACGCGTCTGTATAGGAAGAGACTAGTCGACGGGTCTGCGCGGCGTAATGTAGATGGAGTCATCGATGGTCGGCGAGTGTCTAGGCTTAATGATATCCGCAAGCACTCTTTCCCTCAGATACAATATCTGGTCTCTCAACGAATCAAAAAATCCGAAAGCAGCTCTAACAGAATACTCATCATACAACTCCACGACCGTCTTGTAAGTCAGCAGTCGGGAACTGCTGCCGAAAACGTCGGTCAGAACCCTCGCAACATCGTCAAACCTAGCCCCGATTTCTGACCTTGAAATTTTGTGTTCGGCCAGAATTCGCATCACTTGCTCTTTAACAGGTCTTCCGAAAAGGTTCTCAAGGGTCGTGCTGAAACATCGGACAACTGTCGCCTGGAAGGTTTCTATTATGTCCGCACGCAATAGCCAGTCTCAACACCTGTGCCAACAGGGATTCTAACCTGTTAGGCATGTTGTAACAAGAATATGCGCAAGCCCGGTATCCAACCGTGAATTATT
>DASPWZ010000023.1:0-25926 GCA_035637535.1 Candidatus Dormiibacterota bacterium
CTTGGGCCTCGCCTGTTCCCGATATTTTTCTAAGACCTGGCTAAGACGCGTTTGACGGCGTCTCTGTCACGAAGAATGTACGAGGTAGCCTGACGGGTCCGAAGACTGATTCTGCTGATTCCTTCGGTGACGAGACGGATCAGTTTGGTAGGGTGTGTCTCGACGTCGTGCCACTGCCATCCCTCATAGCTTCGAGCCTCTCGGCCTGATTCTTCGTGCGTCAGGGCAAGTCTCAGGGTCTTACGATATTCGGGAAACCTCTCGAGGAAGTATGCGAGCCTGTTCTCGGTTGCTTCAAGGGCTTGTACTGTTGCGCCTGTCAAGGACCAGCCTCGCCTGCCCGTAGATCATAGTATCAGATTTGACCGAAAACATTGTGATGCCACACAGTGGGCAGGGTTGGTAACACTTCTAGAAGGCTGAGCACGGTTTTTGGCCACATACTCCGAGTCTACTCCCTCAGGTTACGGCTTGTTTTTGGTTCCGACCCGAACGCTTCCCTATCACCGACTAGGCATTTGGGACCGAAGCGAGGCGCTAAAGATAGTCAACATCATCTCAGTTCAATCATTCAAAGGCGGCACGGGAAAGAGCACTATCTCGGCCAACCTCGCCGTTACCCTTGCTCAATTGGGAAAGAGAGTGGGAGTAGTTGATCTAGACCTAGAGGGTCCGGGTCTTCACGTTATCTTCGGAGTCGCTGATGCGGATGTCAAAGCGACGATAAACGATGTGCTCCAGCATAAGGCTCCCGTTAACCAGGCTGTTCTCGATCTGACCAGCAGATTGAAGTTGAAAGATGGCTACTTGATCTTCTGTCCAGCGGGGCACAAGCTCGACGAGATTCTGTCCATTCTCGACACTGGCTTCAACCTCTACACGTTCAAGAGAGTTCTCGAAGACCTTGCAAGAGACTACAATCTTGAATATCTGCTCATCGACAGCCATCCGGGCATCGAGAAAGACACACTCCTCTCCATGGCACTCTGCGACTATCTAGTCCTGATCTCAAGAGTAGACCAGCAGGACCTCTTCGGCAGCGGAGTCATGACAGAAGTCGCCAGCCAACTGAGAAAACCAGTAGTCCTCATCCTGAACATGGTACCCAGTTCAGTCAACGAGAAAGAGGCGAGCAAGATCGCGGACAGGCTCGCTGAACTTTTCCACCTCCAGGTCCTGACAGCTCTTCCGTTCAACTCGGATGTTCTGGAGAACCTCAGCAAAGGAGTCTTCGTTCTCGAAAAGCCAAAGGACCCGCTTACCAAGAGATTTACTGAAATAGCAATGAAAATGCTTGAAGCGATCGAGACGGGTCCTCCGGGCGACCCCTTCACAAACCAATCGACGTCTCAACCCGTCGCGTAGGAGCGCCCAGTGTCTCCGCTCTCCTGTCGCAAGAATAAGTTATTTTCAGTATTTCTTGATTGGTAACGGATCTGGTAACGGTGAATGGTAACAATTGGAACAGAGATATGGGCATCGCGCCCAATTCTTAGATCAGCTAGGGTGTGATTCTGTTACGGTCTCGGGGGAACATTGTAGCCTCGCGAATGTTGTCTCGTCCGGTGATTTTCATTGTCAGCCTTTCTAGTCCTATGGACCATCCCGCGTGGTAGGGTGCTCCATAGCGGAACGCGTCCACATACGATTTGAAATTGTCAGGGTTCAATCCCTTAGCCTTCAATCGATTAATCAACAAGTTCGGCAGATGAATACGTTGGGTCCCGGATGACACTTCCAGCCCGTTGTAAATCATGTCGAAGGCTCTACATGTCTTTCCATCCGGGTTCGGCATAGCGTAGAACGCTTTCAACTCTAGAGGCCAGTCGACCATGAAGAAAGCATTCTTCCCAACAAGCCCCGCGAGCTTCCGCTCCTGAGTTTTCGAAAAATCCATCCCATACTCTATTTCTTCACCACTCTTCCGAAGCATGTTAACCGCTTCCGAATACTGAATTCGCTTCAACGGCAGACCCAAGAGCTCCAGCTCTTGACCTAGCCGTTTCAACTCCTCACCACAAGCCTCGCGCACGGTCTTGACGCAGTAAGCCATGAATTCTTCCAAGACCTTCATCACGTCCGCATCAGTCGCGAACGACTCTTCGATATCCATCTGTCGCACCTCGTTCAGATGGGTCGGCTGCTCGAACTTCTCAGCCCTGAATATCGGAAGAACGGTGAAGACCTTCTCAAACGATATCGCGCACATCTGCTTGTACAGCTGGGGCGACTGGGCAAGATACGCCTCCTTCTCGAAATACTTCAACGAGAACAGTTCCGCACCGCCCTCACTCGCTGAGGCGATGATCACTGGCGGCTGAATCTCCACGTAATGGCGTTGAAGAAAGAACTCCCGGAAGGATGCTAGAATCTTCGACTGGATCTTGAAGATCGCATTCGACTCCTCGCTACGAAAATCTAGGACCCGCCAGTTGAGCCTCGTCTCCAATAATGTATTCTGGACCCCACGCGGGTCTAGGGGCAGAGGAGTCTCAGCCCGGCTCACAACCTCCAGCTCACTCGGAATAACCTCAATCCCCCTCTTCGCAATCCTACTCGAAACAACCGTCCCCCGAACAAACAGCACATCCTCCTGGTGGAGCCCCGCTATCTCCTTCGAGACCTCAGCCGGAGCCTTCGCCTTGGGAGCCGTCACCTGAACAATACCAGTCATGTCCCGAAGAAGTAGGAATGAGATTCCTCCCAAGACCCGCACGTCGTGGACCCAGCCTGCCAGCACCACTTCCCTGTTCAGGTTCTCTCCGAGCTGAGAGGTGAGATGCGTCCTTTTCAGACGCGCAGAGAGACTCGGCTCGGCCGGGGTTGACATCGGGATTCTTCAACGCTCTGGGTTAAGTCCAGCTACATATCCTTAAGTGAACTTTGTCGAACGCTAGTCGTAATGGAACCGTTGAATGAGCTGCAGATTAAGGCGTTAAGAAAAGGCGTCAGGAATCACCACATTCAAGATCTTTCTGGACATTAACGATTTCATGTTGGACCTCGCCACAAAGGGCGGGCGGAAGGACGAGATGGAGAAGCTGGCTCGGATCGTTTATGGCACGAAACAAAATCACAGGATCTCCAGAAAGAGAGACCGCTGCTTCCTAAATAATCAGCAGAAAACGAAGTTCGAAAGCGTCATAAGGAGACAAAGTGACGACCTAACAGCTCACTGACTCCGTGAGCTGCGCAGAACGATATACGAGTGTAGCCCAAGCCATCTGATGGACACTTTCTATTACCTCCTAGGGAGAAGGTATCAAATAGTCACTTTGGAGAAAAGGCGCCGACAAGGAGTTCATCGTACATCGCGTCCCATTTTGTTCTCCCAAGGGACCGCAGTGTTTCTGTTTCCGTTAGAGCGCCGAGGAGGGGCGCGGTGATAGAAATACCCAGCTCGTTGGAGGATGAAGAATAAAATTGAGAATTTGGGCTGTAGCTATACTACTAGCTTTCCTGCTACCTGTTGTAGCGGTTACCACAGCAGCCGCGACAAATGCGGACCATGATGACCACCTGAATAGAGGGATGGGCACGATCACGTTCACGCAGGGCGCGACTGTTTCTGGCCCAACGGTTCTGAGCGACCACACAACGATTGTCAAAGTGCATGAGACTCTCAGCTTCACCGGCAGCATGATAGGCACTGCATTGACCATAGAGAGAGATGTCATGCATACGGTGACAGATGATGGCAAGACGATGACTTTCACGACATTCCACGGCCGCGGTAATTTCACTGGCACGCTCGGCAACGACCAAGTCACGCTTCATATCAAATACGAGGGTGTCAAGAACAGCACCTTCGCAAGAGGCAACTTTGTCGTTTCAGGCGATACGAGCCAGAACAGCGACATCCATGGCGAGGGACACTTCCGCGGTACTCTGGCCGGCGGCGTCGAGGGCGGTGGCTCTTCGACAGTCGGATACACGATGCACTGGAATGTCTCGACCCATACTGAGGAACCTGAAGCCCGCGACAAGGACACAGACTAGGCCCTGAATTAATCAGGGTCCTATCCTCCCTCTTTTTCCCTAGGGCTCGAAGAAAATGACGCCGATAATCATGGCTGTATTAGACGGAGCGAGCGATCGACCGGGCGATGGGCAGAAGACCCCTCTCGAAGCTGCCTCAACCCCAAACCTGGACACGCTTGTCCGAAGAGGAGCCCTTGGTTCAATGTTCACCGTCGGCAAGGGAATCGCTCCAGAAAGCGACGCGGGCGTCTTCTCTCTCTTAGGATATGATCCGTTACAGATCCATCTCTCTAGGGGAGTAGTCGAGTCGATCGGGGCTGGAGTCGAGTTTCACGATGGAGATCTAGCTCTCCGCGCAGGCTTCGCAACTGTAGACGGCGACAAACTCGTCGACCGTAGAGCTGGACGGAACCTGTCGACCGAAGAAGCACGGGAACTAGCCACGGCAGTCAACCATGAAGTCCGGTTGAAGACCGGAACCCGGTTCCACTTCCAGGCGACCGTAGGACACAGGGCAGTAGTGGTCTTCAGAGCCAACTCGTACAAGTTCTCGTCGGAGATCTCCAACTTCGACCCTGCGTACGTCCGGACTGGACAGATTAGCATCGCTCAACCCGGCGCCCCACAGTATGACATTCCAAAATGCGACCCGCTCGACGATTCCCCTGAAGCAGTCAAATCCGCTGCTCTTGTCAACGAGTTCGGTTTCAAAACTAGGCACGTACTAGATTCCCACCCAGTCAATTTGCAGAGGAGAAAGCAAGGCAAGAAGCCCGCCAACTTCGTTCTGATGCGTGACGCTGGCACAATTAAACCCAAGGTCGAGAGCTTCCGCGAAAAATGGGGCCTGAAGGCTGCTATGGTAGCTGACCTTCCAGCAGAGCTAGGGATCGGCAGGCTACTAGAAATGGAAGTCAGGGAGATTCCGCCAGGCACATCGCTCGAGGATTATCGGAAGAGAGCAGAACTCGTCCTGAGATTGGCTGGAGAGTACGATTTCGTATACGTCCATCTCAAAGGACCTGATGAGCCGGGCCACGATGGATTGTATGATTTGAAGAAGCAGAGGATCGAAGAGATCGACGGCGGATTCTTCTCGCACCTACGAATGGCTGCCAAGCTTCAGAGAACGGTTCTCTGCGTCACCTGCGACCACTCTACTCCTTGGAAGGATAAGGGGCACAGCGACGACCCTGTCCCAGTACTGGTGGCGGAAGGATCAGCGAAACCAGACGGGTCCAACAGATTTACAGAGAAAAACGCCAGCTCAGGCCACATCGGGAGCCTGGAACGTGGAAGCGTACTTCTCCCACGCCTGAAGCAGCTGGCCGCATAGTCCAGATAGGACCCTCTTTTTTCTAACTTCGTCCGCCTTTCAGATAGATTCATAGAGCATTACGATGAGTCATGATCTAAGTTGAAAGATCCGATTTCAAAGCGGAACCTTGACGGATACGGCGCACCTATCATCCCGTGGGAGAAGGTACAGAAACGCCTGCAGAAAGGAATCTCCCAAGCTCCGAAAACAGGAGGACCAGATCGGCATACTGCCTGGCTGGCAACCGTCAATCCAGACGGCAGACCGCATGTCATGCCAGTGGGAATCCTCTACTTGGACGATGCTTTCTATTTCAACGCGGGCCCAAAGACCCGTAAAGCTAGGAACCTTGTGCGCAACCCTAACTGCGTCATCACCATTGCAACGCACGACTTCGATCTAGTTGTAGAGGGTCCTGCTGTGAGGATCGTAGAGTCTGCCGGGCTAAAGCAGATCGCTGATGCGTACGCAAAGGTAGGATGGACCCCGACTGTAGTCAAAGATGGTCTCACAGCCAAGTACAGCGCACCCAGCGCGGGACCGCCACCGTGGCACGTGTACGAATTGAAGCCCGAGACTATCTTCGCCTTGGGCACTTCAGAACCTTACGGGGCAACCCGATGGAACTTCCAGAGCAACTCTCGTCGAAAATAATGGTCAAGCGTCTCTAGACGTTTGCCAGCAACGCTTGCGCCTATTCAGCCCTATGTGTAAGGGCTTGGGACCTGTTCATCTCTCCGGGAAGAAACGTTCCTATTGATGTCGGTTAAATCGTGCGTTGGTCCAAGGCAGGACTACCAGGCTCCCCCCTTTACAGAAAGGAAGTCGACGGCTAACGATGGTTAATTGTATCTAAGATTGAATCCGCTGAAACTGTGGCCGTTGGTATCGCCGAAGGTCCAAGAGTACGTAGTACCGCTTTGGAACGTAGCGCTTGAACATCCATTGTCACTAAGGCCGAGGCTGATATTAGTAGGCGTATTCGCTGATGCGACGGTGCCTTGACCGCTCGGGGCCGTACCACTACAGATGGTAGTCGAACCATTGGTAACTGTGAAGCTGTTCATAGTTTCGCTTGAACTAACAGTAAATGTGAAGTTGAAATAATTACTACTGTAACCGTATTGAGTGATCGTCATAGTCACGCCACCAGATGACGCCGACCAAGTCCCGCTCTGACAGTTCGACGTGCATCCAGTACTCCCACCATTGTTGCAATTAGTGGTGCAGTTGTTATTGTTGCTGTTGTTGCCATTGCTGCCTTGAAAGCTGGGCAGAATGACGTACGTGAATGTGACGTAAGTGCCTACACCTGCTCCGACAAACGCTCCGATAGAGACTAGGCTGATGAGAAGAGCAGCAGTTGCCTTCCCCATCCCCTTAACCGCGGGAGTCGCTAGCGCGGGAACTGCGTCGCCTTTCTGAGACATTGCTTGCAAGTAGGGAGAGGCGTCAAATTTGAACCTCGTGTAACCCTCATCTGTCTCCGACTAACCTAGGGAAGTTTTGATCATGATGCACCGTCGCTGCGAGGCCAGGCTCTAAATATCGTCGGTTTAAGTAGAAGTCACGAAGTGACGATGAGTTATGAAGATCAAACTAACAAGTGTATTCGTTAACGATCAGAACAAGGCCCTCGACTTCTATACGAAGACCCTGGGCTTTGTCAAGAAGACGGATATCAGCGCGGGAAAATACCGATGGTTAACAGTCGTTTCCCCGGAAGAGCCTAACGGGTCCCAGCTGGTTCTTGAACCGAACGACAACCCAGTCGCCAAATCCTATCAAGAATCAATCTTTAAACAAGGCATTCGAACGACCATGTTCTTCGTGGACGATATTCAGAAGGAGTATCAGAGACTGAAGAAGCTTGGAGTAAAGTTTACCATGGAGCCAACAAAGACCCCCGGCTCGATCATATCGGTGTTTGACGACACCGTTGGCAACCTAATCCAGATAACACAGCTTGGCTAGCAAAGCCCAATCCGGGACGAGTCACCAAAAACCGCTCCGAAGACGACCTCGAGTAGTTTCTGCATGCTTTACAGTCTATGTTCTTGTCCGTGAATGACCCATGACGGGGTAGTATTGGAACTGGACTACATCCGGCTTGCTCCAGGCTTCGCAAGAGAAGTACAGGAGATCTGCGAGAACTGGGAGGGAAAGGAGTCCGTCCCGATGAAGGTAAAAGAGTTGATGATGGTGATCGAGATAGAGGTCAACAAGCTATACGATCCCGGCGGCTGGGCACGCATAGCTGCAATGCCGAAGCCCCCGAAACTGAAAGACACGAAGCTGAGCTAAGATTCTCTACTTCTTCTCTAGGTTTTCCTTCTTTCGAAACAGAACGATCCTCGTTACAAGATCGTAGGGGATTGGCTGGTCAAGTGGAAACTGTGCCGTGCCTCTGGATGTCTTGTACTTCGATAGCTCTCTCTTGAATGCTGAAATTCCGGAAGATGTTGGAAAGAATCCGATGTGTTTCTTGAACGCCGCGAAATACACTAGGTCGCCGTTTAGTTTGAAAGTGGGAATCTGATAGCTTATTGCTTCTTCGGCTTCAGGCGCCGCTTTCCGAATCGTGCGTCTCATTTTCTCCAGTGTTTTCTGGACGTCGGGAGGAAAGGTCTTGATGTATTGATCTATCGATTCGAAGTGTTCCCTTCGTTGCATTATCTATCCTATCCGTATGCCCAAGATCTGCCCGACCACTGTTCCAATTATGAAGAGGGCGAGGCTCGCAGCCAGAATTATTCCCGCTATCTCAGCGAACTGGCGCATGAAATGCCGCCCCGAGATCACAGTATCGTAGAATGTCATCGCCGCCACCAATACAACCCCGATCACGAGCGAGATCCCCAATGCGCCTGCCATGTTCGCAGTCAGGAAGTAGGGAAGAGCGAGCAGCACAGCCGTAATCATGTACGAAACACCCGTGTAGATAGCTGACCACTTGGCTGATCCTTCGAAGCCCTGTTTGGCCTGCGCATAGGCGGCAGAAGCCATGGCGATGGACGCGGCTAGCCCAGCGATTATTCCAGCAAGTCCGGCCAGCTCGGTTTTTCCGTAAATTCCTAGGGACCCTGCATGAATTCCAGAAATCTCCACAACGGCATCGGCTAGTCCGAGGACTATGAATGACATGTACTTGACCCTGTTTTCTTTGATCTCTCCAATCAGAAGATCCTCCTGACTCTCCTCGCTATCCATCATGGCCTGAAAACGAGCCATGTCGGCGGGAGGAATACTCTCTGCTATCCTCTTGTAGCGCTCGTGAAGCTTGCCCTCATGTCTCTCCAACAGTTTCAGAGTGAAAGTCAAACCGAGAATGAGTCGCAACAGGACGATAACGTACATCCTCAGCTTCTTCGCCGAGGGCTTTGCGTCGGGAGCGTAGGTCTTCCAGAACTCGTAGTGGGTCTGCTCCCCGTTCCCAATGTTCTCGAGAGCCTTCTTGAAGACCGGGTTTCTCTCGCGACGAGCGAGTGCGAGATATACAGAACGGTCCGCATACTCGTCCTGGGCAGATTCTCCGGCTAGCTTGACGAGCTCGGGGTTCAGAGTTTCTTGCAAAAGAGCGACAACTCCTCGAATTCTGGAGTCCTCAGGTCAATATCCTTGCTTTTTCAACTATTGGTCGAGCTCCACGAATACCTCATCATTCTCGACCTTGACATGATACTTCGTAAGCGGTTTCTCTGCGGGAGGATTCACAGCCTCCCCCGTCAACAGGTTGAACCGTGACAGATGAAGTGGGCAAGTGACCTCTTCTCCAATGAGGAATCCGGTGGAAAGATCAGCCTCTTCATGCGTGCACGTCCCGTCCCAAGCGTGAAGCTTTCCGTCCAAATTCACAATCAGAATCCGTCGACCATCGTGCTTGACTCCCTTCATCGTGCCTGGCGGAAGCTCGGAGACTGGGCCGACGGGGATGAGCGTTCCCAGAATGTGTTTCCCTACCGGTACTTGTAGTGCCTCTCGAAGAGATCCGCTTCCACATCCTCCTTCTCAGGCTCCTCTTCAAATTCTGGAAGCTGTTCGGCTTTTGGAGGAATTAAACCACCTCTTCCAGCCCATTTCTCATCGATGAGAAATTGGATCACGGCCCTCACCGACCTGAGAGGTATCCGTTTTACTGCGGGGTGAAGGAATCCGAGGATAACCATCCTCTGAGCCTCGCTGTGAGTCAGACCTCTTGACATGAGATAGAAAATTTGTTCCTCGTCCACCTGGCTCACAGAGCCCGAGTGAGTCGCCTTCACCTCGTTCGTGAAAATCTCAAGCCCAGGGATCGCGTCCGCCCTCGCCTTCTTGCTAAGAATCATCGCGTGCTCCGCGAGATAGGAGTTTGAATTCTTGGCTCCCTCACTGATCCTGATCATTCCCTTGAAAATAGCACGAGCACTATCCCTCAACACGCCGCGAGCCAGAACATGCCCCGTCGTATGCGTTGATTGGTGCGTCAGATCTGTTACAATATCGAACCGCTGCGACTCTGAACCGAACACTACCTCGACATCCTCGGCGGTAGATCCGGGACCGTCGAGAACACTGTCCATTCGAGAACGTGTGGTTCCACCTCCAAGGTGTCCCACTGTCCAGTTTATCCGGGAATCCTTCTGACCGATTGATCTCCGATTGACTGTCGAGTGAACGTCGCTCTCAAAGTCCTGGAGACTGGCAAAATTTACTTCGGCTCCTTCGCTGAGATAGATCTCCGTGACCTCGCTGTAGAGGGCCGAACCCTGACGCTCTTTACCCAGTCGCGAATAGGCCTCCTGCAAGAAGTTGACTTTGCTGTTCTCCTCGGCCACGATTATGTTGTGAGTAAAAGAGGCCTGTCCACGGGTTTTCAGCAGAACGATGTTCCGAAATGGAATCTTGACGCTCAGCCCCTTCGGAACGTAGAGAAATGTGCCCGCGGTGAAGAATGCGTCGTTGAGAGCTGCGAACTTGTCGTCTCCGGGGGGTATTGCCTTCGTGAACCTGTTTCGGGCGAGGTCTGGAAACTTGACTAGGGCCGATTCCATGTCTGAGAAGACGATTCCTTCCTTCTCTAGGGCACCATGTATCTCGGTGCGGACCATCTGAGAATCCACTTGTAGTGCAAGTGTCGGCTCGTCTTTCTCCCTGATTAGGTGAGATATTTCACTGGGAATAGTTCGACTATTCGATGGCAATCCAAGTTGGATGGAATCAAGATTGAGCCCCGAGAGGATGTCGACATATTTCGTGTATAACTGAGACTTTTCGATGGGGAGTTTGTTGAAGTAGTCGAGAGCTACTGATCGTTCTCTGCTAATTTCCTCAGGTTCAGCGAGGAGGCCGGAGACCTCTTTCACCATACTTTCGGTTGGGCTGGCGAGAGAGTTGGCCATGGCCGTTGAATGCGTAGAATGTGTTTAGAAGTTTTGGTCGGGAGGTTTAGCCTACGGCGCCTTCCATTTCCATCTCGATGAGCCGGTTGAACTCGACCGCGTACTCCATCGGTAGGACCCGGGTGAAGGGTTCCATGAATCCTGTGACGATCATGCTGAGAGCCTGGGTCTCAGACAAGCCTCTGGACATTAGATAGAACAATTGATCCTCGTTGATTCT
This sequence comes from Candidatus Dormiibacterota bacterium, assembly GCA_035637535.1. Classification (GTDB taxonomy): domain Archaea; phylum Thermoproteota; class Bathyarchaeia; order 40CM-2-53-6; family 40CM-2-53-6; genus 40CM-2-53-6. The sequence goes on from DASPWZ010000023.1 coordinate 10,898, forward strand.
TCCAACGGTGGCCTCGTGCGTTATGGTCGCGTCGTCCTCGTTGACTTCCATGTAAGGATAGGTGGTTGTCTTCGATCGATCGTCCATTAGGAGGGCATCACATCGGACACTTGATTTTACGCCAACTGCTCCCTTGGCCACGTGGACAAGACCCCGGTAGGTCGTTAGTCCTCCGTCCTTGCTGACGGACTTCGCCGTGATCCGGGAGCTTGTGTACGGTGCGAGGTGGATTACTTTGGCGCCCGTGTCCTGATGCCTATCCTTACCAGCAAAAGCCACTGAGACAATCTCGGCTTTTGCCCTAGGCCCGACCAGGTAGACTGATGGATATTTCATCGTAAGCTTGCTGCCTACGTTAGCGTCGATCCATTCTACCGACGCATCTTCATACGCATAGGCTCGCTTTGTGACGAGGTTGTAGACGTCGGAGCTCCAGTTTTGGAGCGTGGTATATCGTACCTTGGCGCCCTTCTTGGCGATGATCTCGACTACTGCGGAGTGAAGCGCATCCTTGGAATAGACCGGGGCTGTGCAGCCCTCAATATACTGAACATCAGCGTAGTTGTCTGCGATGATGAGGGTTCTCTCGAACTGTCCCATGTTCGCGGCGTTGATTCTGAAATATGCCTGTAGAGGAAGGTCTACCTTGACTCCTTCGGGAACATAGATGAAGCTGCCACCGCTCCAGACAGCGCTGTTGAGCGCGGCCAGCTTGTTATCTTCAGGAGGGATAATTGTTCCGAAATATTTCTTGACAAGCTCCGGATGAAGCTTAACAGCAGTATCCGTATCGCAGAATATGACCCCTTTATCTTCGAGATGTTTCAGAAGACTATGATAGACGACCTCGGACTCGTACTGGGCACCCACCCCAGCCAAGAATTTCTTCTCGGCCTCAGGTATGCCTAATCGGTCGAAGGTCTTTTTGATCTTATCCGGAACGTCGTCCCAGCTCTTCTCAACCTTGTCAGTGGGACGTAGATAGTAGTAGATGTCATTGAAATCAATGTGAGCAAGATCGCCTCCCCACATGGGCATCGGGCGCTTGACGAAATGCTCGTAGGCTCGTAGCCTGAACTTTAGCATCCATTCAGGCTCTTTCTTCATCTCAGAAATCTGCTCGACAGTCTGTCGTGAGAGTCCCTTCTCGGACTTGAACACGTACTTTTCTGGATCCTTGAAATCGTACTTAGCGTAGTCCAGGTCCAGAATACTCTTGTTAGCCATCTTCACAGTCCCTCTTTTATGACGTACGTTATACACGATAGCCTTGTGCATATATGTATTTACAGGTTCCGTCCCGTAGTCGCACTCTCCAGCTCGGCCGGCCAAAACCGGCGAAGAGACAGTGTAAGCTCGCAAATCTGATGCTCGTTATCCTTGGGGCTCCTGCTCGTTCCCGCGCATCATCAGAATCAGTTTCCCGCCACGAGACGAACCAAAAACCATCAATCAAGCCCAGAATGGAAAGATCCATTCCAGTACCCCCCCTCCCAGGGGGGCGGCTTCCAAAAGACCGGCGAGAAAGTGAGCCAAGTTTTATGTGAAACGTTCCAGCGAGCCACGTTTCATGCCAGGAAAAAGATACTCTCTACCGAACCTGCCCTACAAGTACAACGCACTAGAACCGACAATTTCTGAGAAGATCATGACTCTACACCACGACAAACACCACCTCGCATACGTGAACGGAGCAAACGCTGCACTAGACAAGCTAGAGAAAGCACGACAGACCGGTTTCGCCGGAATCGATGTCCGCGGAATCTCGCGCGATCTTGCCTTCAACGCCTCAGGTCATACAATGCACAGCTTGTTTTGGCCGAACATGAAACAGGGTGGAGGCGGATCGCCCGGTGGACGCATTGCTGACCAGATCAACAAGGACTTTGGAAAGTTCGACTCTTTCAAGGAACAGTTCGGGAACACCGCTAAACAGGTCGAGGGATCGGGCTGGGGAATACTAGCCTACGAGCCAGCCTCAGACCAGCTGATCACCCTCCAAGCTGAGAAGCACATGGACCTAGCCGTCCAAGGCATGACTCCACTCCTAGCCGTCGATGTCTGGGAGCACGCCTACTATCTCGACTACGTGAATGACCGCGCCAAGTATGTCGACGCTTGGTGGAATGTGGTCAACTGGGACGACGTAGCAGCTCGCTTCGACAAGGTTCGAAAGTAACCCCGTCAAACTCCCCATCTTTTCTTTTCTGATAATCCTTGTCAGGACTACCTCTATCCCAAGATTTGGTGAGTTCTAAGAGGCTTCAGCCGAAAGGTCCTTCGCCAGACTCTCAAGATCGACATCCTCTTCCTTCTTAGTCTCCATTTTCATTGGTTTCGCCTTTCTCTCCTTGATTCTGATTGTCGAAGGCGGAAGGGGTTTGCCATGTCCCGGGCAGAGGATCACAGGATGCAGATCAAGAATTCGTTGAACACTCGACATAGTCTGGGAGGTATTTTCCATGAACAATGGTTCTCGAAGTTTCCCACGTTTAGTCCTTAGAAGATCGCCGATAATCGCTACCCGGCTCTTGTTCACGAATAGAGAGATAGACCCCTTCGTATGTCCAGGGGTCCAGACTATAGACCCGTCAAGCCCTACGCTATCGAGTATCGACTCCTCATCAGAGGCCTCGTCGACAAGTACTGGATGATACTTGACGAGCCGAAACAGCTTCGCAGTTGAAGAAGCAACAGCCAGTACACGTCTAGCTATCCGTCCATAGAGACTCCAGGCGCGCGGTGTGATAACTACCAGGGTCCCAGCGACGTACGGCTTCTCGAACCCGTGAGAAACAAGCTTCCCAGAAGTCTCTTTCTTGAGGGCGGCAGCGCTTCCTATGTGATCCCAGTGTCGATGAGTCAGAAGAATCAGCTTCACATCACTAGGCTTTCGGCCAAGACCCGCGACAGCTTTCAGTATCTGCTTCTCGCTACCCGGCATCCCGGTATCGACGAGCACGAGTCCATTGTCCGCCTCGACCAAGTAGGTGTTCGCCGCGCGAGCGGGTACCCTATAGACACCCTCGGCGATTTCCAACAACTGCTTGCTTCTCCCTCTAACGGTCACGGTCGTAGCTCGAATTCTTTGCCAGCCTCGTATGCAGAAACATTTGGTCTATCCGATTTAAGACTCGTGAAACCCTAGGGCTTCCGCGCCGCGACGACACTGTCGACTCTACCCACAACTTCTCCCAGAGTTGGAGGTTCAAGTCCGCGTCCCTCCAGATACGCCGCTCCGGCAGCGTTGGCGAATATCAGTCGATCCTTATGCCCCAGCCCTACACCCTGAGCATAGATGTCTGCCGCGTTCCACACATCTCCTGCGCCGGTAACCTTTGCAGGCTTGATCTTTGCGCATGGAACCCGAACCCTCTGCCCATCCACAAAACTCGCCGAGAACTCCGGCGTGTGCAGATCAACTCTCGGTATCATCATGCTGAACACACTCGCCGCCCCGAAGAGCGGGTCCTCAGTCCCTTCAATCTCCGACGTGTCCTCCGCTACCCCGTTCGCCAAATGGACTAGCTCGTTCTCGTTAACGCTTAGAACATCTACCAGTCCAGGAGTCAGGACCCGCTGGTTCAGCCCTTCTATCTCGCCAGTCCGTAACGCAGGATCTCCGGGGTCGAAGAATGTGACAGCCTTTCCCTCCTCCTTGGCTATCGAGAAGACTTTCTCGGCGAGGTCCGTTCCCTTCAGGTTCTGATTCCAGTTTAGAACACAGACAAAATCAGCCTCAGAAATCAGCTGCTTGTCCTCCTGTGTCAGTTTCTCGGGGCCAAACTGGGACAGAGACCCCGGGTCGCTGACCATGATATTGACGCGCCTACCCGAGTGCTCTGTCTCAAACGACAGTGTCCGAGACATTGTCCCCGTTGTCCTAACGTGCGAAAGGTCCACACCATTGAGAAAGTGTTGAAGTACTGTTTTACCAAGTTGGTCTGTCTCAATAATCGGAACGACCTGACAACCAAGCTTCGAAAGCTGAGCCACCACATTCGACGCGTTTCCTCCCCGCCCGACCGTGTGTCCCCAGCCCAGAAGATTCCCTCCTCCCCTCTGAGCCACCTCCATGAAGGAGGCCGTTAGATCCTCCAGCTTTCCCGGATGAGTGAGAATATAGTCGAGATAGAAGTCCGGCATTACTACTATTTTGAAGCTGGGCTTGACACGGTTGAGAGTCTCTTTCAGCTCTGCGACCGGGTCGACGGCTTCCTTAGCTCTCGACATGCCTCCAAGCTCCAGAGTATGGGATTGACTATTCGTTCATAAGCATGGACTGAAATCACCCACTTAAGCCTGGCTTATCCAAAATGTCTATCCAAACCGAGTCACCCGCATCAAAACTCCAGTTGGGTCTGATGTGGTCCCGGATGAAGAAAGCATCCAGACTGAACCAACAAGGAGTCTTAGAGCTGAAGGAGGACACTACATCAACCGGGCAAGCCGTCGCAGTTCTAGTTCTCGCAGCTCTTGCTTACGGTATCGGCTACACTGCACAGACACAGTTCCAGAGGCACGACCTGTCAATTTACGGAATAATCGTCGGCAGCCTCGCGAACACGGTCACCGTATGCTTCGCAGCCTTCGTATGGTCAGCCACAGCCTTTCTCGTCGGGACAAAGCTCTTCCAAGGCAAAACAGGCTACTGGGAACTAGCACGACCTCTATTCTTCGCGAGCAGCCCGTTCTTCATCTTCCTCTTGATCACAATCCCTGTCCCTCCAATTCTAGTCCAAGGAGATGTTCCAGTCTACTGGTTCCAGGGGACCATCGCAGTCGTTGCTGTAGTCTGGCTTTTCCTCTCGCAAGTATTTGTTCTGAAGCATGTGATGGGACTGAACCTGCGACGAACGATCCTCACCGTCGCGGTAGGCCTCCTCATTCTGGCCTTCATCGGCCTACAATTCGGAACAGGCTGAACAGATCCCACGTATACGTTGATAATCCGGGTCAACATACATCTGTTCCAGAACTCGTCGATGATCTCCCGTTCTGGTGCCCTTAGTATTGACAGATTCCGAACGATGTTGGATCGAATGGTGAAATCGGCCCGGCTCAACCGCGGCACTTTCCTGGAGTTGAAAGAAGATTCCACAGCGACAGTTCAGGCACTGACTGTCCTAGCTCTCGCTGGAGCTAGTTTTGGATTCGGATTCGCAGCGGCGATCGGATACAATACGATAGGGATTCTGCTAGGTGCTGTTTTCGGCGCCGTTGTAAGTATTGCTCTGGGAATCGTCTGGGTATCCTTGACGTTTCTTATCGGAAGAAGCCTCTTCGGAGGAAGATCGAACTACTGGTCACTGGCGAGGCCAGTATTCTTCTCAACCTCTCCCGGCCTGATCTTCCTCATCATGTCGATCCCCGTGTCGCCAATCCCAGACATTGCACGAGCGATCGGCGTGGCTTGGATAGCGATTTCGACAGTGATCGCGGTGAAGAGCGCTATGGGATTGGATACTCAGCGCAGCCTTGTGATATTCATCATGGTCGCATTCATCGTTCTCCTCGGCTATGGATTTGTGGCCTCTCTGTTGAGCGCCATCTAGAAATCGTTAACCGCAACACGCGGGGAGGCTTACTGTTCGGCAGTTGGAGTCTTTGCCACCGCGGGTTTGTATTTATTGAAAATATCCATTGCAGGGTCTTTCTTCATGTCATGATCCCGGTACAGATGCTCCTGCAGCTCGTAGTACGAGTTGAAGGTCCGTTCAATGTTCTTCACCGCACAGACAAAGCATAGAATCTTGTCCTTCACCAATCCGAATCACGACATCTAGCAGATAATCCTCAGCAGAATAAAAAGAGAACCACAAACAAGATTCCCTCGAGGAATCAGCCGATATTAAGACCAGAGAACCGGGCCTGAGAATCTCAAAACCGAACACCTTAATGCTGAACTTGATGAGCCAAACACTCGGCCTGGAGGCGAAAGCTTGATGTGTGACACGTGCGCCGCACACAATCCAACGAAGAAAAAGAAAAAGTAACCGTTTGACGCTATGTTCGCATCCATTATTTCAGAATATTATTTTTCATGTTAACGCGAAGTCTTTCTAGCACTGGGCTGGACCCAGCCTTGCTTCAGAATTCAACTCGCCAATCGTAGACGTCTCCGACTGAGGACGATTGTTTCTGAATTGTTTCGACTGAAGAAACGATTGGGAAGTTTAGAATAAGCGGTCGCACGCCCACTTCCCATCATGTCTAAGGCTTGGGGCTTCATCAAGGACCCTATCCATGGATACGTCCGAATCAGCGAAGCCGAAAAGACGATAATTGATACTCGACCCGTCCAGAGACTACGACGACTACGCCAGCTCGCCGGATCGGAATTTGTCTACCCGGCAGCAAATCATACTCGGTTTGAACACGTTGTGGGAGCGATGCACCTTGCAGGTGTTCTCTCTGAAGTCCTGCCGACACGTCTCGACGTTCACATGCAAGAGCAGATGCGCATAGCTGCCCTGCTCCACGATATCGGGCACGGTCCATTCTCACACGTGTTTGAGCCTCTCATGGTCCGCCATCTGAAGAAGACCCATGAAGACTTCGTTCCCTGGCTTGTGAATGAGACAGAAATCGCGTCGAAGCTTGCCGACGCCGGTTTTGACCCTCGCAAACTCGGGCTGCTAGCCGTAGGCCGTCTCAGGGACGGAAAGAGACCCTATCTCGACCAGATAATCAGCAGCAGCGTCGACGTTGACAAGATGGACTTTCTAGTCCGGGACTCCTTCCATACAGGAGCAGGGTATGGTTCCGTGGACGTTCACAGGCTCCTCTACACCATGGACGTAATCAACGGAAACCTGTCCGTTGATGGGAGAGCAGTCGCGACCCTCGAGAGCTTCTTGTTGGCCAGACTGGAATCCTTCAGAACCATCTATTTCCACAGAGCCTCAAGAGCGGTCCAGATCATGATCGTCCAAGCCCTAGAGTCGGCAAAAGACGAGCTGAACCTACTGTCTTTTGACGAGCCTGAAGACTACCTGCGGCTTGATGATTACAAGGTCTGGACGGATCTGAAGGAGTGCAAGCAGTCCAAGAAAATAATGCAGGACCTAGACGCTAGAAGACTGCTAAAGTGTTCCTATGAGAAGACTCTCTTCGCCCGAGAAGAACTCGTTTCAAACGTGATAACAAAGGAAAGCGTGCGAGACAAGATCAGAGACGAGATTGCCAAGAGAGCACATGTCAGGGTCGAAGATGTGATGATTGACGTACCAACCCTTCCCTCAGTACCTTACCACAACGCGGTGGAGATACAGCCTCTCGATATACCGGTCTTCAGACGTGCACCGACAGGCAAGAAAGAGATCGTACAGCTCTCAGAGATCTCGAGAATAATCGGCGTTCTTAGGACCTTCATGAATCTCGTCCGGGTCTACACCAAGGAAGAGTACCGCTCCAGAGTTGAAGCCGCATCGAGACACATCCTCGGAGAGACACCCTCGTCGGTGAAAGATTTCTCTCTAACCACTATCGCTACGAGTTCTGTCACTGGATCAGAATTCTAGAAGTTACATCAGCACTTTATTTCAACCCTAGAAATGATACTGATATCCGAAGAAACCGTGGTGCCTGCTCTGCCCAAATTCATGCAAACACTCGACGATACTATCTTCCGAGAGCTAGAGAAGATAGCGAAGAAGAGGGGTATTTCTATTCAGGAGCTGATCAGAGCTGTCATCGTTCCTGAGTGGGTGACAGGCCACAACGGAAACGAAACTAAAGAGCCGGCCGCAACTAAGCTGAACAGTTGGCGCTAGTCTCCACCATTTTCTAGAACGGCGGGTCACAACTAGAGGCCACGCGACGGCCAACTTGTGATCGATCCCCCACCCTATTAAAGAATCTTGGACGAATCGTCACGGTCTTCTCCGTTACATCGAAATTACTATTGACGATAGCCACTGGTCATTTTGATGATGGATAATGCCTGGAAGGAAGCCGAGAATCTCTCCCAAGATTGCGACAATGCTCTCTATGATCAGATTGACAGTGACAATAAGATGAACACTGAAAGCTTCGACGACGCAATGGCTGCACTCACTTTCACAGCCATGGCAGTCACAATCGCCCTTGGGTTCTTATTCCATCTCTAATATTTTTGAAGCATCGTTCCGATCAGGGACTTTTGGCTTTGTCCAGAAGCGCTGAGTAGACTCTAAGAGCTTCTCCCTCGGAGAGTGTCGTGTTGAGGGAAACGAGGCTCATCTTCTTGAAAATCGCAGCAGACCTCTCCGCGAGGGCCCGAGCCGCGATGAGATATTTCCCTCCAAGGAGAACAGACGATGTGCCCACTACACCCTCGGTTAGACCAGGCGTCGACACGGCAAGGGTTCCCAATTTCATTGTTCCAACGTAGCAGAAAGCGAGGACGGCATTGTCCATTTGAAGTAGGCTCACTTTGTGGACCCTACCTTCTCTCTCTATGCTAGCTTCCTGCAAGGCCATATACTATCTGAGCATCGCGTCTACGTAATGTAGCGGTCTTTTCCTTCTTCCGTCTTCTCCTCACCCTCTTTGACCTCTTCGAGTTCGGTTCGACGGAACTTTTCCATCTTCTTACGCATATCCTCAATCTCCGTGTCCAAATCCTTCAATTCGACCGGCATTCCAACTAGTCCTGTCAACATCTGAATCACTGCTCGAGCCGCCTCCAAATCAGGATACACTCCTGTTGTAGCCCCCAAGAGACCCGCGCACTGTAACCCTCTCTGCCGACCGATACCCAAGATTACCCCTGCGGCTCCAGTAACAGCTCCTCCCTTTGCGAGCTTGGCACCCATCTTCTTCAGACGTTCTCCAACAACCGAATCGCCGACAACAGCGTACACCGCTCCCACGTCATTCCCCGACCTAGTGCCGTAGCCTCCCATCGTGAGAACCATCTTTGAATCGAATCGTTGGGCAAAGTCCAAGACTATACTAGCGACCTCATATTGACCCGTTACGCTCGGCTGCGCGTCTCCAGTGAGGAATATCGCGTTAGGCTCCTTTTCACTAAAGGAGTAGAATTCGTATTTGGGAAGTGAATATGTACCGTCTTCGGAAATATTGATGCCTAGATTCCCGTCTGGGAATAGTAGATAGCTGGAATATAGTTCTGCGAACTTTTTTGGTTTCAGCTTCTCGATAAAATAGTCCACCGCGACCTTTCCAACGTAGCCCAGCCCGGGCAGTCCCTGGATCAGGACCGGCTCCTTCAATTCTGCCTTTGAGAGTTCATGAATTCTGGTATCATTGATCATTACAATAGGCCAGATCGAGGAGTCTCTCGCGATTTTTCGCGAAGAGTTGTTTAAATAGTTTGATTCATCAAGCCACTCGCAACAGAATAGAGAGTTTGAAACAAGATGAGCTGCGCACCATTCGTCTCGTCACCGCATGACGTTGTCCGCAAAATGCTAGAGGTAGCCAAGGCTACAAAGGACGATGTAGTCGTAGATCTCGGATGCGGCGACGGCCGCATTCTGGCGACCGCGGTGAAAGACTTCGGAGTCAAAGCAGCGTTCGGTTACGAGATAAGAGAAGACCTCTTCAAAACCGCCTCCGGCGAGGTTGAGAAACTCAACCTAACCAACAAAGTCCACGTATACAACCGCGACCTCTTTCAAGCCGACCTCAAAGAGGCTACCCTTATCACTCTCTACCTAACGACCTATGCGAACGAACGGTTGAAACCGAAGCTGAGAGCCGAGGCGAAGCCCGGTTCGCGAATCGTGAGTCACGACTTCATGATCAACGGATGGAAGCCCTCACGGAAAGAGAACTACAACGAACATACAATCTACGTTTACTCGATCCCTGAATCCTACTCAATGTAGAGTGCCATAGCCAACTTCATCGTACCTTGACGATAAAGCAATGTTTCCGATCTCGAGAATGGTCGGCTTCTCAATCGTCTTCGTCTCAACGATAACTCTCCCATTTCCAACCTGATTGATCCTCGCGATGCTGAGGAGTTCGTCGTTCTGATTCAAGAGACCGGCAACAAGCCCTCTGAGGCGCCGATCCTCCGGGAAGACTGTCTGTTCCAATTGGTCAAACAGTCTCGCTCTTGTCTCTTGACTGATTCCTAACTTGTGAGACCCTTGAAGGAACCGCCGGTACCCTGCTTCCCGAGCCTTCTTCCTCTCCTCCTTGGATCGAATCCTTGCAAAGGGAGAACTTGGCAGCTTCAGCGACGCGAACTTCACTCTGTCAAGAAGAGGATCAATGACCTCGTCTGATCGACTCAGCCCAATGACCAAGTCAGGTTGAATCTCTTCAAACAGGAGCTGCTTGTGACGTAGGGCGTTGAACTCTGTGAGCCACCCGTCCGTATTGACAAGCACTGTGTCCGCTGACCTCGTCATGCGCCTCTTCAGGCGTGTGGCCAGGGCGACAACTTTGTCTGGAACGAAGGAAGGGCTAGTGTCGCCGATGAAGAACGAAATTTCCGCTGCTACTTTGTGAAGGCCAATAATCGGCGCCTGGACAACAGACGAGCTAATAGTGGTTGGAGGCCCTATGTCGGCCTGGCCAACATCCGCGTCAACTACTCCAACTTTCCCCGTAACTTCCAGACATTTGTTCGCGAGGAATGTGCAGAGGCTGGACTTGCCAGAATCCACTTCTCCAATGATGACGCAGACCCCTCGCTGCCGTTGAAGAACTTGCGCTGCCTCGTTCCAAGCCACGGGCACAGTTGACTCTTCAACCACAGACCATGAACTTCCAGCACCCCGTCTGATCTCCAGAAGAGTATCGTCTGCAGCGTAGATGGGTTCTTGTCGTGACCCCTCTATCATGGTCCAATCGTCGGATTGGATTCGAGCGCCCAAGCACTGCGCGTCTCCTCTCTCCGCCCTGATCCACGCCGGTCCCTTCAGCAGTAACGTGTGACCTTGTTCTAGGTCGAGGGCGACTGGTTTAGACATCTAAAATCAGCGCCGGCTAAGCTTCTTACCTCGCAACGAAATATTGCGAATTCAAGATTGGAATCTCTCAGCACAGGCGTTCGGGGACTTGATATGTTGCTGGGAGGCGGTTTCCCGCTTCGACAGATAAGCCTCCTATACGGCGAAGCATCGACCGGCAAAACCATACTCTCTATGCAGTGTGCTCTGGAAATGGCAAGAAAGGACTTCCGGGTCTTCTACGTGGATGCTGACCAGTCATTCTCGCCTCACCGGCTAGAACGTATGATTGGAGGCCCTCAGTTTGCCGAAAAGATTGTGCTGTTTCAACCCGAGGATTTCAAAGAGCAAGTTGGAATCATCGAGAACCTAGAAAATGTGCTTACCAAGACTCCAGCGTTGATAGTGGTGGACTCGATCACAGGACTCTACCGAGCAGACAACGGAGGGTCCGAGAAGATCTTTGCTCGCAATCGAGAACTTAATCGTCAGCTCGCTCACCTAAACAGTCTCGCGGCCCGATTCAGATTGTGGGTCCTGCTGACTGGACAGGTCCACAGCACTCCGTCTGGCGGAGAATGGCTTGTGGAGCCTGTGGCGACTAGAACCCTGAAACACTGGTCTGATCTAATTCTGAGACTGAGACAGACACCGAAGACAGGTGTGAGAGACTGCATCTTGGAGAAGAAGGACGGAGTCGAAGTTTTGGCCTCCCATTCCCTATTCAAGATCGGCGAAGACGGTATAGAAGACGTCTAGGGCTCGAATTATTAACCATAGCCAGTTCGCTAGGTCCTTCAGGAAGATGACGGGACTCATTACTTCGGCTCTGCTGTTCATTGGTCCCGCCTACTTTGCCAACGCTGCGCCTCTCGTACTTGGGGGAGGTGCGCCGCTTGATGGTGGCAGAAGCCTCGCCGATGGCCGGCCAATCTTTGGGCCTCACAAGACAGTCCGAGGAGTAATCGCAGGAATTGTCGTGGGGACGCTTATTGGACTTGCCGAGTCCGTCGTGGACTCACGGCTCGCGATAGCGGGATTCATGATTGCGCTTGGAGCAGTTCTGGGAGATCTCCTAGGTGCTTTCGTGAAACGTCGACTCAACGTAGAACCTGGCAAGGCGTTTCCAATATTGGACCAGCTCGATTTCATTCTTGGGAGCGTTGTGCTTGGATATGCTTTCTTCCAAGTCGGACTCATCTCGATCCTACTAGTTGTTGTCGTGACGCCTCCGATACACCTAGCTACAAACTACGGCGCATATCGCCTAGGAATCAAGAAAACACGATGGTAACGAGTTCTTGATTCTTTAGTGTGGATCCTACAACCCACGTTCGAGTCTTCGCGAGCTAGCTGTCTCGTAGAAGATTGGACCAAAGTAGCCACAATGTTCACATTGGTACACGTCCTGCTTCTACCAGCAGCAGTTCCTCCCATCCATGGAGTTGTCTTTTCTGACCCACAGCTCGGGCATCTTCTACTCATACACCTCACCTCAGAACCAAGAAGCGAAAGATTTGACCATGCCGGTTCTCCTAGGAATTTGCTTATGCTCTTCGGACTGTTCGAATCGCAGGACCCGCCCTGTTCAATGATTCAAGGCTGACTTGGTTACGGGAGTATTTGTAGCTGCGCATGCGTGCTAGTCGTCACTCGGCTGGACAGAAAGAGAAAGACCCCGCCGTAGACCCTTCCTACCAGAAAGCTCTAAAGCCAACCCGGCCGAAATCGCCGACGTGAATTCTACAAAGAGCCTTGGGGAAGAGCTGTCAAGAGTCTGTCTTGAGACTTCCGCTAGAGAGAACGCTACCTATGCGGATTTCAGACTTGTTAATACAATCTCCGAAGTTGTCAGCGTAATCAACGAGAATCCTGCAAGTGAGGAATTGAACGACCTTGGCGCTGGAATAAGGGTCCTCTACAAAGATTCAGGCTGGGGCTTCGCAGATACGGACGAAGTCAACCCGGAAAATATCCGGGATACGACGCGTAAGGCACTGGCATTGGCTCGCGGTGCAGCAAAGATAGGATCCAAAGTATCCTTCGTCAAGGAACCGGTTCATGTGGACGATTGGGTTTCGCCGAAGAAGAAGGACCCGCTCGCAGTGTCTACAGATACGAAATACGGCCTACTCCAGGACGCAACTGGGAGAATGAAAGAAGAGGGCATTGTAGCGAGAAGAGGCCAGATTTTCTCGACGAGGATCGAGAAATACTTCGCGAACTCCGAAGGCTCCAAGATCTTTCAAGACCTGACACAGACAGGCGCGTCACTGATTGTAGCGGCAAAGGGGCCAAAAGGCATCCAGAGAAGATCCATGCAGCAGTATGTGCTGGGCGGTTACGAACTCCTCGACGAGCTAGACCTTCCAGGTCAAGCTCCAACCCTGACAAAAGAGGCACTAGCGCTGACACAGGCAGAAGGATGCCCAGAAGGCAAATCGGACGTAATCCTCAGCGCAGACCAAGTCGGACTACAAGTGCACGAGTCCTGCGGTCACCCCATCGAGCTCGACAGAGTACTGGGATACGAGGCAAACTTTGCAGGAAGAAGCTTCTTGACACCTGACCAGCTTGGAAAATTGCAATACGGCAGCAAACACGTGGACATCGTAATGGATGCTACATTAGCACACGGACACGGGCTTGGCACGTTCGCCTATGATGATGAAGGCGTCCAAGCTCAGAGAAAATACGCCGTGAAGAACGGGAAATTCGTCGGCTACCTAATGTCGCGCGGGACAGCGTCCCACGTTGGAGAGACTAGGAGTAACGGTTGCATGAGGGCAGACACATACAAGCTCCCGATCATTCGCATGACCAACGTGAGCTTGGAACCTGGAGACTGGGACTATGATGAGCTGATAGAAGATACAAATGATGGGATACTTATGGATACAAACTACGGCTGGAGCATCGACCAGAAGAGATACAATTTCCAGTTCAACTGTGAAAAGGGATACCGGATCAAGAACGGTAGCCTAGGAGAAATGATCCGGGGCCCCGGCTACTCAGGAATAACACCGGAGTTCTGGAACGCCTGCGACGCAGTCGGCAACCAGAAAAGCTGGGTCCTCTGGGGAACCCCGAACTGTGGAAAAGGTCAGCCGCAGCAAGTCATGGGCACGGGTCATGGGGCTGCGCCTTCAAGGTTCAGAAACATCCGTACATTTGGAGCGTCCTAACAATGTCGCAGAGCAGCACACAGAAGCAGATTCCCCTCACGGAGCGAGGGCATCGAGTCTTTGACGTTGTACGAAAGTTCGCTAAAGGAGCCCAGGAAATAGAGGCGACCCTGACATCAACGACGGGCGAGTTCCTCCGTTTTGGAAATAATGAACTTGGACAATCCCAGTTCACAAAAGGCAGAACACTCTCGGTAAGGTTAGCGTCCGAGAAGAAACAGGCACGAACAACTACTGGAAGACTCGAGGAGAACTTCATTCAAAAGGCCGTGGAGAAAGCCGTTTCCCAACTCAAAACCGCCCCTGAAGACCCGGACTATCTCCCGATGCTGGGACGCCAGAAATATCACAGCCTCAACAGGTACCATGAACGGACAGTGCAGGAGTCAGCCGAAGCCAAAGCAGGTCATGTAGCTCACGCGATTGAGCTTGCACGGAAGAACAACCTTCTCGCGTCCGGAATTTTGGGAACAAGTGTTGACGAGGTTTTCATGATCAACACCGCCGGACTCGAAGCAGATTACAAGGGAACAGGCGGCTACTTCTCGCTCACGATGGACGCGGACAATGGAAACCAGACAGGATATGCAAATTCCACGTTTGCCGATATCTCAGAACTGAACGCTGGGCAAGTTTCGAAGACAGCGCTAGAACGAGCAAAGCTGAACAAGGCCCAGTCAGAGATCACGCCAGGAAAGTTTGACGTTGTAATCGATCCTAATGCCTGGAGTGAAATGCTGTTCTTCTTCATAGTCTCGGCCAGCACCGGATTCTCTCCTGACTTCGGAGTGAGACAGTATCGCGAGGGACGCAGCTACTTGTCCGGTCGCATGGATGAGAAGATACTCGGTGAGAATGTGACGCTCGTGGATGACGTCTACCACCCACTCCAGATGGGCCCCGCGTTCGACGGAGAAGGCTACCCGAAAACTAA
>DASPWZ010000024.1:0-52858 GCA_035637535.1 Candidatus Dormiibacterota bacterium
TCTCGGCGGGAAAGAGCTTCTTTGTTGCATGAGCGAAGTCTTCGATGTTTATTCCGATTCCTCCCGCTTTCAAAATTGCCCTGACTGTGGCCACCACTTCTTTAGTGGTCTTCCCAAATCCAGCGACGATGTCCACCGAGAGTGGGACCGACAGGACCCTAGCTATTCTTTCGACAGCCGACACGAATTCATCGCGACCAATCACCTCCCCATCAGGATAGCCGAGAGATACCATCAGTCCGGCGCTAGATGTTGCAACCGCTGGGAACCCTTCATCCTCAAAGACGCGTGCACTTGGGACATCCCATGCGTTCGGAAGAATCAGGATCCGTTTTCCATGATGAAGTCCGCGAAAATCTTGGGCCTTATCCTTCTGGGATCGCATCTTGAATTCCCACAGGTTGCTCGTCACGTTTCGAGGCACCTATCTTCCTTTGCATCCAGAATGCGTTGAGATCTCGAAGAGCCTGGTTGTCAAACTTCCTCTCACGTGAATCGTCAGGGGGGCCGAGAGGCTTGCCAACCTTCCCGGACTTCAAGTCGTCTACCAAGTGAGCAAACTCATGTCCCAGAGTGAGAAGCGGGTCCCGAGCTATTCTGAAGACTGTTATGAGAAACTCAACATGACCATCTTTCTGCCGGGACGAGAGCAACCCGTCGTAATAACCAGGTCGACCTCCCCTTATGGGAGGAGAAGGCTTTGAACTGTATTCGATGAATACTCGATTCCTATCCACACCGTGCTTCTCACAGAGGTATTCTAGGAAATCGGTGAAACCTTCCGGGTACTGAGTGTCGATCACATGGCATCACTAAGCTGCTGGTTCAGTCATCATCAGCTTATGGTCCGGGATGGAAGAGTCTTATGAAAGAGACGTTCAGCTCGACTAGCTCTAATAATGTGGAGGCGTAGACTTTGATTTCTTGGGAGGACGCATACAGGACCACACCTCCTTGGGATATCGGCCGCCCACAACCGGCATTCGTAGGCCTCGTCCGGGCTGGCGAGCTCACTGGGAACACGGTGCTCGATGTCGGTTGCGGAACCGGCGAGAACGTCCTCTACCTTGCACAGAACGGATTCTCAGTCGTGGGGGTCGACCTGTCAACTCGCGCGATTGTGGCAGCGAAGGCGAAAGCTGAAGAGAGGAAGTTAAAAATCGATTTTCGACTCGCGAATGCGCTCTCGCTAGAATTCCAGAGTGACCGTTTCGACAACGCTATTGATTCCGGATTGTTCCACACCTTTACGGACAATGACAGAATCTCCTTTGCGCAGGAGATCGCTAGGGTCTTAACGAGGAATGGAGGATACTTCATGCTCTGCTTCAGCGACAAAGAGCCCACCAACTGGGGCGGACCACGGAGGATTACCAAGGAGGAAATCGAAACAACATTCTCCCCATTGTTCAATATCAACTACATCAAGGATGCATACTTCGCCACGCGAATCCACAACAACGGTGGGAGAGCTTACCTGACATCGGCAACGAAAAAAGTCTGATGAATCCCCGACGCTCCACAACTCGTCTCCAGAACGCAAAGTGATTTGAATGATTTTTCCAGACAAATATCGCGGCATAGATTCTACTTTTTGTGGTATGGCTTGGTAAAAAGTCCTTAACTAGTAACCCGAAAGGAAACTATCCTTACCATGCAGCGAGTCGAAGCCACGCCCGTTCGTCGCAGGCCTCCGGGAGTGACGATACTCGGGGGGCTAGCGATTCTTGGAGGATTAGCCGGTTTGGTGGCAGGTGGCGCGCTACTAGCCGCGTCTTTCGCGGTTGGAACGATCACATCGTCACTCAAGGACTATCTGGGTGCCCAGGGCTACCCTCAACTCGTCTCGTATGTAACAACAGGCAACGTGGCTACCGTTCTTGCCTCACTAGGCATCTTCTCTGTACTTATCGGCATTTTTTGGTTAGCTGAAGGGTGGGGGGCGCTTTCCGGTAAGGGCTGGGCATGGACGTTGGGAATCGTGATTTTCGCCTTGTCTATCATCAACTCAATAATTCAGGTAGCTTTCGGGAACTTCTTCAGCGCTATCGGTATTCTGATTGACTTGGGAATCATCTACTATCTCACGAGACCCCATGTTAGGGCTTTCTTCGGCAAGACCCTCGCACCAAACTGGAAGCCCTAGAAGACCAAGCAACCATTCCCAGCTTCACTCCAAAGAGTCGGCACCGCCCTTGATAGCTAGGGATTGACCATTCCATCTGTGGACTCACGAGTGGATTAGATGCCTTCGTGGAGCGACGTGTTGTACAGCTTTCAAAACTCTTGATTTATATTTCATCAGACCGTACTAGCTTTCGGAAAGCCTATGAGAGCAAAAATCGTCGCTTTGCTAGCGGTCGCGTTGATTGCTGCAATGTCGCCTGCAGTCATATCCTTGGCAGCAGGCGCAAGCCAAGCAGCATCACATGCCAATCATCCAACGGGTCCGCCAGGAACAGTACCCCCATGCGACTTTGACCATCCGGCTTCACTTCCCCCCCAAGCCTCACCTAACGCTACCGCAGCACTCAATGCACGAGCAAGCCACTGCCCAACGACTGCAGCATAAGGATCAAGAAGAACGGCAACCACTACCCAATCCCCCTCTTCTTTTTGGCACCTTGAGTCAGATCAATCGGGTTCCCTCGCCGCCGTGTCTCCTATGGACCCTCAGACGAAGAAGGCTGACGGATAATGAAGAGAACTTCTGAGGCATCTCACACCCTCGGAGAGGCATCCTAGCCCAATGGACTCTTACTGATTTGGTACTATTGTGATAGTAACATTTTTATCTCGTGCGGTACAGACGTCAGCCGCTTAAGAGGTAGGACAATGGCAACGAAGAAGATACTCTTCTTGGCCGTGGCAGTTCTCTCTTTGGCAGCGCTACCATTCCTCGCAAGACCAGTCGCAGCCGACACAAACACGGGAACATCGGGACAGCCCAACCAGAGTTGTCAAGCCGTGTTCCCAACAGGACCACTAACCCCTGCGGGCTTCAACAGTGGAGGATTCGCCGTAGCAGATAACAACTACGCGGGTAACGGACAGACTACTCAGACCCCGGCAAACTCGGCAGCCGTCTCGCAGTACGACGTCGCGTGCTTCCAAGCTGGCCAGCATTAGAGAACTGCCAAAACTCCTTTTTTTTTCGGCATGAGATTGTCGTATCCGCCAACTTTTTGGGATAATCATATCTTGGGATAGGTAATTCGCTTGTCGTCGATGTGAGCCCATCTCGCCGGTGCGTGTTTTCGTCGGCCCCTAAGCGTCATGATATACTCCTCTTCGATGCCCTGAACAACCAGTGCGACCGCGATCAATGATCGATGACACCTCCAAGGTAAAACTCAGCACACATGATCCCCCATGTTCCATCTTTTGCAACGCTGATCAGATCGTCAATGGCCATTTTCGAACTCCTGAGTCTGCGTGTAGTCGGCGAAACCTCGAAAGGAAAGGTTTCTGCAGCCCATATTGGGAGAGTACGTTCTCGGATGACGCAAAACCGCCCACCTCCTTCATCAACACATAGTCTATTCCAGACCCCCCGAGGCTCTCCGATAGGTTTTCTTGATTGAACTGTCGATTGCCTAGAACGAGGAATTGTTCCAAGATCGACTATTCGACAAATCCCATGAACACAAATGATGCGCAGGAAACCCCCGGAGGATCTCGGTGAGTGTCCCATGGTCAGAATGGACAATGAGGAAGCACTTTCAATCGCAATCATGAAGACGTGCGTTGGTATCTGCATTCGGGTATCCGTGTGAGCATTATCAAAAACTGTACGACGCGGCAGCAAGAAACTAATAGAACTTCAAGGCTACCAAGAATACCCGAGGCCCAACCAGGAATGACAGAAGAGTTCATGCGAGTAGCCGCGACCTCAGAGATTCAGGCAGACAAGATGAAGATGGTGCAGTACAAAGGCCAAGCCATCTGCCTGGCAAACATCATGGGCAAATACTACGCCATTCGAAACACCTGCACGCATATGGGAGGACCACTAGCTCAAGGAAAGCTGGAAGGCCAGGTGGTTGAATGTCCCTGGCACGGGTCTCGATTCGACCTTGCAACCGGCGAAGTAAAGAGGGGGCCCGCGCAAACTTCAGAACCAGTTTTCGAAGTCAAAGTCGAAGGCACAAATATTCTCATTCGACCCAAATAGCAACTCTTCCCACCACCCGGTATTTTCTGTGATTCGGTGTCCAAATTGCGGAAACGATCTGGTGTATTCTCCAATTCCCCCACTATTCCTATGCTTAGAGCGAATGGCTGGAGACGTAATCACCATCAACATCCGATGCAAACCATGGATTTCAGAAAATGCATCGGCCAGAGACTTGCTAAGGATGACAGACCGGATTGAGAATTTAGCGCCAAGGCTCATTCCATAAAGGGCGAACCTGTGCCGAGCGAATCTTTAGCTTCTATTGTCGACTCGTCGTAACTTAAATTGCTTTATAAGCGGTCAAAATCATGGGTTTAGTCGTCGAACTTGGCGTCCCTGCAAGGTCAACTTAATCGAAACTCATTCTCTTTCGATTTCAAGATAGATACGTGATTTGCGTTGTCTGACAAAGGTAGGGCTTTCATCAATATTGAGAATGTTGTCGCATCAGTTACGCTGAAGCAACGAATAGATCTTAATGCAATAGTCAGAATTTTCCCTGGAGTAGAATATCGGCCCGAGCAATTTCCAGGCCTGGTCTATCGTCTGAAAAAGCCGAAGACAGCCACGCTCATATTCAGTTCCGGCAAAATGGTCTGCACCGGATCAAAGTCAGAACGCCAAGCTCACAAGGCCGTGTTGAAGGTGGTTGACGAACTGAAGAAAGGGGGAATCGTGATCGTTGGCAGACCAGTAATTGTCGTCCAGAACATCGTAGCTTCCGCGGGTCTTGGAGGCACCATCGACTTGGAGAAGGTCGTTTACAGTTTGAAGAAAACGATGTACGAGCCTGAGCAGTTTCCAGGACTCATCTACCGCATGGACGAACCAAAAGTCGTAATCCTAATCTTCGCCAGCGGCAAGCTTGTCTGCACGGGAGCGAAGAAGGAAATCCAAGTTCACATTGCAGTCAACAAGTTGCAGGAGACACTCGAAGCGAAGAATCTAATCATGTACGAAGGCCCCGAGAAGCCCCGACTACCACCTATTCCCACCAAACCCGCAGACTAGTCGCCTCTCAATTTGTCCGTTGCATCCGCGCAATGAAATAGCCTGCCGTCCGATCGCGGTGTGGATAGAACCTACGACAATCAGCAAGGCCCATGAGTCCCGGTGACCCGTACTGTTTGAGGATAGGTCGAGTTTCATACTCTGGATGAGATCTGAGAAACGCCGAGATAACATCCTCATTCTCTTCAACCGTCAAGCTGCACGTGCAATAGAGAATCCGACCCTCCTCATCAACAAACGACGCCGCTGATTCGAGCATCTGGCGCTGAAGAATGGAATAGCGATTAACCGATTGGGGAGACAGGTGCCATTTCATTCTCGGATTCCGATCAAAAACCCCGGTACCAGTACATGGCGGGTCAATAATTGCGAGGTCGAAGGTGTCATGAAGCCCGAGACGTGAAGCATCACCAATCGCCGGGTCGGCTATCTTTACTCCAAGTCTCTGGACTTCTCGTCTCCAACTCTTCATTCTTGCGGGAGAATAATCGACCGAGACGATCCTACCCCGGTTCTTCATCAACTGCGCGATTGCAGCGGTCTTCGCCCCGGGAGCTGCGCACAAATCTAAGACCTTCTCTCCAGGCATCGGATTTCCCGCCTCCATCGCCAAATAGGAGGCGAGATCTTGCATCTGGAAGGATCCCGACGAGAAGAATTCTGCGAAGGCGGAGGGAGAACCTGTGATAATGTACACACCAGGGGTAGAGGGAACCCTAGTTAGTCTCTCCGCCAGAACTCCAATCTCTTTGGGCAGAGTTGTTCTTCCCCGGCTCCTCAGAGGGTTGACCCGAAGATATCTTGGGCGCGGCCTCGACGACAGCAACGCGACAGCGTCACCGCGGCCAAGAATGTGGAAGCAATAATCGACCCACCATACTGGGTGATGTGTCTCAAGCGCGACTCTCTCTGAATCTCTCAAACCGGAGAGAAGCTGAGTCGGGTCGACGGCAGGTAGAGTTCCCAAGAAGAATTCGAGCTTAGGGAGAAGATCAATCGGAGCAATCGCTCTGAGACTGTGCTCTATTCGTCTTGTCTGCCCTCTTGCGCCAAATCGTAGCATTGCGTAAGCCGTGAGCCGAAACAGGCAGCGAGCATTCATACCCATCTTTTCTTCGGGATGTACATTCCGCACAAGAATGTCGATAACGTCCTGTTCACTTACTGTTCCTAGTACCAGATCTAAGGCTTCCCGCTTGACGCCTCTCGAACGAGGGTCCAAGGCTGCGGCCCGCTGAACCGCATCCCGCTCACTAGCGCCTCTGCTAACCAGCAATAACGCCCGGTAAGCAAGCCTGAATTGGATTGAGTGATCAGAATCACGGGCACGCACCTTCTCTGCCGGCTTGGATTCTCGCGGATCGTATTCGGAGCTGACGTCGTTCCTTTCGAGGTTGACACGACGAAGAGGCATTCCTTGTTCGTGAACGCCAGTGAACGAGGCGTTACCTGGAGTCAGTTGCTGTTCAACACCTTCAGCAAGAATCTAGATAGCACACCATTTTCAAGACGAGATTGACGCAACTAAGGTTTAACTTTCATGCTTTGGATAATCAGGTCCGCGTTAATGTCCAGCCTCGACCAGTACATGACAAAGCCTGAGCCGGTGCCTCCTCCCCGACCGAGGCAGGACCCGAAGGCGCAGCTGAACTTCAGACCAAGCATTCCGCAGGAATTGGCTGAATCATATTTCGTAGGGGCTGGCTACGATGGCGAACGACGGGCTGTATATCTCAAACTTTACGAGCCGAAATCGCAGAAGATTCACTTCTGGTATGACAACACGGGCCACACTCCGTACTGCCTCTCCAAAGAGCTACCTGAAAAGCTGGAGAAGAACCAGAGCCTCGTAAGACACCCTGGCTTTGTCAAGTTCGAGAGATCCAAGAGATTCGACGCGCTAAAGGGCGAAGATATTCCTGTCACTGTGATCTACGCGAGGGATCCTCTCTCGATTGGCGGACGTCCCAGTGGCTGCATCCGTGACATCATCAAAGCCTGGGAAGCAGACATTCGATACACTGAGAACTACATCTACGATCGCAGACTTGAGCCCGGAATGTCTTATTCCATTAAAAGAGGCAACCTCGTCCCACTTCAATCAGGAAGTAGCTCGATAAACATTCAGACTGTCTTCGACGAGGCCGACCCAGTCTATCAGAGCCTACTCGACCGGTGGCTTCGCTTGTTAGACTTCCCAGTACCCACTTACAGGAGAGTGGCGTTTGACATCGAGGTGCACTCGCCAATCGACACCAGAGTCCCAGATCCCCAAGAGGCAGAGCACAAAGTAATCTGCGCGAGTTTCGCCTCCAACGATAATGTGAAGAAAGCTCTGATTCTGAAACGGCCGGGGCTTGACGTCGAAGATGCTGAGGCTCCCTCTGGGCTGCTCTTGGACTTCTATGAGACGGAGGAGGAGCTCTTATCCGCGATATTCAGGGAGCTGAACGATTATCCGTTTGTCCTGACGTTTAACGGCGATGATTTCGACCTCCGATATCTCTTCCACAGAGCAGAGAAGCTAGGTTTCACACGAGATAAGATTCCCATCGAGCTAGGACGAGAATCAGCAGGGCTCAAATACGGCATTCATTTCGACCTTTACAAGTTCTTCTTCAACAGATCAATCCAAGTCTATGCATTCAGCGGCAAATATAGAGAATCCACGCTCGACGCTATATCGGAGGCACTTCTCGAGACCGGAAAGCTAGAGATCTCCACGCCCATCTCCCGGCTCTCATACTCCGAACTCGCGGCCTACTGCTACCAAGATGCGGAGCTAGTTCTGAACCTAACCCGATTCGATGGCGAAGTGGTGATGAAGCTTGTTACCGCTCTCTCTAGGATTAGCTTCCTGCCAATCGAAGACATGTCCCGCCAAGGAGTCTCAGGATGGATCAGGAGCATGCTCTTCCGAGAACACCGACTTCGCGGCTACATCATTCCAAGATACGAAGAGATTACGGAATCGAAAGGCTCCACGAGCACAACAGCCGTCATCAAGGGGAAGAAGTACAAGGGAGGAATGGTCGTTGACCCGACTCCTGGAGTACACTTCCAAGTCGCAGTCCTAGACTTCGCATCACTGTATCCTTCGATCATTAAGACTTGGAATCTTGGCTATGAGACAATCCTCTGCAACCACCCTGAAGACAGAACAAACAAGATTCCTGGCACAGACCACTGGGTCTGCCGGAAAAACCGCGCTATGGAGAGCCAGTTGGTCGGATCACTACGAGATGTCAGGATCAGATGGTACAAGCCCCGATCCAAGGAGAAATCGCTCGACCCCTCAACCCTCAGCTGGTACCAAGTCGTCCAGAACGCGCTCAAGGTCGTTCTGAACGCAAGCTACGGCGTATTCGGAAGCGATAGGTTCTCTCTGTATTGCCCACCATTGGCCGAGTCGACTGCTGCGGTTGGACGATTCGACATCACAAGCACGATACAGGAGGCTAAACGTCTGGGAATCGAAGTCTTCTATGGCGACACTGATTCCCTCTTTCTTGGAACCCCGGACAAGTCAAAGCTGGACGATCTGATACGCTGGTCCAAGAAGGAGCTCGGCATGGAATTGGAAGTTGACAAGAATTATCGCTATGTCGCTTTGAGCGAGCGTAAGAAGAACTACCTCGGCGTACTTCCAGACAATCGCGTTGATATCAAAGGACTGACGGGCAAGAAGAGACACACCCCAGAATTCATCAAAGCGACTTTCAATCAGCTTATCGAGATTCTGGGCCAGGTCCAGACTTACCCGGACTTTGACCAAGCCCGGATCAAGATCAAAGACCTAGTTCAAGACTCATACAGCAAGCTTCGAAATAGGAAATACTCGATGGAGGACCTGGCGTTCAATATGATGATTGGCAAAGCGGTCGCTGGCTACACGAAGACGACGCCCCAACATGTGAAGGCCGCTCAGCAGCTTAGCGACAGGGGCAATGAGATTAAGGCTGGAGACTTAGTTAGTTTCGTAAAGGTGACAGGTAGCTCCGGAGTCAAACCGGTGCAGCTCGCCAATATCCACGAGATAGACGTGGAAAAATACACGGAGTACATTCGCTCCACATTTGAACAGGTTCTAGACGCAGTAGGACTCGACTACGAAGAACTCACTGGCGCAAAGAAGCTAGAGTCATTCTTTCCCGGAGCCAGCTAGAATTATGCTAACCATTTTTCCTGTAACCAGAATTCCGGATGTCAAGAAAGGAGACGACCTAGGTAAACTGATCGTGAGCAGGGTCGAAGACCAAGGAGACGAGTTTAAGCAAGGAGACATCGCGGTAATCTCCCAGAAGATCGTATCCAAAGCCGAGGGAAGAATACTTCCCCTCTCAAAGATCACTCCTTCAGAATTTGCCGAGACAATAGCGAACGAGACCCGAAAGGACCCCCGACAGGTCGAAGCCGTTCTGAGAGAGAGTAGGAAAATCATCCGAATGAAAAGCGGCCACCTCATCACCGAGACTTCCCACGGCTTCATCTGCGCCAACGCTGGAGTCGACCAGTCAAACGTCGGAACAACACGAGACTCAGTATCGCTGCTCCCTCACGATTCAGATGCATCCGCAGACCGAATCCGAAAGACGATCCATCAAATCACAGGAAGAAAAGTCCCAGTAATCATCACAGACACGTTCGGCCGCGCGTGGCGAATGGGCCAGGTCAACTTCGCGATTGGGATCTCAGGCATGAAACCAATCCACGACTATAGGGGAACCAAAGACATGTACCGACGAACCTTGCAAGTCACAGAGATAGCTGTCGCAGACGAGCTGGCATCAGCAGCCGAGCTAGTAATGAACAAAGCTGACAGAGTGCCGGTCGCAATCATCCGAGGCTACAAGGCACCAAAGGGCCAAGGCCGAATCAAGGAACTCCTGAGGCCCGAAGAATTCGACCTCTTCAGATAGTTCAGCTCGGCCCGTCAGGTTTAATGTTGGGAGACCTATCTCGGCATCATGAAAGTGGCCGATAAATGGTAGACTTTCTTAAAGAAGCTCGAAAGATAGAGCCGGAGATTATCAAAACAAGAAGAGAGATCCACCAGAGACCCGAGCTCGCCTACAAGGAAAAAGCCACAGCCAAGCTAGTCGCTGAGAGGCTCAGAGGCTTAGGCATAGAGGTCAGAACCGGAGTCGGCGGGACGGGAGTACTGGGAATTCTCAGAGGACCGGCGATGGGAAGAGTCGTCGCCCTCAGGGCTGACATGGATGCTCTTCCAATAGAGGAGATGGCTGACATTGACTTCAGATCGAAGGAGAATGGAGTGATGCATGCTTGTGGTCACGATACTCACGTAGCAATGCTCCTCGGAACAGCCAAACTACTCGCGAATCACAAGTACAAACTCGTCGGGACTGTGAAGTTTCTCTTTCAGCCCGCGGAAGAGCACGGCGGAAGGGGAGGAGCGGAGCCGATGATTCAGGACGGAGTAATGGAGAATCCCAAAGTCGACTTTGTCTTCGGGCTCCACATAGACGGCGACGAAAAGTCCGGGGTCTTGGCTTTCAGAGGCGGACCAGTCATGGCGGCGCCAGACACATTCGAGATCAAAATCATCGGACGAGGAGGTCACGGGGCTTACCCCCATCAGACCGTAGACCCAATCTATGTGGCCGCGCAGCTGATAATCGCGATCCAAGGCATCTCAGGCAGAATGATCGATCCAGTCCAACCCTTCGTCATCACCGTGGGAAGCATCCACTCGGGCACTAAAGAGAACATCATACCTGACCAGGCAGTGCTTCAAGGAACCATAAGGACGCTGGACGAGGCAACGAGGAAGAGAGCCAAGGCCAAAGTTGCGGAAGTGGCTAGAGGTGTTTCTCGGGCTTTCGGCGCGAGAGCTGAGGTAGAGTTCGAAAAGGACGCTTATCCCGTAACAATCAATGATGAGAAGGTGACGGAACGAGCCAAGAAGATCTTGAGCAAGATGCCTGGGACGAAAGTCAAGGTTAGGGCGCTCCAACTAGGGGGAGAGGATTTCTCCAGATTCCTCCACGAAGCCCCGGGAACATTCTACTTCCTTGGAACCAAAAACCCGGCCAAGGGCTGCATCTATCCAAACCACAGCCCGAGATTCAAAGTGGACGAGGATGTTCTCAAGTTCGGAACCGCGTCGCTCGCGCAATTAGCAATCGAGTTCACGAACCCAAAGAACTAGAACAAAATCCGGAGACCAAACCCTTTTCTTCCGTTACATCCTTCCCACGATCGAGTCTAAATCAATGGCTCGAAAGATCCGAGTAGCAATCGCCGGAGTGGGCAACAGTGCCTCAAGCCTAGTCCAAGGAATAGAATACTATCGACAACAGAAGAAGACGATCGGGCTAGCCCGAACCAAGATCGGACCCTACTCTGTTCCCGACATCCACATCGTCGCAGCCTTCGACATAGACAAACGAAAAGTAGGCAAAGACCTATCCGAAGCAATCTTCCAGGAACCAAACAACACGCGCAAGTTCGTCCAGCCCCGAAACCTTGGAGTCGAGGTTCAGATGGCTCAGCCCCTAGATGGCGTTTCCCCAATTGCGGGAGAGAAAATACTCGTCAGCGATTCCAAACCAAGCAACACAGCCAAGATTCTGACAGAGTCAAAGGTAGAAGTCTTGGTGAATTTGACGCCGACCGGCGCGTCAAAAGCAAGTCAAATGTATGCCCAAGCCGCCCTGCAATCCAAGAGCGCTTTCATCAACGCTACCCCGGCACGAATTGCTTCCAACAGTGCCTGGCAGTCTAAGTATCGGAAAAAGAAGATTCCACTCGCGGGTGATGACATAATGGACCAGATCGGATCAACAATCCTGCACAGAAACGTCCTCGAACTACTGGTGGACCGTGGAATACGAATCGGCGAGACCTACCAGCTCGACATCGGAGGAGGAACCGAATCAGAACTTTCCCTCGACAAGAAGCGTTACGAGATCAAGAGAAACATCAAGACCTCGGCCGTCGCAGCCGCGGTGCCCTACCAGTTCCCGATAGTCGCAGGTTCTTCTGACTTTGTAGATTTCATGGAGAACCGCCGAACAAGCTACTTCAACATCAAAGGCGAATACTTTGGCGGAACAGAATTCTCTCTTGACATGCGCATGTCACTTGAAGATGGACCGGCATGCGCGGCAATAGTGACAGACGTCATCAGAATGACAAGACTAGCTTGGGATCAGGGACAAACTGGTCCGCTCATCACGATCTCTGCATACGGATTCAAAGCTCCACCGAAACGATTACCAGACCAAACCCTTAAGCAAGAGATAGCTTCTCTTGCGAAAGGCACAAAGCTCACTTGAGAGAACGCGACCACAGTAGCGGTAATTTTCGCGAAAATATTCTCTCGGCCTCAAAGAACAACTTCAGCAGAGTTATCCTCGCACTCGATCTGCAAGGATCACCCCCGAGACAATTACTGCGAACAGGCAAGAACCTAATCGAAGAAACCGCCCCGTACATCTGCGCGATAAAGCTCGGCCGGCAAACTGTTCTGAACTTGGGAATGGAGAAGACTCGAACCCTAATCGCGACCTCGCACGCAAACGAGTTACCCTGCATAATCGATGATAAACTCGGAGATATTGACGAGACAAACTCGGCGATCAGTCAAGCCTATTTCCAACTCGGTTTCGATGGGATAATCGTCAACCCTATAGCAGGCTGGAAGGGGGGACTGGAACCAGTCTTCAAACTCGCCCACAACGCTGGAAAGGGAGTGATAGTGCTCGTATACATGAGCAACCCTGGGGCAACGGAAGCGTACGGACAACTCGTGCTTCGAAGCTCTCACGGTAAGCCGCGGCCCCAGTACGAGATTTTCGCTGAGAAAGCAGATCTGTGGGGAGCCGACGGGGCCGTCGTCGGTGGGAACAGGCTGGACATAGTTAAGAAAGTCCGAGCAAAGCTTCGCAACGGCATCCACATCTACTCCCCGGGAATCGGCACCCAAGGGGGCAAAGTTCTTCGGGCATCAAACGCAGGCTCAGACTTTTTCATAATCGGCAGGTCGATAACCCGGTCGAGCGATCCTGAGCGGGCCGTGCAGAATTTTGCACGACAATCCGTGAGTTAGATGTTCTCAGCCCTGGCTGGTATGCCATAGCTCTCGACGGAGAAGATCCCTTACAGCGGCACGTATTGCGTCACTCCTGCTATGGTAGATGCCGGCCTTGACCAGCTGATCTACATCAGTTATCAGTTTCTCTGGAAGTTTCACGGTGACAAGTTTCAAAGAATCAACTCGACAACAAAGGTCAGATTGGCCGGGTCCTCCTCGCGAGCATGAATAAGCGTTTCGGCTGCTCCCGTCCGAAAACGTATTTATCCCGATATGGAACAGGGTCTTTCGACTATTATGGGTGGCGCTAAGAAAAGAAGCATGGCTCAGATGGAGAAGACACAGGACCAGCCAGACAAGGGAAAGGAAGAGGCTGGTGGACAGCCAAAGAAAGGGGGCAAGACTAAGAGTGTTGCAGAGAAAAGGTCTCGAGGCCTCCAAGCACCTGACATGAATGATCCAAAGTTCCTCGGGGAAGTTGGAAAGATGAGCGCTATCACGCCCTACAGCCTTGCAAGCCAGTTCAACGTAAAACTCAGCGTCGCCAAAGATCTACTCGAAGAGCTCGAGAGAAGAAAACTAGTTACCCTCGTCGGCGGCAACGCTAGGATCAGAATATACCAACCCGCCGCAGCCTAACCCTTCTTTATCGTTACAATAGTTCCTTCTTTCACATTCCTGAAAAGATCCAACCCATCAGTAATCCTCCCAAGTTTGTTCACGGGACTGTACGGCTTGGTAGGACCGTAGAACACGCAGACAGCAACACCCATCGGCCAGTACGCGATGCTTCCAACATCTAAACTGCTTTTGGGGTTCTCGCTTGGGGCTTTGACCGAGACTTGGAAGTATACCTCTTCACCATAGCGTACCACCCGGCCTCCGATAGGAAGATTCCGCAGAAGGGCGTCAGAGGTGCGGGGACTGGCAAACCTATGAAACTCTCCAAGGGCATCGCCAACGCCCTCAATCGAGAAAATGACCTTGGGTCTAGAGACCTCAGAGGAGGGAATGCGGGACAAGATGAATCAAGCAATTGTCTTGCGAAGAGTCTCGGCAACATACTCCATCTCTTCCTCGCCGAGCCGCGGGTGGACGGGCAGAGAGAAGACTTGGCGTGAAGCCTTCTCGGTCTCTGGAAGTCGCCCCCTCCTTGCCAGATTGGATTCGCGATAAAATGGCGTAGAATGCACGGGAGTTGAGTAATAGACCGCCGCCTCAATATTCTTGTTCCATAATTTGTCGACGATCTTGTTCCGCTTCGCCGCGTTAACTCCTCGCAACCTCACGGTATACACGTACCAAGCGTGTTTACGTCCCTCCGGTTCTTTAGGCAGAATCAACTTTCCAGACATTTCCAGCTTCTGGGTAGCTAGCTCAGCGTTCTTCCGCCTCCGCTCCAAAAACCCTGGAAGCTTCTTCAGTTGAGCATGGCCAATCGCGGCCGCGAGCTCCGTCATGTGATAATTATGGCCGAGCCTCACCGTCCAGTATGGTCGCTGCTCGCCGTGAGACCGGATCATTCGAAGTGCCTGAGCATGCTCATCATCGTTGGTCGTAATCATCCCACCCTCCCCTGTGGTAAGGTTCTTCGCAGCGTAGAAGCTGAAAACAGTCATGTCGGCGACGCACCCAACCCGTTTACCATCATACTGCGCGCCGTGAGCCTGAGCAGCGTCCTCAATCACTATCATACCCTTACTCCTAGCTAGATCCGACGCAGCCTTCAGATCCGAAGGCAATCCAAAGAGATCCGTCGGAATAATCGCTTTCGTCTTCCGAGTCACAACCTCATCGATACTTTCGGTCCTGAGACAGAAAGTATCCTTGTCTATATCTGCAAAGACCGGCGTAGCTCCTGCCAGGACAATCGCGTTGACCGCACCCACGAATGTGAAAGAAGGAACAACGACCTCGTCTCCCGGCCCCACCTCAGCAGCCAGTAAAGCGGCGTGAAGCGCCGCCGTGCCATTCACAACAGCGATCGCGTGTCTTGCACCGACCCACTTAGCAAAACTTCTCTCAAACTCAAGAACCCGAGGACCCATCCCACTCTTGTCGGTAAGTACCCCGCTTCGAAGAACTTCCACGGCCGAGTCGATTTCTTCCTTACCGAGAAAAGGCTGGTTGATTCTGATAAGCTCCCGCAAACTAATAGAATCCCCGATTCTCCCACGACTGGAAGGATTACTCTAAAAGAGTTCTCTATTGAAGACCGAGGACAAAACCATTCCAAGGCCAGTCCGCTAGTTTCACTGAGACACCGAATCAACTCGTCGAGGTTTTTTCGAATGTCAAGTAATGCAAAACCCTGTTGCAACAAACGCGAGAAATTTGTCCCGGCGAGTCTAGTGCACTGTTTTCATCACTCTCTATGGAGTGATTTGTGAGGAAATTCGAACTCCTATGGAAATTTCCAGTAGCTATTGCATAGCTCGGAGAAATTGAATGGAAGAATTTCGAGCGGCCTTGACTCCAAGGCTTCATGGTGAGCTGTCTTCAATCAGCGCGATGATCCGATTGACATCCATCAGAATGGTCTGAGAAATCCGCAGCCTCAAAATCGAGGACCAAAAGGGCTGAAATGAAGCTGGATTCTGCGGATCGGTTCTTGGATTCCTCGAAGTATTGATTGCTCCCGGTTTCGAGGTTCCTCTGGTTGCCAAAATTTATATCGCGCGCGTTTTGTGTCGCTGGAATCGCAATAGAGGAGCAAGGGGAAGATTGTCTGCAGAACTGACGGGTCAGCAAGTAATTATTCTAAAAGAAGGAACATCCAGATCTAGAGGAAGGGACGCCCAAAAGGCAAACATTGTTGCGGCGAAGATAATCGCCGAATCAATCAAATCATCTCTCGGGCCCAAGGGCATGGACAAAATGCTCGTCGACGGGTTCGGGGACGTGACGATCACGAACGACGGCGCGACAATACTCGACGAGATGGAAGTCCAGCACCCAGCCGCAAAAATGATGGTCGAAGTAGCAAAAACGCAAGATGATGAAGTGGGCGACGGCACGACAACGTCCGTCGTAGTCGCGGGAGAATTACTGAAGAGAGCAGAAGACCTCCTCGACCAGGACCTACACCCAACTGTAATCGTCGATGGTTATCGCATCGCTTCAGCAAAAGCATTGGAGATTCTTGACCAGATCGCGATCAAAGTGGATCCGACTGACAAGGCCATGCTGAAGAAAATAGCCACCGTTTCATTGGCTAGCAAGCTTCTCGCCGAATACGAGCAAATAGCGGAGCTGGCGGTGAACGCAGTTCTTCAGGTTGCGGAGAAGAATGAGGAGGGAGGTTACAGAGTTGACATTGATGATATCAAGGTAGAGAAGAAGCCTGGAGAATCGCTTCTTGATACCGTCCTGATCAAGGGCATCGTTCTGGACAAGGAAGTAGTTCATCCAGGAATGCCCAAGAGAATCGAAGACGCCAAGATTGCCCTCGTCGACTCCCCACTTGAAGTGGAGAAGACAGAGTTCGATGCAAAGATAAACATCGAAAATCCGGAGCAGATGAAATCATTCCTCGACGAAGAGGAGAAGATGCTGAAGGACATGGTGGAGAAAGTTGCAAGCGCAGGCGCCAACGTGCTACTGTGCGAAAAGGGCATCGACGATGTAGCCCAGCACTATCTTGCAAAGAAAGGAATTCTAGCAGTCCGAAGAGTGAAACAGTCTGACATTGAGAAACTCGTTAAAGCAACCGGCGCGAAAATCGTGAGCAACCTTGACGATCTCAAAGCAGGCGACTTAGGCAAGGCAGCGCTGGTGGAAGAGAGAAAGATCGGAGACGATAAGATGACGTTCGTCGAGGGAGCTAAGAACCCGAAGGCCGTAACAATCCTCGTTCGGGGTGGAAGCGAGAGACTCGTCGACGAGGCCGAAAGGTCAATTCACGACGCATTGTGCGTTGTCAGGGACGTGGTTCGAGACCCTCGAATCGTCGGAGGCGGAGGCGCCCCTGAGGCGGAGATAGCCAAGCAGCTCAGAGGATTCGCCCAGAAACAGGAAGGAAAAGAACAGCTCGCCGTCTTAGCTTTCGCCAACGGACTGGAAGCCGTGCCTGTAGCTCTGGCAGAGAACGCAGGACTCGACCCGATCGACATCATGGTGCAGCTCCGAGCAGCACACGAGAAAGGACAGACATGGTATGGTGTTGACGTGTTCGAGGGAAAGGCCGCAGATCTGAAGGAGAAAGGCGTGCTTGAGCCTCACGGCGTAAAGATGCAGGTCATAAAATCCGCTTCCGAAGCTGCTGGAATGATTCTGAAGATAGATGATGTGATAGCGTCAGCAAAATCGAAAGACTCTCCGGGACCTCCGAAACACAACGGAGAAGGTGGCGAAGAGGGAGCAAGTGAGTACTAGAGAGCCCGACAGTATTGAGATCGGGCCCCCTAAGCTCACACGCTTCGAACGAGCAAGGGTCGTAGGCGCGCGCGCGCTCCAAGTCTCAATGGGCGCACCAGTACTATTGGATCTCAAAGACGCGACACTCTCACCCATCGACATTGCACTAATGGAGCTGGAGGAAGGAGTCCTCCCCATCAGCATCCGGCGCGCGCTCCCAGACGGGACAAGCCAGAACATTCCCCTAAAATGGCTGCTCCACCCTGACGAAGAGAGAAAGCTCAGGGGAAAGAAAGAAGAATCCTAATCTCATGGCACAATGTCAGACTAGAACTTGGACCCAGTCGACAAGGACGAGGCCTTCTCCTGGAAGGCAGCCACAATCATCATGCTGCTATTCTCGTTATTCGCCCTCACAATGACGCTCTTAGAAATGAACCCTTTCACACTACTTTTCAACGTCGCACTGGTCTACTTACCAACCGCAATACTACTCGGTTCTACCTTATTCGAAAGAACCACGCGATCATCGTAGAACGAACGCGTCTACGACGCAACTCCTGGAAGGGCCGTATAGGGTAGCCTAACGCTCATCAGAAAAGCATCAGCTCCATCGTGGTAATAGTGTGAAACTGTTCGAATCGTATCGAACCCCATGTCCTTGTAAAGTTTAACGGCCTCGTCGTTAGCGGTTCGGACCTCTAAGAAGCATTCCTCGCCTCCGTGCAATTCTAGCGCTTTCATCGCTGAGACTACGAGTTCTCGTCCGATCCCTCTTCTGCGAAAGTCAGGCATCACCGCTACAGACACGACGTGTCCCTTTCGAACCATCCGGAATCGTCTTAGGTCTGAGAATCCGAACTCAAGTCTACACATGATGTACCCGACCACCCGGTTCTCACGCTCCGCGACGATGAAAGCTTCGGGGCAGCTCTTGTAAACTTCCATGAAGAAATATGCGCTGTAGTTCTCCGGAAGACAGACCCTGTTGATCTCGACGACCGACGAGAGATCGTCTGGTCTAAACGGCCGCAGAAGATAGGGCGCTTCCAGCAACTAGCCTCTGCCCTAGAAGAAAACCTCTGACCCTATAATATCTTGTCGTCGAATTCACTACTAGACCTCGCAGTTGACAACACGTTTAAATCGACAAGAACTCGCGAGCGAAGAAAACGGCGATTTCTAGGAATGAGTGACGTCCCGCAACCACAGCCCCAACCAGCTACTGAACAGGTTTTCGCCCCATACACGGGCCCATCCCTAGAGACAGTCAAATCGATAGTCGCATCGCAATTCCAGGTCAAGGACGCATTTCTAGATCCCTACGGGATCCCGACAATTCTAGTTTCAGCGGAACCGACGAGAGAAAAGTTCAGGAACGTGGTTGAACAACTCAGAACCCAAAATCTGCTTGGAGCAATACGCGTGACCGGAGACACGCTGACAATCAAAGTCTTCCAGAAACCCCAGATAAAACCCTCCCGACGAACCATTAACCTGGGACTGTTCCTAGCTACCGTTGTCACTGTAACCGTTGCGGGATACTTCCTGTGGACTGGAGGACTTGGAGGATCGGAGACCCTTCAGGCACAATTCAATCAGATAGTCTCGCCTGGAGCCAGTTCCTACGTCGAGGCGGCGACCTTCGCTGTTGGGCTGCTTGCCATAATCGGTCTTCACGAATTCGGACACAAGGCTGCCACAACCTACCACAAGCTGGACGCCACCTTTCCATATTTCATCCCGGGGCCGCCTCCCATCGGCACCTTCGGAGCCCTCATCTCTCTAAAGGGTCCACCTGCGAATAGGGATCAATTGTTCGACCTGGGACTTAGTGGCCCGGTCGTTGGATTTGTGGTGACTATGGCGGTTGGTCTTGTAAGCATGCTGTTTGGACCGGCACTGACTCCAGCAAAGCTGACCCAGCTTAACGGTTGGAATGCTACATGTAGCACTTACCTGAGAGTCGACAGTTGCTTGACGGGAGTGAGTTTCCCGGCTCAACCTCTCTTACTCGTTTTGCTTTCAAATGTGGCAGGGTACATCAATCCCAACGTGATATTCGATCAACAACTCTTCTTCGCCGCCCAGATCGGTGCGCTTCTGACATTCCTCAATATCGTGCCTGCGTGGCAACTGGATGGCGGTCATATCTCGAGAGCAGTCTTCGGCCCCGGCGGACACAGGATCGCGACTTTCGCCGGCCTAATCTTGCTCCTCCTTTCAGGTTTCTGGGCATTCGCCCTTCTGGTTCTCGTAATGATGGCGTTCTCCCGCAGAGGATTCGCCGGAGTGGAACCGCTTGATGACGTAAGCCCGGTCAGCAACTCAAGAAAACTTCTCTACATTCTCGGGATTGCGATGCTCGTGCTGACCTTTGCAAACTCACCACTATAAGGAAAGGCAGCAAACGCCATCGTACTTTGTAAGTCGCGTGATAGTTGAGACTCTGCAGCACACAAAAGGCAACGAACGGCTCAACATCAGTCAGATCGCCGACCGAGCGAAGACCACAACAGAACAGGTCACACTGATACTCGGCCCAATGCTCCAGTTAGATGATCCATCAGGCGTACAGCTCACTTATTCGGCTCGGTTCAAGCTGGCATCCGAGGCGGTCAGGCATGGAGGGCTTCAACAAGTAGCCAGAGCCTTAAGTTGGCAGGAGTTCGAGGGCTTCACCGAGGAGTGCCTACAGGCTGTCGGATTTGATACCCAGAAGGGTATCATCGTGAAGGACGATTCTAGACGATGGCAGATTGATGTGATCGCGAAGAAGGGTCCTATGATTCTCGCGGTAGATTGTAAACACTGGGAATCTCCGGCTTATTACTCAAAACTTCTCAAATCGGGTGAGCATCAAAAGCTAGCAGTCCAAGCACTTATCCAGCAGATGGCCGCGAGGGGGGAGATTGGGAGAGAGGGAGTCTTGGTCTTACCCATCATTCTCACTCTCTTCGAGCCTCGGTCAAGTCTAACAGCTGAGGCAGTTGTGGTCTCAGTAGAGCAGTTTGGCGATTTTCTGGATGGAGTATCGCCCTTCTCATCGGATCTGCCGTTCATACATTCACAAAGCGTCGCAAAAGCTCTATCAATTGATGCACGAGAGTCTGAGCCGATTTGAGATGAATGTCGTAGTGGTTGGGGCCGGAACAATGGGGTCCGGAATCGCATACGTGTCAGCCGCGTCCGGTCACGATGTTGTTGTTGTGGAGCAGGACCAGAAGCTTCTCGACTCTGGGATGAAGCGAGTAGGGGAATACGTCGAGAGAGCCATCTCGCGTGGCCACATAACGAAAGATCAAGCTTCAACAATCAACGCAAAGTTGCGGGGTACGCTGGACTTCAACGCAGCGTGTAGGAACGCCAATCTTGTTGTGGAAGCTGTCTTCGAAGATCCCATGGTCAAGGAGAAAGTGTTCGCGACAATCGACAAGTTCTCTCCAAAAGAAGCAATCCTCGCGTCCAATACCTCATCGATAAGCATCACGCGTCTCGGAGGGGCCACTCACAAGCCAGACCGAGTCCTGGGACTCCACTTTTTCAACCCGGTTCCAACGATGAAGCTGGTCGAACTAATCAAAGGGAATCAGACTTCCGAGTCCACCGTCAAGACTGCTAGAGGGTTTGTCGAATCGCTCGGGAAGACGGTTGTGCAGTCTCTTGACAAGACGGGGTTCATCGTCAACAAGGCATTGATGCCCTTTCTCAACGAGAGCATCAAACTCCTCGAAGGTGGAGTCGCGTCGAAGGAGGATATTGACAAGGCGTTCATGCTTGGAACAAACCATCCGATGGGTCCCTTCCAACTATCAGATTTCATTGGTGTCGACGTTGTTTACCAGACCCTCAAGGTTCTGGAGAACGAGTACGGTGCCTGCTTCAAACCAGCTCCTCTGCTTGAGAAGATGGTTAAAGAGGGAAGACTGGGCCGGAAGACTGGGAAGGGCTTCTATGACTACTGACGAGACTCCGAGGATTGACGAACCATCAAAGCGGCTCACAGAGATGATCCTCAAGGGCGAGGATCAAGAATCGGCGCGGATTGCATCGGAAATCGTTGGGGGTAGATTGGAGACGAACGATATCGTCGACGCAATCTCCGAGACAATGAACATCGTGGCAGACCTACATGAAGTCGAGAGATACACGGTCCAGCAAGTCGAAAGCTGCGAACGCGCGGCAGAGAGCGCCCTCAACGCGATAAGGCCTGGACTCAAAGTGGAACAGCGAAGAATCTCCGGCAAGGTAATGGTCACCTCTCTCCATGGAGATCCTCACAGATTCGACAAGACACTTCTCCTGACAATGTTGGAGATGGGAGGATTCTCAGCGCTTGATGGAGGCGAAGAACTGTCTCCAGAAGAGGTTGTTCGAAACGTCAAGAGCCTCAAACCAGATGTACTCGCGATTCCACTAGTCACCACATCAGCCGTGAACGATCTCTTGCGAACGCGCTCTCTTCTGGCGAATTCTGGCGTTAAGACCAAACTCGTTACATATGGTAGGGGAGTGGCCAAGTTGCCGAGCGATTCGCAGCTCAGCGCTATGGAAGAGGACTCGCTCAGTATCCTCAGCAGAATAGCCGAGATTCTAATATCTCGCTAAGCTACTTCTTCCTTCGGAGAGCCAGCATGAGATTCCTGGTTCCTTTTACTCTCCAGAGGAGCAGCCCTGAGACCGCGGTTGAAGAGAAAGCGGCTAAAAGCTGGGACAAGACAAACTTGACCGAGTAGTCCATTCTGGCTAGCCCGAATGACCATGTGTAGAAGTTGACAGCCGTCTCTTTCAACGACGGAATTGAGTTTGAGGCTGAAGCTACCGCGCTGATAAACCAGCTTGACTCGACGATGTACGGGGTGAAGAGAACGATGGTGAACGGTGTGAGGACGATGGCCCCCGCTTTTACCATTCTAAGCGGGTAGAGTATTCGGCGCACTCGTCGATCAGGACCCGCCATTACGAAAGCAGTGTTTTCGAAGACGCTCATCCAGAGCGTCAGGAGGACAATGGCATTTGCCAAAGAGAAGAATAGTGCGATGGAGAGTGGGATCTTTAGCGCTCCGAGCGAAATGGTGAATGCCTCATCCATCATGCCACGGCTCACCATGTAGTTGAAGTAGAGAACCTCGATAGCAACGGCGATTGCTGCGAAGACGATTGCGGGCATCCAGCCTCGCAGAACCTCCCAGCGGAGAAACATGCGCTTGTATGTGGTAGTGCCCGAGGCCACGGCTAACACGTGAAGCTACGACCAATCTTGACTGGTTAAAAACCCGCTGGCTCGCGTAACCGTATCATTTCCGCTAGAGTTACGGGAGCTTAGTCTACACCCGAACTTCAAATTGTCAACAACGTGCACTGACTGCACGTTCCGCCTAGATTTCACGGTCAAGAGAAACGCGTGATCGGATGGTTGAACAAAGAAAGATGGATACTGGTAGCCCTTGCTCTGGTACTCACAGCCTCAATCCTGAATCCCGGATACGCGGCGGCCCCGAGCCCGCAAGAAAACGTGAGCCTTTACGCAGGAAACAGGCTCATCATAAGCTCAACCCAGCAAGCAATCAGATCAGTGGTTGTGAGAGGAAACCTCTCAGCCGCCATCGTCTCGAATGTAAACTATCCCGCCAAGAACTTCACCATCACTACGAACTCAACTCAGCTCTACACTCTGAACATCTGGCTCTCATACCCGAGCACCTACACAACCGCGATCACCATCAATGATCCTGTCAGCCACTCGAACAGCCTCTACACCTCCTACTACGTGTCAGCAGGGGACATGAATCTTACAATATTCGCAGACTTTCAGCCAGCCCCAAGCAACGGGGGAGGAATCCCCCTCACCTGGTCCTCGTTCTTCGGCTGGTTCAGCCAGTTCGGGAACGCATTCCCCCTCTGGATCAAGATACTCTACACAATACTCGGAGCACAGTTCACCTTCGTCGGCT
Source organism: Candidatus Dormiibacterota bacterium (assembly GCA_035637535.1). Lineage (GTDB taxonomy): Archaea > Thermoproteota > Bathyarchaeia > 40CM-2-53-6 > 40CM-2-53-6 > 40CM-2-53-6. The sequence goes on from DASPWZ010000024.1 coordinate 23,558, forward strand.
ACCGATGGATCAAGTTCGAGGATGACAAGAGAAGGATTGAGGGCCACTTGCCTCCACTAGACCGTGGGAACAGGATCTACCTATGGATCGACGTAGCGTTCAGAACACTACTTGCCGGCTTCATCATAAGCCTCACACTAATGCTAGGGGAGACCGTCATCATATCAGTAGCGCAGTACCTGTTCTTCGTCACACTCAACCTCTTCCCCCTCGTCGATCTCTTCTCGCTCTTCTTCGTCGCAGTGCTCGGACTGATCATCTACCTCGCCCGCGAAGGACTGGACAAGTTCCTCGACCTAAAACCCATGATGGAGGATTAGATTTTTGAAGAATCAGCGACGAGTAGCATCGAACGACGACCAACTCTCCGAGTTTCTATTCGGCTCGGTAAGACCTTGGTGGGACCGCCGACCATGGCTGAGACGACTCTTCCTCGTCCCGCTCCGATCAGTCGACAAGTCATACGGTAGATGGAGCAAGGCCAGAGTTTCACCCAGACGATTCCGAAAGATCCAGGAGCGCCTCGACCGAGAATATCCACCGGACAAGTTCTCTCCTTCAAATCTCATCGGCAGGGACAGAGAGTTCAACCTCCTACTCGACTCTTTCAGACTCCATGTACTGCGGCATCCCTCACTGACCAAGTATTTTGGCAGAGAAGAGCTGCCCAAAGCGGTCTGTCTCGCAGGAGACAGCGGAACAGGCAAGACCTTCCTCACTATGGTCTCGCTGCGAGAGATGCTCTTAGAAGGCTATCGGAGCGGAGTCCTCGTGACCCCCGTGATCCTGAAGGGGTCTGATGTCTACTCCGAATTCTACGGGAAGAGTACTCGACAGCTCGGCCGTTTTCTCGACTACGCCAGCTCCGTCCCCTCAGTCGTCTACATCGATGAGTTCCAGAGTTTTGGCCGGAAGGTCCGGGGAGAGACAGGTGCCGAGATAGAAGATACCAGAATTCAGGACGAACTGAACCGCTGGCTTGACAAGATCGTCAGCGGAAAATCCCGAACCATGGTGATCGTAGCGACCAACGCCTACGAGAAGATCCGGGAAGATATCCGTCGACGATTGTCAAAGGTCAGCTTGAATGACGGAGTGACTCGCGATATGCTTCTAGCAGTTGTGAACGACTCGCTGAAGAGAGAAGGATGGGTCAATCTGAAAGCCGACGATCTCCTCGACATGATGGAACGAGAAGTAACCATCAGACGACGAGCTTCGCTCACCCCAAGCGACGTCCAAGAGATCTTCCGCGAAGTCCGGAAATCAAAAGAAGCGCCCCTGCGTGAGAGGATACGAGAATCCATGACGGACCTCAGAACCATCGAACGGCCCAAAATCTCAGCCGGAATCGAAGATTTCGCGGCAGCAGCTCGCAACGTGAAACTCTACTCAGAGCAGGAGAAATCTCAGGAGGTTGTTGACGCGGTCTACGTGATGAAGCCAAAAGTGAGCCGCGAAGACCTCGGTGGTCTTCACGACGTTAAGAACAAGGTCCTCAACCACATCGCCCTCGCTTTCAACCCATCAATGAGAGAACTGGGCCACCAGTCCAATCCACGATTCTTCCTACTCGGACCCCCTGGAACGGGAAAGACGTTACTAGCCATGGTAGCGGCCGCCGAGAACAACGTCGGCTTCATCAAAGTGCGAGGGGGCGAACTAATGAGTGGTGCAAACTACATGGGAGACCCGGAGAAACGGATCAAGGATCTCTTCGGAATGGTCCGCCAGAAGAGCCCGTGCATCCTGCTCCTCGATGAGGCTGACGCTATCTTCTGGGGAGGCGATCCCTCTAGCAATAAGATACTGGCGCAGGTAAAGGCGGAACTCAGCGAACTCCGGCCAGAAGACAAAGTAGTGGTCATCGCGACCTCAAACAAGGAGCAGCTCATTGATCAGGCCACCCGAGATAGGTTCGAGCCGAACATCTTCTACATCCACCCGCCACTCAACGACACCGAATGGATTGAGGTTGTCGCCATTCACCTCCGGAAGATGCAGCCATACCTACATCCCGAGGTGGACGCTGCTAAGATAACGAAGATGTTCCGGAGACAGCGAATTCTCAGCCCGCGCGGGGTCGCAGAAACCGTCTCCGAAGCCCACCGGCTCTGGGCCTCCGAAATCGCAGCCGCCAGAGGCATCACTGATGCAGGAGCTTCAGAGTCAGCTGTCAACAACATCACCACGAAGTATCAGGAAGATCTTGATAGATTGAAAGAAGTTCTTGCCGTCTATCAACAGGAGGGAACGACACTCAAAAGAGAACAAGTGAACCAGAACGACTACAAACTACGACTCTTCCACTTCCAGAAGGCAATATCCAGCCTCGAATCCCTAGAGGACAAGGAACATCGAGAAATTGCGGAGGCACTCATCCTCTCCCAACCTCTATCCGGTGTGACGTACGGTCTCTACACGAGCGACAGGGGCTCGGGAGGCATACTGACCATCCAGTGCAATGTTCGGCCCGCTAACTCAGGCGAGAGACACGTATCGGTAACGGGTCAGGCTAGCTCTATGATCATGGGACAGACCTTCGTCCCTGATCACTCCGTGATAGAGAGCGCCGAGAACGCTGTTGAAGCAGTAAAGTCATGGCTATGGTCCCGAACCCGAGTCGACCTTTCCAAATACCACGTGCACTTCCAGATCAGAAGCATTCTAGAAGGAGCGCCGGGAGCAGGAGTGTCGGGCCCGAGTGCGGGCTATGCTATGCTTAACGCGTTGATCTCCGAACTCTCCAACACTCCAATAATTCAGTCAAAGGTCATGACGGGAACAATAGGTGTGAAAATGGACGTGGGACCTGTCGGGGGCCTCGGTGGAAGAGGTCGAGAAGCAGGTAAGCTCGTAGGAATACTGAAGGCTGAGAAGGTGAAGATCACCGACCTTCTGGTTCCCGACTCTAACTATCGCAGTGCAAAGGACGAGATGAAGATGGTGCAAGATGAAGGAATCATTGTTCACCCAATCACTAACGCGCAGGATGGTTGGCCGATTCTGTTCGACTTAACCAGCGAGGAGCTATCGAAGAAGATACGCGCAGCCCTTGTTGACCGAGAATCTCTCGTTGACCTGGAGTCGAACTCATCTCGATTCCTCGGAACTGGACAATCATAGCTGGTGAAACGGGGTAGGTTCCGGTCTAACCCCGAAACGTCATTCCAAGTTACGGAACTCTTGTGGGTATGACGAGTTCCCTAGTCAGATAACTGATTCTTGATGATCAAGGATGAGTCTCCGGACCAAACCAGCGCAACTCAACAATTCGACGAAAGCGAGACTGTCCAAACCAAGCGAGCCGGAGCCGATGGCATACTTAATCTCATTTCGAACTTCTTGGAATCGGCGGGAAACGTTCTCCTAATCCAAGGACCGCCGGGCGCCGGGAAGACGACGCTGGCGCTTGAGCTCCTGCAAAGGGTACAAGCAACTCGCATGGGGAGCACCGTGGTTCCGCCTGCTAGGTTCTACGTGCCAAGCCGAGTTCCTCCCAATAAGCTCCGGAAACACTTTCCTTGGATCCACGAAATGCACGACCCTTTCTCAAGAATGACCTCACCCGACAGCTCAATGGAAGGGTCTGCCGAAATACGAGTGTCTGAGGCGGACGATGTTTTCAACAAGGTTCTCACCCTGAAGCGTTCCAGGCTCAGAGGTCTCATGGTCATAGACAGTTGGGAAGGAGCCCTCAGGAACACAAGCGAGGATGGGCGACGAATGATTGAGTCTGCGATACTATCGGACCCCGACGACAACAGAGTAGGGGTAGTACTAGTGAGTGAAGGCGGACGCGTTGGTGACCTGCCGAATCTGGTCGATGGCATTGTGACCCTATCATCTTCAGAGATGGACGGTCGGAGGTTGAGAATGATTGTCATAAACAAGCTCAGAGGACTCAGAGTCAAATCAGATCGGGCACTCTTCTCGCTCGACAAAGGCAAGTTCAAGCTGCTGCCAAATACGCAATTCGAGAGCGATTCTTCAAAGAGGCCACACATCCTCTCACCCGTTCCCCACACGGACTCCTTCTTCTCAACAGGGAGTCAGGACCTCGATAACATGCTCAAGGGTGGGATCAGAAAGGGCTCCTCGATCTTGATTGACGTGAACAATACCGTCCCTACCATGGGAGTGAGACTCCTCCTTAGAATAATCAACGCAAACTTTGTTAATCAAGGAGGGTTCTCCTTCATCGTCCCGTTCAGTACCGTCAGCTCGGAAAACGTCGCAGAGTCCCTGAGACCTATTGTTGGAGAAGCTACCTTCAACGAGAGAGTCCGCATCATGGAATACAACCATGGACTTCCAGAAGAGAAATGGAGGGTGCCGCTGAAAGGGAATCCACTGGATGACTTTACGCTCTTCGGCAAAATTTGGAAAGAGGTAGAGACAGACTCATCGTCAATAATCCTCGCAATAGACCTCGACAAGCTCGTCCAAGTTTACGGGGACAATCTGATACTTCCGAGCTTAGCAAATCTGGGAGCGAGTATCCGCGATGCTGGTGCTGTCACACTCGCGGTAGCTTCAGAGCCGAACAAGATCAGGGAAGCATTCCTGAGAACAGCGGACTATTACCTCAAAATTGAGAGCATCAACGAAACAATGGTCATCTATGGCGTCAAACCGTTCACAAATGTCTACGGAGTCGAATTCGAGTTCGACCCTGGCTACCCCTCGCTGAAACTTACTGAAATCGTATGATTCAATGGCACGAGTCGTCTAGCGTCTGCTCGATACGTTACTCCACTAAGAACGTTTGTAATCATTTACTACCTTCAGAAAATTCTTGAAAACATCGGCCCCTTTGAGGGTATGATAAACCTCAGGGTGGAATTGGACCCCGAACAAGTTCATCTTCTCATGTCTCATTGCCTGGACAGTACAATTATCTGAACTCGCAAGAACCTTGAACCCGGGCGGAGCCGCAACTATTTCGTCGTTGTGAGATTCCCAGGCTGTGAACGAGGGCTTCAAACCGGCCAAGATAGTGTCCTCATCCGAGACCGAAACCTCGACCGGGCCGAACTCGGGTTTCCTAGCTAGGTTTGTCATGCCCCCGAACGTCGTCGCCATGAGCTGATGGGTCACACAGATACAAAGCATCGGAAGCTTGATCTTGGTCATCAAGTTCGATGCCTCTCTGAGCTCACTAGTCAGTCCATCGAGGGATCGGACGCTCTGAGGTCCCCCGCCCATAACCAGTGCATCAACACCCATAGCCTCGAACTTCTCCAGCGGAGTAGACGGAGGCATCAGGCGAGAGTCTACTCCCAGCTCTTGGAGTCTCCTAGCTATCAGGTGATTGTACTGGCCTTTGACGTAGACAACGGGAATAGTTGTCAGGGCTACTCGAACTCTATGGTGGCAGGCGGTTTCGGCGTAATGTCGTAGTAGACTCGGGACGAATCGCCAGTCTTGAGAATTGATTCTGCAATATCTTTCAGAATCTTCCACGGAACCTGAGCAACCGCGGCTGTCATGAAGTCACGGGTTGAGACGGCTCTAATTACGACCGATAATGGAGGCCCTCCCCTCTTCTCCTTGACTAGAACTGCCACCCGTGTCACCTCTGCAATTTTCTCGACGAGGCTAGATTGGGCTACGCGCAGCTTCTCGGGAAGCCACCCGTACGTTTCTCTACTATCCTCTTGTATCTTTATTCCAGCCAATCGGCCGTAACTTCTGGTATCCCCTTTTACTCCAGTCACTCGATCTTCGAAAACATCGACGCGAGTCTCTGATTTGGGAAGACCCAGAGCCGCAGCCGCCGTCTCGTCCAAACTCTTGTAGAGTGGGTCCTCCGCGAACTTGTTTTCAATGACACCCGCGAAGTACTGGTCGTAGTCGAAGGGGCCGAGTTTCTCCTCAATGATCCTTGTTGCCGATTTGAGAAGCCCCAGCTTTTTCTTAGAAACGGTTCCAATACATCTTACTAAGAGCCCTGGACCTGGAAACGGTTGCCGTTCAGATAGGTCTTTCGGGATATCCAAATGCCGTCCGAGAGCCCGGACTTGGTCCTTATACAATTCTGAGATAGGTTCGACGACCCTAAAACCATAGGTTGACAGAGAATCAATTCCAATCTGCTCTAAGATGTTGTGCTGGGTCTTTATCCCGCCCTGGGTTTCAATCCAGTCAGGCGCAATAGTCCCTTGCACAATGAAGTCACAGCCATTCTTCCGCGCTTCTTCTCCTAAGACCTGATAGAACGTCTCTCGAAACTTCTTTCGCTTCTCCTCGGCCATCGCCTCCCCCTTCGTGGCTTCTAAGAAACGCCCACCGGCTTTGACTAGCTTTACCCTCAACCCTAACGAAGTCTCTTCGAGCCTCGCCTTGACATTCTCGGGCTCTCCCGCTCGCAGGAACCCTGTGTCTATGAAGACTGGGAGAAGTCTGTCTCCGAGCGCTCTTTTTGCGACGAGCGCCGCTACCGTGCTGTCGACGCCCCCAGAAACCGCGGCGATTGCTTTGCTGTCTCCGATCGTTTCTTGCAGCCGGGCCGTCTCGCTAGTCAGATAGCTTGAGGGACGGAATCCTTCAAGCGTCACCGACAACCATTCGCCACTTTAGTCATGATCTCTTTCTGCACAATTTATTGTTTATCAACTACAATTCGCTTCTAATGACTGGAAACCTTGGCACTGGAGGCTCCCCAGATCATTGGCAGAGGCACCTGGTTGGACAAGGTGGCCCTGGAGATTGTTGAGAGAGAGCAGAAACTTGGCCGGCAAGTCGACTTGATGAGGGTCGAGAGCGGATTAGGGGCGTCAGGGGTCCCGCACATCGGAAACTACAGCGACGCGGCACGTGCCTACGGTATCAAGCTCGCGCTCGAGAGCATGGGAAGGAAGGCTGAGCTCATCGCCTTCTCGGACGACATGGACGGGCTTAGGAAGGTTCCCGCTGGTCTTCCAAAGTCGTTGTCGAAATACATCGGATTTCCGGTTTCAAGAATTCCTGACCCTTTCGGTTGCCATGACAGCTATGGAACTCACATGAGTGGCTTACTGTTGGACGCCTTGGACAAGACTGAAGTGAAGTACAGGAGCGTCTCGGGAACTCACGCCTACAGTGAGGGTCTCTTCAACTCCCAAATCGATAAGATCCTAAGCAACGCTAAGAGGGTTGGCGAGATAATCAAAGAGACCTTGGGACAGGAGAAGTACACTGAGGTTCTACCCTACTTCCCAGTCTGCGAGAACTGCGGCAGAATATACACAACTAGAGCCCTGGAATACTTTCCCGCAAGGCATGCGATCAGATACTCGTGTGATGGAATGGAGCTTCGCGGAGAGACACTGAAAGGGTGCGGACACCGGGGCGAGGTTGATGTGTTTTCAGGAAACGGAAAACTGAGCTGGAAGGTAGAGTTTGCGGCCCGCTGGTCGGCGCTTAAGATAAACTATGAAGCGTATGGGAAGGAACTCATTGATTCCGTAAAGACCAATGACAGGGTTATGGAGGAGGTGCTGGGCGAGCCTCCGCCGTTTCATACTCGCTATGAACACTTTCTGGACAAGACAGGTGCAAAGGTCTCAAAGTCAGTCGGCAACGTGCTCGCTCCACAACTCTGGCTTCGGTACGCTCCACCCCAGACTCTGCTGCTCTTGATGTACAAGAGGAGTGTCGGGTCCAGAGCGGTTTGGGTCAAGGATATTCCAACCTACATCGCAGAACTCGATGAGCTAGAGGACGTGTACTTCGGGCGCAAGGAGGTAAAAGACCCTAAGGAACTGGCGAGATTGCAGGGATTGTACGAATACGTCTGGCACCTCTCACCCCCGAGAACCCCCACTGCTCACGTCCCTCACAACCTTCTCGTGTACTTGGTCAAAGTAGCCCCGAAAGGCAAGGAGAAGGAATTCGTTACACAGAGGCTGGCTGGATATGGCTATCAAGTCGATGCCAACGATCAGCGTTTTCAGGACCGGTTGGAGAAAGCTATCAATTGGGCAAGAGAGATCGAAACGATAACGACCGGTCCAGTGCAGGTCGAAGGGAAAGAGCGAGAGGCTATTCTTGAGCTGGCAGGCATCATAAATGCGAGCGCCGACGAAAATTATCTCCAGAACTCTGTATTTACGATAGCAAAGAAGCATGATCTTGAGCCAGGGCCTTTCTTCAAGACCCTCTATAGAGTACTGATCGGGTCCGACCATGGTCCGAGGCTAGGCCCTTACATACTAGCAATGGGCAGAGACAATGTTGCTACGGCTCTCGCCAGCGCGGCGAGAATGGCGAGCAAGTAGAATGGAGACCCTAACAACCCGAAACGTCGAGATACGACCCGTAAGGACCGAAGACCTTAGGTTCGTCTACGAGCTCGAAGAACAGTCGTTCAAAGACCCGTTCCCAAACTACTTCATCGACCAGCTCGCAGACGCGAACCCGGAAACGTTTCTTGTCGCCGTCTACAGCGGGGCAATTGTCGGATATGCGGTTGTCGATGACTGGTCTGAATACCAACACCTTGTCTCCATCGCCGTAAGAGCCGGGTTTAGACGCAGAGGGATCGCGCAAGCACTCCTAGATGACTTGTTCGAAAGGTCGAGATCGGGTCCGTTACGTCTAGAGCTGAGGAGAAGCAACCACGAAGCTTTGCAGCTCTACATGAAGAATGGCTTTCGGGAGACTGGAATCGCGCACAGCTACTACACCGACGGAGAGGATGCTATTCAGATGGAAAAATTGATCGAGAAGAAGCCTGAGATTCTGGCACCCGCCTGACAGGCGTGCCACCCGGGGAAATCGAGCTTTGAAATCATAGCATTGGATACCAGTTTACCCATAGAATCGTTGCTAAACACAACATAATCGAATAACCGACGAGGAGACCGTGGAAAAAACGAGGACGCGTTGACGAGTACTCTGCCTGTCCCCAGAAGACCGGAGGGACAACTAATGCGAATCGAGCTAATGAAAGCACTTCTCCTGAATAGAACACAACGGCGAGAACTACGAAGGCCCACAGATAGTACGGAAATAACTTCGTTGACAGAGTTCCCCTCACCAAAGGGCGTACCACGAAAATGACTGCAAGGGCTATTGCAACGAGGTTGATTGTGTATGGAAGTACTCCAGTGGCGACTTCGTAAACCGGATTATTGAAGAAACAGAGAATGGTACACTTTGATGCACTCGCCTCGGATTGGAAAGGCGCAAGAGTGTTCCCGGTCTGAGAGTAGGCGTATATTGCAAACGCTGGAATGCTTGCTAAAACGGTAAGTCCAGCGATCAGTTTCCTTACCTTCTGATCTTCAAAAAACACCTTTACGAGAAATGGAATTGCAACCAAGAACCCTTCAGGCCTTGACAGTCCAGCCAAAAAGCCCAGCCCTCCTGCAAGGAGTACCCTGCGAGTTTCGAGATAATAGAGAGATGCCGAAATGAACAGTATGCATGTTGCTTCGGAATAGATTACGGTGAAGAAAAAGCTCGAAGGAAAGACCGCCAATAACAGCAGGGTACGATTTGCTATTCTAGCACCAAACAATTGTCGAGTAGATCTCTCCAAGTAGACCGCGGCTCCACCCAGGGCCACAAGATTCCAAGAGAAACCAGCAAGAACCTCCGCAGACTTGACATCTACGAACGGGAAAAGTGGATAGAGTATCCTAATGACTAGCGGGAAGAGCGGTCTAAAAGAGAACCCATGCTGAAATACGGCATAACCCCCAATGGCGATCCCAAGATAGTAGCTGGAGTCCCATCGCGCTAAACCATAGAGAACTGGGAGATTCACGTCCCCGATGGGAGGAAAGGTCCCGGTACTATTGCCGAATACCGTGCCAGCAACTATGAGGAAGAGTACGAGAGGGCGCGAAGCCACCAGGGGATTGGTTAGCCATTTCTCAAATTCGGTTCTTAGGCGGGTCAGACAGTGTTCCCGTGCCTGGCGTTGGTTTGGAGCGCGCTGTCACAAGACGTACGCCGAGTTCTGGTCGTCTTCAGCTGGCTGTAAAGCAGAATGAGAACAGAGGCGGGCAATACCACGAAGAAGAAGGCGTCGTTCAGAAGGCCGTTTCTGCTTTTGGCAGTCGTGGGCGAGGTTTCGACCACTTTGGAGTAGTAATTCAGTGAAACATGTTCGACTGTCAATTGACTCAAAATTCCCGACGCCGTGACCAAGACAATCGCGGCAGACTCTCTTGGGAGATTGTCTGAGAATGATTTCGCGGTCTGCGAAGTGAGTGCAATCGAAATTGAGATTTCGACTGGTGTGTTTGTGATGGAGTAAACTGGACCCTGATACACGAACAGTCCATTGATGAAATAGGCAACAATGAGAGTTCCAACCGACGCGTTGACCCTACCCTGAACTTGTACGCTTCTCAAGGACAGCGAGGGTGTCTGTTGAATTTGACCTAAACCGACGTATAGGGCGTGGTATGATCCCATCATTGAAGCAGATACGAGGGGAAAATCAAGGAATTCGAACTTCTTTATTTGTAGAGAAAATGGTGTTGACTTTGATGACGCCCCCCTTTCAAGGTAGACCGTCACACTGCTCGTCGAGTCGTAGATCCTGCCAGTATTCAATCCTGTCAGCTGGAGCATGTTCACCTGAATGTTTTCTGACTGTCCGGTACCGGACCTGTGATTGAGCGCATCAGACTCCGACCAGAGAGGGGTTTCCAATCCCAAACGGTTCGAATAGAAGCGTATTCCGTAGCCCGCGCTCGGTGTTACGTCGACGAGCATGTACATGATCGGATATTCTGTCACATTGACGGAGAGATGTCGCGAAATCGAAAAGGCCGACGGCTCACTGCTCGGAGGGAGGCTTCCAGACAGCAACAGTCCGCTCTCTGAATAGTTGAGGGTGAAACCGCCTTGTCCCGCTCCTAAATTCCATAGCGTCCAGTTGTTTTCGGCAAGAATTCTCGCCGGGTTACTTTCCGCATAGGTCGGCGTCCTTAACGATGTGACGTCCATCACCCGCATTCCAGGAAGTGTCACTGATGGCAGAGAAATCGCCAGAACTGGCATTAAAAATACCAATGCGATTATGAAAGCTGTGATCCAGGCGGTCTTTCCCTGGAAAGCTATGGGACTAGACACTTGTTCCGGCAAGAAGAATGATCGGACTATCCATAATAGTGTTCCTGATTCAAAACAAAGAAAAAAGCCCTGTCTGTTTGAAGGTCTTATTCGCCAAGGCCAAACTGGTATTCAATATGGCGGATGACTAAAGGGGCGTTACAGGAAGAACATTTGCAGCCAGGAAAGCCCCTATAGCCACCAGTACTCAAATCCAGACGTCATCCAGTTACCGCTTACCTCCCCCTCGACATTACTATTCGCATGTTCGCATCTCGATATCGATCTTGCATCAAAGGAATCGATACTGATCGACACAACCTGAACCTTTGGCATGCATCTTCGAAAGTTGTACTAGACGTTCTGCAACTGCCCAGGAGCGCCAAGGAGGAACAAGTTGATTCGAACCTACAGTTGGATCGTGCTCATTCTTGCATGAGATATGGACCTTATGCTCTCAATTCTCGCTCTATGGAAACAAACAGCTACAAATGGATAGATCAAACCGTTTTGCAGATGCGTCATCATTCCTCGTTGAGAGAAAGCCCAAAAGCTAAGTTAGAATGACAGAGCAATTCTGACAAACCAGACCGATAAATCGGAATCGGGTCTGTGAGGGAGAGCAATGACGCAGGATGTGATCGTGGTCGCAGGTTTGGGTGGTTCTCTTCATTGGCGTTGCGCGCGCGATGGCCGATGATGCTCCAGGTTGGGACATCACATTGAGAGAGACAGTACACTATCGGTGGATGGGTTGAGTATCTTCTCGTACTAGTCGCACTTGCACTTATGATAATTGGCTCCCTAACCAATCATCGCACCTCGGAAATTAGGCAATTTGTTCAAGGCAGGCAAGGTGGTATTCGGCTAGTTCTTTGGGCGAACCCACGCTCCTTTTTTCCTAGAAAATCGTCTTAGATCTGGGAGAAGCATGCTTATGGTTATGGAGAAGGAATCTTCTCAGGTAGCGAATCGGTCGATCTCCCTATAGGTTGTGTTGTCGGAACCATTTCTTCCACCTCTTTCCAGATACTCACGTCTTTCGTTTCTTTGATGTAAAGGCTACCAATTACGAGAGTTACAAGAGCTACTCCGATGGGGTAGATCAATCCGGCTAGGATACTACCTGCCGCGACGTTGATGGCAACCACCAAAACGGGAGTGAAACCCCCAAACTCACCGTTGCCCAGGTGGTATGGCAGAGATAGGGATGTGTACCTCGTCCGGCCTGGGAACATTTCAACAAGTAATGCAGCAATGGGCCCATAGACCATTGTAACGTAAATTACCTGAGTCAGTACGAGTAGAGTTAGGGCCGGGGCGTTGAAGCTGGCCTTGTCGGAGAAGTATGTCATCGCTATGTAGAGTGGGTAGTAGGTTGCTGCTGCGAGCCCACATCCTGCCATGATGATTTTTTTTCGACCGATTCTATCTGATAATCGGCCGAAAAAGATGAAGAGTGGAGTGCCGAGGGCAAGAGCCGTCGCCACAATAGCGTATGATGTTACTTTGTCAACTCCTCGAATCGTTTGTAAAAAGAATAGCGCATAGAATTGTCCAGTGTACCATACAACGGCTTGTCCCGCTGTAGCGCCGAACAGAGCGAGAAGAATGAGACGCCAGTCTCTTCCAAGGCTTTCTTTGATCGGGGATGTGGCTGTTCTCCCCATCTCTTTGAGCCTGCTGAAGAGAGGTGTTTCCCTAAGCCGCCATCGAATGTAGAGCGCCGCAGCGACAAGAACGGAGGAGAGAAGGAATGGGATCCTCCATCCCCAGTCATTGAAGGCACTGGCTCCGAGGCCGAGACTCGTCGCCAGAATAACAATCAGTGAGAGAAAGAGGCCGACGGTAGCGGTTGTCTGGATATAGCTAGTCCAGTACCCACGTTTCTCGTCCGGCGCATGTTCGGCGACGTATATTGCTGCGCCGCCATATTCCCCACCTAGGGCAAGCCCTTGTAGCATGCGAATGAAAAGAAGAATTGCGGGTGCTAGAAGACCGATAGCTTGGTAGGATGGAAGGAGGCCTATGATGGTCGTCGCGGATCCCATGATAGTGATGGTCAGAAGGAACGCATATTTTCGGCCGACCTTGTCGCCCAATCTCCCAAAGACAAGGGCTCCGAAGGGCCTTACGGCAAAGCCGGCCGCGAAGGTCCCGAGATAGAGAATGAGCGACGTTCCGAGTGTTTTTGACGGGAAAAACACGGGCGCAAGGAAGACCGCAAGAGAACCGAAGATGTAGAAATCGTACCATTCAATAATTGTGCCCATAGATGAGGCAGCAACAATGTAGCGCATGCTCCGTCCACGGTTGGTATCCGACGAGAAGGGAAACGAGGGCTTGGACAGACTGCTCGACGGTTTTTGGCTTGTGCCCATAGGCTTTGACTATGAGTGCAAGTTAGGTATTGCAATAATAGGCACGACGTTTACGTTTCATCACGAGTCTCACTTTCCCAATCATCAGTATTCATTTGTAATTTACCAATTTACCTAGGGAGTCGAGACCCACTGGTAAGCTCCCGCCGTGTTCACCCTATTCCGTTCGGAGATATGAAAAAGAGATGCATCATATCATCAATGATTTCCGAACTAAGAACCAAGCCCTTTGGCCTGCCGTATGGGTGCGTAGAGTGAGAAACTTGCCGAAACCAAGATTTACGAATTTGGCGATTAGGCGAGACCTCTACTCCCATTTGACCACGGCGGGAAGAGCCCATGGCTCCCCAGGTATCCCGAGTTATCTCCGTGGCTTATCTCGGAAGCCCGGAAAAATCGGTGGTAGTACCGTACTACGGACAGATGGAGTCAAAAGCGAGGTTTCTTTCGAGATAGCGGAAAGTGGCGGGCCGGGTGGGATTCGAACCCACGATTTGCGGCTCCGCAGGCCGCCGTCTTGGTCCTGGCTCGACTACCGGCCCTAGAAGAGACATTCTTGATTCCCCTTATAACGGGTACAACATGGAGACCTAAGTTGCCCCCCGTCATTCTCCTGTTTCCTGATAGGCAACAATTTCATATGTAGAAACGAATGCGGCTTAGTTCAGACATGTTCGCTTGCACGAAGTGTCAGAAGCGAGAGTTTCAAATGACGCAGCTGTCAGAAATGAGACTTCTAGCTGAGTGTGCCGGATGCGGAGCATCCTTTGTTGTAGACTCAATTAGCGAGAAAAAATCTCGGATCGAAGCCGCAGACCCTAACGAGCACCTCATTTGGAATTGGAAGAATGAGCAATGGGTCCCGGCAAAGAGGAGCTAGGGACCTTTCTCAAACATGGGACGAGAACTCGCGCGACTCTGTCTTACCCTACGCGGAAGTCCCTGGTGGAGTAGCTTCCAGAGTTAGACCTTCAGGCCCGACGTATTCTGCGTCGGGACGGAACAATCGGTTATCCTGCAGCTGCTCCACTATGTGAGCCGTCCAGCCTACAGTTCTTGCACATGCGAACGTGCAAGTGAAGAGCTCAGGGGGAATCCCAACCGCATGCAAAACGACCGAGGAATAGAATTCGACATTCACATCAATAGGCCTTTCCGGATGCTGCTCACGTAGTAGTCTCCGGGCCGTGTCTTCGACAGTTGTCGCGAGCTCGAATAGTGAGGGATCGACTATCTGTCGAGCAAGCTCCTTTAGGACCCTTGATCGTGGGTCCTCAGTTCGATAAACTCGGTGGCCAAAGCCCATTATTCTGTCGTGCTTCTGAAGCCGATCTCGCAACCAACTCTCGGCGTTCTCGGGGGTCCCGATGGACTGCAACATCTCCCAGACGTAGATGGGCGCGCCTCCGTGCAATGGACCTTTCAATGCCGATATTGCAGCGACCACTGCAGAATGCACATCGGTCAGAGTCGAGGCCGCGATTCGAGCAACGAAGGTTGACGCGTTAAGGCTGTGGTCGGCAAGTAGGGTGAAGTATGAATCCAGTGCGTGTACGTGTTCAGGTCTGCCGGGTTTGCTGTTGAGCATGTAGAGATAATTCGCAGCATGGCCTAGCCCGGGTCGAGGGGTGACTGGTTCCTGTCCTTTTCTCAAGCGGTGATAGGTGGCGACGATCGTGGGCATTCGAGCCGTTAGGCCGATGCTAGAGTCGATCAGTGAGGGTTCATTCCGACTTCCTAGCCCTCCTAAGATAGAAACAGACGTTTGCAACGCTGAAAGAGGCTCAGCTACTTTTGATTCTCCCTTCAGAAATCCTACGACCTGATTCGGCAGAGCATGTTCGCGTGAGAACCGAGTCTCCAAGGTGGAAAGTTCTTGCCGATTCGGCAGATGCCCGTACCACAGCAAGTGAGCAACGGACTCATAGGAAACCCGTCCTGCCAACTGTGTAACATCGTAGCCCCTGTAGATTAGTCGTCCCGCTTGACCGTCGATCTTGGTGAGAGAGGTCGTAGCGACTATGACGCCCTCGAGACCCTTCGGCGCGCGAATCATGACGCTTTCGGGACGCCATTGATATCAACCATAATTAAGGAATACCAAGGAAGAATTCCTGTAGCCCAGGAAAGGCTTTTTCAACGCCTCCAAGCCGACTCGACCTTCGATGCACTGATGGTGGCTAAGACTCACAAGATTGCTGTATTGCCGGGAGATGGAATCGGCCCTGAAGTTGTCGAAGCGACGCTAGCGGTCTTGAACGCGGTCCAGAAGGTGACTGACGTCAAGCTTGAGATGTTGAAGGGAGAGGCCGGATTCGACGTCATCTCGAAATACGGAACGAATCTTCCTCCGAAGACCGTAGATATGATCAAAAAGACCGACGCCTGCCTTAAAGGACCCATGACGACTCCTGAAAAGCCCGGGTCCCCTCGAAGCGTCGCTGTCACCCTCCGTTCTATGTTCGACCTATATGCCAACATGCGACCGGCTCGTACTCTTCCGAACGTCCCCTCTCTAAAACCCAATATCGACATGATCGTGGTCCGTGAAAACACGGAGGATCTCTACGTTGGAAAGGAGTTCGAAGTTGTCCCTGGGATAGGAATCGCAATTAAAATCAACACGACCAGAGCCTCTGAACGAATAGCGAAATTCGCGTTCGACCTTGCCATGAAGCGACGAAAGAAACTCGCCTTCGTTCACAAGGCTAACATTTTGAAGCTAACCGACGGGATATTCAAGCAAGCCGTGCTGAACGTCGGTAAAAAGTATCCGGGAGTTGAACTAGAGGATATTCACGTTGACGCCGCAACCATGCAATTCATAAGGCGACCGGAGAGCTTCGATGTCGTGGTCGCAACGAATCTCTACGGTGACATTCTGACCGATGAGGCTGCGGCCCTAGTCGGCGGGCTGGGTGTCGCCGCAGGCGGAAATATCGGAGATCATTACGGCATGTTCGAGCCAGCCGGCGGGTCCGCACCGAAGTACACCGGACAAAACAAGGTAAACCCCATCGCTATGATCGAAGCCTCGCGAATGATGCTCGATTTCCTCGAGGAACCGGAAGCTGCGTCAAAGATCGAGAAGGCTACAATGAAGGTTTTGGAGGAGGGCAAGGTGTTGACCTTCGATCTGAGGGGCACGGCCAAGACTAGCGATATGGGCAACGCTATCGCCCAGAAGATCCTCGACTTCCACTAGACTCTACATTCGCTCAGCAAGCTTCAGTCCAAGCAATCCCGTAGCGCATTTCAGCACGGTCTCAGTTGCTTCGACTAGGCTTGCACGCTGCCCCTTCAGTTCTTCATCTTGCAGGTGTGAGATGTCAGATTTTTCATAAAACTCGTGGAATCTCTGAGCTAGTTCATTGGCGTACAAGCAGAGAAGAGTCGGGTTAAGCTCTTCAGCGGATCTCTTGAAAGTCTCGGGAAACCGTGCGAGCGCCAGGACCAGATTTTGTTCGGCAGGTTCAGTGAGCCTGTCGAAGGCGCTAGGTGTCTTGATTGAGCCGAGTTTCTTGAGAATGCTGAGTCCTCTCGTGTACGCATAGTTGATGAAGGGCGCACTGTTCGCCTCGAAGTTCAACGCCTTATCCCAAGTGAAGTTTGTGGACCTTACTGATTCGACAGAAAGCATAGCGTACCGGACCGCCGAGACGGAGAGGCTTTCGGCGACACGGTGCTTGACGTCCGTAGATAACTCAGTCGACCTTTTCCCCACCTCCTCCCTTGCGCGTAGCAGAGCCTCGTCTAGTAACTGGTCGAACGTAAGATACCTCCCTCTTCGAGCCGACATCCTCTGTCCTTCAAGCGTGAGTAGTCCAATCGGGAAATGGAGGAAGTTCATGGCTTCTTTCCTGTATCCCAAGATCCACATTGCAACCTTGACCTGAAGCTGTGCAAGAGACTGTTCCACCCCGATCACGTTGATGATGCGATCAGCCTTCTCGAACTTGTACAGGCTGTAAGCAATGTCCCTCGTCGGATAGAGTGTGGTTCCATCTGATCGCGTGAGGGTTAGAGAAGTCACTTCAAAGGATTTTGACAGTCCCAGCTTTTCTCGAAGTGCAAGATCATCCACCGCCTTTCCGGCATCGAGGACCCAAGCGCCACTTTTGTTGTGTGCAAGTCCGGTCTCTTTGAGACGGTCGAGTAGTTCAGAGACTCTTCCCGTCCAAAGCATGTCGGATTCCCAGTCCCATTGGTCAAAGTGAATGTGGGCTCTCCGAAGGGTTTCTTCGAACCCGGCGAGCACCATCTGACTGACCCGACGGATCAGGGTTCGAGTCTCTGGGTCTGCCTTCTCGTATTTTCTGATTAGCTCGTTGATCGACCGCTGAGGATCCGGGTCCTTTCCCACTTTCTCGCTGATGAGGTCGAACTCGACCGGGTGCTTGCTCTGAAGTTCTGCGGCGACACCGACCCACTCATCTAGTTCCTTGGTAACTGCTACAATGTCTATGTCGGAGGCGTTGGAATTTTTGAGCAGAGCCAGCCTTTTCTTGTTCTCGTCGAGTTCTACCAGGGTCGAGGTTATGGAGTATATTTTTCCGAAGAACTCGTCAGGCTTTCCGTCAGGCCCGGGCTCTCCGAGTAGCCTGTATCCGTAGGCCATCTGGGCAACCTGTCGTCCAGTATCGTCGATGTAGAAGTGGGTCTTGACATCATGGCCTCGCCCGGCAAGAATTCGGGCCAACGTGTCGCCAAAGATGGAGTTCTTTGCGGTCCCGATATGAATCGGCCTTGCGGGATTTGCACTAGTATGTTCGACGATGACACGTTGCGGCTTATTGGTCTTCAACAAACCATAGGAAGATCCCTCGTGAAGAATGGCGTCGAGTGTAAGTTGGGCCAGAGTCTCGATTTTCGCTTTGAAATTCACATAGCCGGGTTCTGCAGCCTGTACTGACTCGATAAGATCGTACGCGTTTGTCTTGTCTAGCTGTTCGACAATCTCCTTGGCTATTGCCATCGGCTTAGTTTTCTGAACTCTCGCAAGTTCAAACGAGACAGAGCTTGCGAGGTGGCCAAAGTCCTGATTCGGAGGGTCTTCTAGACTCGAGGCGAGATCTAATTCAGGAAAGCGCTTTCTGTCGGACTTTTGCAGGTCCGAGTACGCGCTTCGTAGTACTCTTTCGCATTCGGCTCTGAATTGTCCGAACGGATCAGAGAATGGGCCGCTTGTAACCCTTGGCGCGATGGTCATATCTTTCAAACTTAGTTTGAGACTTCTCTGGCGTGAGAATCTTCTTAATAGAACTCTCTAGGACGGGATTTTGAAGGTGCGCCGGACGGTAGTACTGGGACCCGTAGATGTCCTGATCATTTTCCTCGTCTCAATCGTCGCCGGGTTCATAGGGGCTCTCTTTGGGTTGGGAGGAGGAGTGTTGATCATTCCCTTTCTGACGCTTGTTGAAGGAGTCCCGGTGCCCCTCGCTGTGGGAGCAAGCATCGTCTCCGTTGTAGCTACCTCAAGCGCATCAGCCGCCACTTATGTTCAAGACCACCTCACCAACCTCCGGCTTGGAATGTTTCTGGAAATAGGCACTGTGGCTGGGGCTATTACTGGAGCTTTCGTTGCTGTGTTCCTGCCCGCCTCCGTACTCTTTTTCCTCTTTGGGCTAATCCTGCTATACGCCACGATCGTGATGATTAGAGCGAGAGGAATAGATTTTCCCGCTGATGTGAGGCCCGACAAGACATCTAGAATTCTTGCGCTAGGGAGTCAATATGAGGACCGCAGCTTGAATCGAGTAGTGAAGTACGAAGTCACCAGGACACCCCTTACAGTCTTCATCGGATATTTCGCGGGGATAGTTTCGGGATTACTCGGCGTGGGCGGCGGGATCATCAACGTCCCCACAATGAATCTCGTAAGTAAGATTCCTGTCAAAGTGGCGTCGGCTACCAGTAACTTCATGATCGGCGTCACGGCCGCCGCCAGCGCTTCTGTTTATCTGCTAAGAGGGGACGTTAATCCATTGCTCGCCGCTCCACTTATCGTAGGAGTCGCCGGAGGAGCACTGCTGGGAACTAGGGTCCTGAAGGTGACTCCTCCAACGCGAGTGAAGGTCGCGTTCGGAATTCTGCTCGCCGCTATATCTCTGCTGATGATCTTGAAAGGATTCAATCTACCAGTGGTCTTGTAAGAGCCGTGGACCTCAACAGACTCGTCTCCTACTCACTGCGTATCGGAGTGTTAACGAGTGCTCTACTAAGCCTAGTCGGACTCTCTGTCTGGGCGGCTCACGGTTTCGATAACGTTGTCTCTGCTGCCGGATCAGATATTGCTAACACGCTTGCCTCTGCCTTTCGTGGAAACGATTCGGGCATCATCTATCTCGCAATCGTTGTTCTTATTGCCACTCCAGTGTTTCGAGTGGCAATATCCTCGGTCTATTTTGTCAAGGAAGGAGATGGAAAGTATGTTCTGATAAGTCTCGCAGTTCTCTCGATGCTACTGTTCGCCCTAGTCTCAAGCTATGCGGGCTAAAGGGAGACGTGAGCGTTGAGAATCAATATCCTGATCGCTGGCGGACTGATTCTTGCCGTAAGCATTCTGCTTCTCTCCTCAGAAATTGTCGCCTCATTTTTTGGATTCGCGCTCGGGGGCTTGAACATAGTCATCGGAATCCTAACTCGAAAAGCAGTAGGAATAGTCGTTCCAGCCGACCAATTGGGTCCTTTGAAACTATCGCTCGACAAAGGAGTCATTAGAACCAACATTTACACAATAGCATTCTCTGACAAGAAGCTAGTTCTAAGAAAGCTGAGCTCGGCAAACCTAACAGTCGCAACCGCCCTAATCCTAGCTCTCTTGGGAGCGGCTCTCGCAGGGCCATTCGGTATCATCGTGGGGGGCATCACAGCTTTCTCCCTGCAGGAATTCGTGACCCAGAGACGGAGAAACGAGATCAAGAAGAATCTTCTCGACCCATCGGGCCACGGCGACCTTGACTTTCCCTACGATGAATTAGAGCAAGTTCAGCTATTAGGGAATAGGATTCAGCTCCGTCTGAAGGATAGAATTGTGAGAATCGCGGTTTCCAGAAAATACTCGAGGATTATGGGACCCGTGCTCGAAAAGATTATTCCCGCGAAGATTCAGTCGGAACCGGTTCCTTCTGGGAGAGCCCCCTAAAGAAGAGGACTAGAAGAGCTATCATTCCTGTCGCGACTGTCGCGAGCTCCCCGGCCGCCAAGACACGATTCGGTTCGATGAATAGGGCGCCTCTCCCTGTGGTTTCGACGTAGAATGCCCATGCCATGAAGATCATGCTTGCCAACCCTGTTGCGAGCGAGTAGATCCAGAGGCTGCTCCAGAACAAGTTTCGAGAGATCCGCGATGAAGCCATGACGGAATAGGATATTTGCCGTGCGGCGTTATTAACGTGACGTAAAGCCTAGAGTCCACTCGACAGTCTCCGTCTTTGACATGAATTCTTTCAGACGCTTGTCGCAGTCCTGCGGGAAAACTAGTTTTTATTGCGACAAATCTCCACTTGGACAAGGGACCGTAGTCTAGATCGTACCCGGACAGCTTCATGGCTGGCGAGGACAACCAGGATAGGACATCGGGCTCCGGCGCTCCTTGCGGCGAGACCCGAAGGTCGTGGGTTCAAATCCCACCGGTCCCGCATACCGATGGTCTGAGCCTGACTCCAATCTTCAACCACCTAAGCATTTGCGCTTGTGTCGCGAGAGATGGAGTTCAATCCAGAATTTTCTGCAGCAAGACTCCCCAGGTAACGGGTTTTATGGAGGAGACGCGCGGGCCAGGGTTTGTGATGGGACAATCTGGCCTTGCATGAAGCGCTGGTTTCCAGGAAGAAAATAGCGCTCAAATAGAATCGCAACGACAGACTCTGGGTTAGGGCTTATGCCGAACGATTTCTCACGACGAGAATTCGTTAAAGTGTGAAGGAGTTTTTTTGTTCTGGCATTTAGGGGGATCATGCAAGCGTAAACTGGGCATCGTATGGAACTCCCCTCCCAGATCGCAGATCAGGGTTCATTCTGTGCCCATCTTCGCGAAATCTTAGCGAATGCTCGCTAAGGTCTCCCGATCGAGGTGTGTGGCCAGTGGCTGAGTAAACTCTACAGGCCAATCTAGTAGCAGGGGGGGCAGATTCTCTGTTCCAAGCGGGACTGGAGAGGCATTCCAAGCCCTTGCTGGAAGTAGAGGTATCCGTCGACATAGTTCTGATGCGACGAGACGAAGATGAAGTAGATGTAATTCCACGGCAGTGGAAACGCTCCCGAGGGCGCGGTCCAGCCCATAGTAATCTCAACCATATCTCCCACCGGAATCACAATAGGAAGTAGCGTGCATGTCGCGGATTGTCCACTTCCACACTGGGTTGGATTTCCAGACGCGAGTTGCCACGATGGAACACCGACCAACGGGATGTTAGTCATGTAGACTGCGACGAACGTCACCGGTGTAGATCCGGTGTTCCTAACATCCACTTCCACATTGCCAATACAACTGCCATTGGTTTGGCCAGAAGGAATCTGGTTGTTTCCAGTGCCGCACCAGGCATTTGAGCCATAGCAAACGGATTTCCCTGCTATGGGAGGAGCTGGGCATCCCGTAGCGCCAGTTACAGTATTCCCAGCGATTACGATCGTCCCGTTCGCATCAAGGTCAAGACTCCCGACCACATTATTGATTATCTGACCAAGGTCGGCACTTTCGATCTCCAACCTCCCCGTGATGCGATTATTGTTAACAATCGTGTTATGGCCAACTTCGTTCTCCACCTGCCCAGTTACATTGGAGTTAGTCATGCTAAAGTAGCCGCGACCCCCAGCGTACAATGCTCCACCACAGGCGTCGGTGCAGATACTTTGGCCAGAAGTGTTGAGTGCGCTTCCCGAAATATTCACGGTCTCAACATTATACAAACCTGTGAAGCCGGAGACCTTAGCGTTCTGCAGGGTCACGCTCAAGGCGGAGTCTGCCTCTAATCCCCCGTTAATCGTACCGCCTATCACGGTCAAGTTGCCACCAGAATATACATACACGTTCCCGTTGACCGTTGCAGCAGTAATCAGGCAGACGCCGTTGGCGGGAACAAGGACGTTCCCTGTGTACGTTGATGTTATGGACCCGCCGCATGTCAAGTATGAACTAGGGGCGCATCCTACGGACGTGTCCTGGGACCCGCAAGCTGCCACAGTCTCAGGACTCGACACGGCATTATTTGCGAATTGAGCCCGTACCGTCTCGAACTTTTCAGCATACGCAGCACCAGCGTTATCCTTGCTGGCCTGAGATGTGAATGCCGGAACCACCCAAACATACACGATTGCGGACATGAGTATTACGATAAGAACCATCATTACCTCGGCGATGATGGTGGCCACTCCCCTTCGTGAGCGACGGAGATTAGAGAGCATAGCCACCACTTGACGCTACGCTATCGTAGAGCAAAAGGAACTTGTTACAATCGCTAAGGCCCGATCAAGACAACCCTCATGGTTTTCATCGCTTGACCCTCATGGCAGTGAATAGTCGAAAGGATAAGGGACGGGGGGATCTAATGCGAAACACACGTGCGACTAACTTCAGCCCTGCCTTTGCCCACATGAGGGGCAGAAGAAGAGGCTGGAGTCGTATCCATGCCCACACTTCTTGCATATGACCTTCACCCCAGACTGCTGGGGTACGGACCCTCCCGAGGGCCCTGATGAAACAGTTGACAGAGGATCTGGAACGAAGACACCGATTATCGCGGTTATTACTCCAGCGACGAATATTATCCCACCGAGGACAAAGTAGACTATGTCCGTCACACAGGCACGAACGTTCCCGGACAATATGGTCCCGAGACACGATGAGAAAGCGGACAGGGTGACAAGAGGACCCAAGATAACCATGCCGATTCCGACGAAGAAAATTACCGGTCGCATTTGATTCGAGACACGCTACAATGGCTCGGGCTGATTTGTTTGTCTAGGGGGCTTTCTAAGCCTCCGTTACTAACCTTCTAAGCTAGTGGGAAAACGATGGGAGCTTTGATTCCATGGCACCTATGTGTCGTGATGCTACGACGGTGGACTGACTCAAGAGGTGTGCCTGTCGATTGAAACGTTCAGTTCCTTCAGATAACAAGGCGAATCGGCCGATCCTCCGGCAAGCGAGAATGTTGCATCTGCCCGGACTTTGAAACGGACGTTCTTGGTCTCTCCACCAAAGACAGCCCTGACCTCCCCTAGTTTGGCACTGTTGACGGATTCAGCAATGATCTTCAGATTCTTGTCCCGTCGACCGAACCACGCAATGAGACTATCCCGCATGATATGTCCAGTCTTGTTGAACGGAATCCCCTTGTGCTTCTCGTTAAATTCCAGCGTTAGGGCCTTCCGCGATTCCTTTGCCACGGATTCAACGTAACCGAGAAGCCTTTGGGAATCATCTTTCCCCGCCAGTTTGTCAGTCATCCTTGACCCCTCTTCGTTTACTTTCCGGCCTGCGGTCTTTCGCGTACAAATCTTCTAGTCTCACCATCTACCTCGACGGCCTCGAGACCTTCCTCGCTGGTCGTAACGTCGTTGAGGTCTCCTACCGCCACCACCGCCCATAGGCCGACCAGGAAGGTGAATCCGAGGAATATTGAGGCCAGGAACGTCGGGTGGACTAATCTCATCAAGCGTCGCGGAGGTCATACGCCTCAATCCCTCGAATACAGCCCAATCCTCCCTGGTGAGAAAAGAGATAGCGATGCCTCTTCTTCCCGCCCGAGCAGTCCTACCGATCCTGTGAAAATACATCCCAGGCTCTTCCGGCATATCATAATTGATGACGTGACTTACCTTCGGAATATCCAGACCTCGTGCCGCTACATCCGTGGCAATCAAGAGACCCGTCTTGCCCGTCCGGAAAGCCTGAATGGCCATGTCTCGCTGCCTCTGAGAAAGATCGCCATGGATCGCCATTGCATCGTAACGGTTAGCGTGCAGTGCTTGAGCAAGCCTGTCGCATCGAATCTTAGTAGCGCAGAACACAAGACCTCTACTAATCAGGTCCTTTTCTAGAAAGCTGCATAATACTCTGAACTTCTCATCCTCTTCAACCTGGACAATTTTCTGGTCAACGGTGTCAACCGACAGCTCATCGCTGTCAATGAATATGGTGATAGCGTTGCGAAGATACCGATGGCTAAGTCGGACGATCTCTTCGGGCATAGTCGCCGAGAACAGAGCCGTCTGATGGTTCTTCGGGACCTGGTTCAGTATGTAGTTGATGTCGTCGATGAAACCCATGTCCAGCATTCGGTCCGCCTCATCTAGAACGACAAACTTCACGTTATCGAGCTTCACGGTTCTCCGCTCCATATGGTCCGTCAACCTGCCCGGAGTAGCGACAATAATCTTGGCCCTTGGGTCCTGCAATCGGTCTATCTGCAGGTTTATGCTCTGGCCTCCATAGACTGGAACGGCCCGAATCCTAAGATGCCGAGCTAGTTTGGCGAACTCCCCCGCGACTTGTTCAGCCAGTTCGCGTGTCGGGGCGAGAACGAGCCCCTGTATCCCATTAGCTTCAGGCCTAATGTTCTGAAGCATAGGAACCGCGTAAGCGAGCGTCTTGCCGCTCCCGGTGTGCGCCTGCCCGATCAAGTCCCGCCCCTTGAGAATGGGCGCGATCGCTTCCGCTTGAATTGGGAACAGTTCGTCGAAGCCCATATCCTTGATACCTTGCAACAGCCGAGGGTCTAGGTCAAAGGCCTCGAACTGCCCCACCGTACTCAATCTGCTTCAGAATGCCCCAATAAGGGGAAGATAAAGAATCGTCAATCCGGGATTAGGCTTAAGCAGAAGCGTTTCAGAGTATAGAGTAGTGGACTCACTGAATGGTGAAGATCACTAGACATAGAATCACACTATTCCTTCTCCTCGCATTCGTGTTCCTTACAATTCAGGCCTCGCTCCCACAGAAGGCTCACGCTCAATCTAACGTATACGTAGCCTCGCTGGACCAGAATATTGATCCCGGAGCTGAAGATTTCGTGGTCTCCTCAATCAACGAGGCTACCTCCGCGGGAATTCACAATTTCATCCTCATTCTCAACACTAACGGTGGGAGCGGAGCCAACATGGAAAACATCATCAGCGCAATCTCCGACTATGAATACAGCGGCAACAACAATTTCACCACTCTGATTGCTCCTAGCAGCGCCCATGCATTCAGCGCGGGAGCGTACATCGCGGAATCATCAAAGTTCATCGTTATGATCCCCGGGACTGTAATCGGGTCCGCCACACCAATAGTGAGCGGTATCCCGACTGGCGAAGAAAATACCACCCTAACGAAAGATATCAGTGCATTCACGCAATATATGGTAACACTGACGAAGCACAACAATCGAAACTATAACGCTACAGCCCTCATGGTTACCAAGGGCGTATCGTATGACTGCGGAACGGCAACATCCTGTTCAGCATACCAACAAAACGTCATCAATGCGGTCCTGCCTGCAAACAACACACAGCAAGCCCTCACCACGCTACACGCGGGCGACGCCCCGATCCATACCGCTGGAACCAGATCAATCTTCCTTTCGGTCATTAGCGATCCGAACCTTGACAGCATACTGTTCTTAGCAGGGGTCTTCGCCATACTTGCCGACCTATACCATCCAACCATCATTTTTACGGTTGTAGGAGCCTCCGCGATCGCCCTCGCCCTCCTAGGGCTAGGAGTATTCGGAGCTCCTATAGTCTCGATAGTACTCATGATGATAGGAGCCATCTTCATCTTCCTAGAACTCAAAACGCATCATGGCGTCAGCGCGATCGCCGGCGTCATAATCTTCATCGTCGGCTTCCTCCTCATCTTCAGCCTACCTTCATCAACGCCTGCACCCTCGTCGGCTCCGTCGGGATCAGGCACCTTCATTCAGATCGGCGTACTCACATACACAATTCTCGGAATAGTTGGGGGCGGAGGAGTCCTTGGGAGTATCTACCTCTACCGCGTACGCGAGACACTAATGCATAGGCCTCCGGCCCAAAATCCCAAGGCTATAATAGGGAAGACCGGTCGCCTGACCAGTGACTTGAAAGCCGGGGAAGTGGCGACAGCAAACATTGGCGCCGAAGACTTCACTGTGACCGGCTCGACAGACTTGCCTAATGGCACCCTTGTGAGAGTCAAGGATATCCAGGGTCTTAGGTTGATAGTCGAAAAGGCAGGGGAATAGGAAATGCTCTTCAACTCGGTAATCCTCCAAGCGAGCGACATCACACTATACGTCGAGATATTCTTCATCATCATTCTCCTAATCAATTTCCTCGCACTCTTCGCCGCTTCTATCAAGATCGTACGAGAATACGAGCGCGTGGTACAATTCCGGCTCGGTCGACTGACCGGCTCAAAGGGCCCCGGAATAGTCCTCATCCTACCCGTCATCAACAGACTGGTAAAAGTCGACCTGAGAGAAAGATACCTAGAAGTGCCTCACCAGACCGCAATTACCAAAGACAACGCACCCGTAGACATTGACTTCCTCATCTACTACAAGGTCGTCGACGCCTCAGCGAGCATTGTCCAAGTGCAGAACTTCACCGGCGCCTCGGTAGGACTCGCCACCACCACGCTGAGAGCAGTTGTCGGTGACATTCCTCTTGACGAGTTGTTGTCGAAGAGGGAACAGATCAACTCTATTCTGAGGACAAGGCTGGACGAAGTGACCGAGCGATGGGGAATCAAAGTCACCAACGTCGAGATCCGAGAAATCAGACCTCCAAAAGACGTTCAGGACGCAATGGTCAAGCAAATGACCGCCGAGAGGAGCAGACGGGCACTGGTCACAGAATCCGACGGTATCCGGGAATCTTCCGTTCTCAAAGCCGAAGGTGCGAAAAACGCAGCCATCCTCCAAGCAGAAGGCCAAAAGCAGTCTGCGATCCTCGTTGCCGAGGGCAATAAGCAATCCCAGATTCTTGTGGCAGATGGATATGGTCAAGCCTTGGGTCTCATCTTCTCCGCTGCAAAGAACATAGACTCGAAAACAATGGCTCTCCAATACCTAGACATGCTCAAAGCGTTAGGCGCTGGCGCATCGACAAAATACGTCCTGCCAATGGAGTTCACCAGCATGATTTCCAAACTGAAAGAATTTGTTCAAGAATCTTCGAAGGACTAGTCCAGTGAACGATAACTAAATACCGTCGCGCTAAGACCGAACTCTGACATCAGACTCTGACCTTAAGTTTCATTAAGCTTCCACGACTTGACAGCCAAACCCATGACGTCGGAGAAGACCGCTAGGCTCGGAACGAAGGCCATTCAATACGTAATCACTCTAGCGTTAGTCATCGCCATCGCCGGTTCTGCGACATACGCCGTCATGAGCGACACCTCAATTCACGGACTAACCGTGAGATTCTACAATGTTTCTAGGTACTGCCCCGACTCCACGACACCCGTTCTCACATTCAACTTCAGCCAAGTAGTAGTCTACAGCAGTGCATCACTCGAAACATCTCTCTCGCACGTGCAATTCACAATGTCCGCCGACGGAGTCCTAGTTGGAAGCGTGAGCGCTCAAGACTCAAAGTTCGGTCCCGGGCAAAGCGTCTCGTACTCACTGACATTCAGCAATGCAACCCTCGATCCGCATTCTCAACCTCTCAAATCCAACATATTTCTAGGAATCACGGCTCTGGTAGGTGCCGGACTTTACAGTTCGACGACCACTGCATCGGACTCAGAGCTCGTAACATTCTCCGGCCCACCTTGCTAGTGCGAGAACAGTCTGCAAAGTCAGATCTTGGTGCGAGCGCCTCAAGTCTACCAACTTCTGGCGGTTTCAGTCCTGACAATCCCCACCCCATTATGACGGGAATGAACAATCTCGAATCCGTCCGCGGAGGACTGTTCCCGTGGGGCCAACGGAGCGTTATCGTCCACAATCACGTCAAGAATCCGATAACTTGGAGTCATGCGGAATGCTTTTCTTCTCATCACTAACACCATTGGGCATGCCGAAGAAGAATGGAATACCAAAGTCCCTCCTCGCGGACATCAAATCAGTAAAGACACGACTCTCAGGCCTAGAGAGGCCAAAGGCTATCCTCTCCGACATTGGCAGCCTAAAGTCGAGACTAGCAAATCTCGAGAAGGCGCACGCATCCATCAACAAGGAACTCAAAAACGTCTCAGAAGCTCTGAAACGACAGGACAGCACTATCGCCCAATTGGGCAAGAAACCAGCGAAGAAAGAGAAGCGCAAACCCAGCGAATACAACCTCTTCCTGAAGGACAAGATGTCGGCTGGCATGAGCATGGTCGACGCTGTCAAGGCGTGGAAGGAGAAAGAGGGCGGATCGTCCTCCACTTCATCCTCGATGAAACAGCCCGGTCAAGACTGGCAGTCCCCATCACAGCAATACTAAGGTAAACGTCTCAGTCGAGGAGCAATGGCGCGAGGAAAATAGCTAGCGCCCTCGACAACCCCCCTTTTCGTTTCAAAATAGTCTGGGAACCCATCTCTCACGTTCAAAAAAATGGGGAGTAAGTCGTAGAGCCATTGACCTGCATCAGTCGAGAAGCTTGACTGCTTCGGCTCTTGGAATAGCCAGTAAGGTTTCAATGCTTAAGTGATCGCCGCCTCGCATCAAGGCCTTAAGGGCTGTCTTCTCGTTGGGCGCCTCAAGGATAACTACTGCATCATATCGTCCAAATGTCCAATAGGCTTGCAGCAAGTTGCCGCCCTCGCGTTTCAGATGCTCCCAGTTCTTGTCCATCTCAGCAATAGTTTCCTTAGTTGGCTTCTTTCTCCACTTTGCTAAGCTCACAAATATCGTTCTGTTCTCACCTTCCTCTCACAGTTGGGTATTTTCTAGCCCCTCCTCGGCA
>DASPWZ010000025.1:0-7764 GCA_035637535.1 Candidatus Dormiibacterota bacterium
AGTGTCAGCCCGCCCAACGGTATCATAGCACTAGACCCTGTACTGTACGCTGGTAGCGCTGGAACACTCAGCCCGGCAACAGGCACAGGCGGCGTCGGATGCGCGTCAGCCTACCCAACCGGCGGATACGACTGCTAACAAAAACGGCAAGCCTCAAATAAACCTCCCTTCTTATTTTTTCTTTATCTGGTCCAGCCTTGAGTCTACGCTCTTTTCTCATCAAGAGGATCGCGTACACAATTCTGCTGGTGTTCTTCGTTATACTTCTCAACTGGGTTATCTTTGAGGCGATGCCTGGGGTTTCGGGGCAGCTATACTCGGTCCTTGGAGTTCCCAATAGGCTAGGTGCTGGTGAGTATCAGAAGCAGCTTGCGCTCTACGGGCTGGACAAGCCGTACTGGGAGCGGTTCTACCTTTACGTTAGGAACATGCTCACCTTCCAGTTTGGCTACTCCTACCAGAGCAATCAGGCAGTCGCCAGTCAGTTGATTACTTCGGGCAGGCTCGTCAACACTCTGACGCTACTGGGAGCATCGACTGTCATATCCATCATAGTCGGCGTTCTGCTGGGCATCCTTGTATCGAGAAGGAGAGGTTCGGGACTGGACAATTTCTGGGTGACAAGTTCGCTGACAACATTCTCGTTGCCGACATTCTTCATGGGCATACTCCTCATATTCGTCTTCGCTGATGTTCTAGGCTGGTTCCCGACGGGTGGAGCCTACCCGAATTCTTGGGACAACATAGCGAATCCTCAGCTTCTACCAAACTTCTGGGTCCAGATTCTCGTAAGGCTTCAGCATCTGTTTCTTCCCGCTCTGACTCTTACAGCGTTCTCCTATGGAGGTTTCCTTCTCCTGACGCGGGCAACCATGGGGGAGGCTCTCAGCGAAGACTATATCCTGACCGCTAAAGCGAAGGGGCTTCGGGAGCGTACGATCCTGATGAGGCATGCTTTCAAGAACGCTTCTCTTCCCATAATAACATCCAGTGCGCTTTCATTCGGAAGCATTCTGAGCGGCGCGATCATTACTGAGACAATCTTCAATTGGCCCGGCCTTGGCAAATGGCTGTTCGACGCTGTGCAGTACAAGGACTTCCCCGTCATGCAGGCAATGTTCTTCATCATAGCTCTCTCTGTAATCGCCGCCAACTTCATCTCAGACATTCTCTACGGAGTCGTCGACCCTCGGATCAGATACGAATAGAGAGCTGACCAAAGGGAAGATTTTCTACATATGGTGTCCCGCGAAGGCCTCGCGTTTCAGTGGAAGAGAGTGTCCGGAACGTTGGGCACTCTTCTCAGGAACAGGATGGCGGCCGTCGGACTGATTCTTCTCTTCAGTTTTGTCTTCATGGCATTGGGAGCTCCCTTGCTTTCACCGTATGTTCCCACCGAACAGGTTTCGGGCGTCTTGGCTCAACCTGAATGGGTGACGAATTTCCCTGACGGCTACTATCTTAGTAAGAACATCGTTGTCGTAAACGACCCGCAGTTCAACTCACCATCATCGATTCAGTCTTGGACAGTCACGGCCTTGCCTGCAACTATGTCAAGTCTCCAACTAACCTATGCAAGCGGGGTGGTCCCAACGGGCAACTCAAAGGGCAGTATGCAGATGAATTACACAGGCACGGGCCTAGGACTGGTCAAGGCAAGCCAGACGTTCCAATATCCATACCATGGTCCGCCCAAAGAGTTCATAGCGTCAATCGCTTACCGCTTCTCTGGGGCAAGCACAGATCAGCCAATTCACATCAGGCTCTTTATAGACGCCGGGCCGGGACGAGTGTTCAACCTCATAAACGAGAACGAGACTCTTAGCGGAAAGTGGCTTCCCCCACCGAGTACGAGCCTAGACTCGGTCAGCGATGATGTTGCTAAGGCTCTGGGGACTCGGGGTACTGGTTTTACTGCTCCTGAGCTAGTCTTCTCGGCTAGTCAGGCTTATTCCTACGGAGTCGAATTCATATTCTCCGCCGCTGGACAAGGTGTGAATGTCGACAATCTGCAACTGACACTGCTCGGGACTGCTTGGGGGCTCATGGGTACTGATTACGCGGGCTCAGATGTTTTCAGCCAGGTGGTCTACGGAGCTCGAATCTCGCTCCTTGTGGGGCTCCTTTCAGCTGGGATAGGCATCAGCCTGGGGCTCGTCATCGGTCTGCTCGCAGGATTCTTGGGCAGGTTCATAGATGAAGTTCTGATGAGGTTCACAGACATGATGCTGGTCATCCCTGGTCTGCCCCTACTGATCGTGCTTGTAGCTGTACTCGGTGCGAGTATCTGGAACCTTATCATCGTCATCGGATTCTTAGGATGGATGGGGTTTGCTAGAATCGTCCGATCCCAGGTTCTCACTTTGAGGGAGAGACCATTTATTGAGGCGGCAAAAGCCGCCGGTGCTGGCCCTGGCCGGATAATCATGCGTCACATCTTCCCCAACATAGTCTCCCTCACATATGTCAACCTCGCCCTGACCGTGCCTGCTGCTATACTCGCGGAGTCCGCGCTAGCCTTTCTAGGTCTCTCTGACCCGACCGTAAACTCTTGGGGGCACATGTTCGAGAACGTATCCATATCGGGAGCCCTCGCAAGACAGCCACCCCCGTGGTGGTGGGTTCTCCCGCCAGGGTTCTCTATAGCGCTGGTCTCGCTCTCATTCGTCCTCATTGGCTATGCTCTGGACGAGGTCTTCAACCCCAGGCTTCGAAAGCGCCGGTAGGCGGACGGTTCACATTAGCCGTTCAGATAGTCCGAGTCCCAGAATGGACCCGGCGAATTCG
This sequence comes from Candidatus Dormiibacterota bacterium, assembly GCA_035637535.1. GTDB lineage: Archaea > Thermoproteota > Bathyarchaeia > 40CM-2-53-6 > 40CM-2-53-6 > 40CM-2-53-6. Next base: position 2,788 of record DASPWZ010000025.1, read on the forward strand.
ATCACGAGTGGGATAGGGAAGAATGCGTCGAAGGTGAACACAACCGCCGCTGAGATGATCACTTCCGGGGACGGCAGTGCTCCCGTGTACCCCGGCAAGACTATGACAATGTACGTCATCGCCATTGCCAGTAGATAGGATGCGAAGAACGAGACTATTGTAGTGGCGAAATCTCCGATGACGAGGGCAGCGAGCACAGAGATGCCCAAAAGTACCAGGTACAATGCTATGGTTGTCGAATAAGTGTCCGAGCTGCCATGATACTGGGGCAGCAGTAATCCATGGAACATGGCTGCAAGGACGACAGCGGCATCAGAAGTTGCCCAGCCTAGGATAATCAGCGGAGGCCTCAGAGTCCGCAACATTTCGGAATAGACCAGCACGGCAAATAACGTTAATTCTGTCCCAATACAGACTTCTCCTTCTAAATGAATCTTAAGCTTAACAAGGGACAGATCCTCTCAGCCATCTTTATTGCCGTGAGCATATCGTCCGCTGTCTACATTTCAGTCGCAGCGGTGAACTATCTGAACTTCTTTCCCGCCCTCGACCAGCTGAGTGGTCGGGTCACTAGCGTCGGGTTCGTAAATGCATCGAGCGGGCCGAGCCTCTCAGCAAGGGTCGACGTCAGCAATCCCAGTGACTACTCCGGCTTCAAGTTGGCAGATCTGAGTCTCAAACTCTACTTTGGACACTCTAACGCTTCGACTACTCAGACTCTCTTTCAGGACAATCCCTTGTTCGGATTAGCTGTGCCAAATCGCGACTTGGGGCCTCGCTCGAGTCTCTTCTCTCTCTTGAACATCATGTTGAACTCGCAGCAACTTGCCTCGCTCTCGGACTTCAACAGGACATATTACGGTCAGATATCCGCCCACGTAGTCCTGACCGTTGACATTCGTACCTTTCTAGATCCTGTGATCGGCGTAACAGTTTTGAACATCGCGCAGGATCTGTCACTATCTTCATAGAATGATCCTCGGCACGTCCCCAAAGCTTAATTCACGCGTTCCGTTTCGATTCCACTCGGTCTTCAAGTCATATGCCTGTTCTGGAAGTGCAGGAGCTCACGACCCACTACCGCATCCTCAGAGGTTGGGTGAGAGCCACTGACAATGTAAGCTTCAAGGTGGAGCAGGGAGAAGCTCTAGGAATTGCAGGAGAGTCGGGGTCAGGCAAGACCACTGTGGCTCTGTCACTGCTCAAGATTCTCCCTGCGGGAGGGGTAATACGGAAGGGCAAGATAATCTTCAACGGGCAAGACCTTGTTCCATTGTCTGAGAATCAGATGAGGAAAGTGCGCTGGAAGGGCATATCGATCGTTTTCCAGGGAGCCATGAACGCTTTCAACCCTGTCATCAAAGTTGGCGACCAGATTGCCGAGGCGATCAAGATTCACGAGCCGGGCGTTACCAATAACGAAGTCAGAGAGAGGATCGCAAAGCTACTCGAGACAGTAGGGATCGAGCCATCACGAGCTGATAACTATCCTCACGAATTCAGTGGCGGCATGAGGCAACGAGCGCTAATCGCTATGGCACTTGCTGCCAACCCGACTATGCTGATAGGGGACGAGCCTGGGACTGCACTTGACGTGATAGTTCAGGCTCAGACCTTGAAGCTTCTCAGAGATCTCAAGGAGAGGCTTGGGCTCTCCATGATAATGATCAGCCACGATCTATCCATAATTGCTGAGACGTGTGAGAAGGTGGCTATAATGTACGCCGGTAAAATTGTGGAGTATGGCGACGCGGTCTCTATCTTTAAGAATCCACAGCATCCCTACACTCAAGGACTAATCAAAGCATTTCCGAGCATTAAGGGGGAAAAGGTCCGTCTGAGTTCGATACCTGGACAGCCGCCCGACCTCCTTCATCCGCCTTCCGCTTGCAGATTCCATCCTCGCTGCCCGTATGTCATGGATATTTGCAAGAAGGAGGAGCCGTTGCTGGAGGAGCACGAGAAGGGGCACAACGTCGCGTGCCACCTGTACTAGGGAGTCAGAGGAGGAGTGTTATAACGGAGACTTCGAAGGGTGAGTTGGCGGACAGTGGACGCGCGCAAGCAGGATCAGAAGGAAGCGATTATCGTGTTCTTCGTATAGACAATATCCGGAAGTGGTATCCTCTCAAGAGAGGCTTCTTTGAAACCCTTGTGTCGAGGACGCCGTTGAACGTGAAGGCAGTGGATGGCGTCAGCTTCGATCTAAAGAAAGGCGAGATTTTCGCTCTGGCCGGTGAGAGTGGCAGTGGTAAGACGACCTTGGGTAAGGTGGTTCTTCGTCTCGTCGCTCCCTCCAGTGGTAGCATCTTCTTTCAGGGAAAGGACATTACTAAGCTGTCTGACAAGCAGATGAAGCCTCTCAGGCGTCTGATGCAGATTGTATTCCAGGATCCGTTCGAGTCCCTGAATCCTCGAATGATAATCAAAGAGATAGTCGCGGAACCTCTTCGTGTTCAACGGGTGACAAAGTCTGAAGCGGAGCTTGAGGAGAGGGTCAAGGACATTCTTACCAGGGTCGAACTCGTGCCCCCCGAAGAGTTCCTCTTCAGGTTTCCTCACGAGCTAAGCGGAGGGCAGCGGCAACGGGTGGCCGTCGCTAGGGCCTTCGTTCTAAATCCTGTATTCGTTGTCGCGGACGAGCCGGTGTCAATGCTTGACGTATCCATCAGGGCCGAGATCATCAACCTAATGATGGATCTAGTCAAAAGGTCGTCAGCCTCTATTCTGTTCATCTCTCACGACATCGCACTCGCAAAGCATATCGCAGATCGTGTCGCCGTTCTGTACCTTGGAAAGATTATGGAGCTCGGATCGTCCACAGACGTCGTAGACAATCCGTTGCACCCTTACACTCAGGCCCTCATATCCGCCGTGCCTGTCCCGGATCCCGAGTCCAAGAGGACAAAAGACGTGATCAGTGGTGAGATTCCGAGCCCCGTGGACCCGCCATCCGGGTGTAGGTTCCACACGAGATGTCCCTACGCACATGAAAGATGTGTGAACGAGGAGCCTGCCGTAATCGAAGTGGAAAAAGATCACTTCACGGCCTGCCACCTATACTCGTAATGAGAAATTTGCGACAGTCCACCTCTGTATGTTCGACCCGGGACGTGGGGCGGATAATTGATGAGTGAATGGAACGCCTATCAGAACTAACGCTTTTTCTTCAGTCTCTGACCCCGAGAGAGGCTCCTGTCCAGCAGCAGAGTGCCGAGCAAGGTGACCAGTGATACTCCTGCTATCAGGGGCATCCAGACTTCCGCTGGGCTGGAAAGGTCGAATGAGACGAATGGTCCGTCTATCCATGCAACCGCTGGAACAGTAACGATTGCGAGGGAAGGACTGTAAAGGGCTGTAAATGCCTGCTTTAGTGTATTCTCGGGAGAACGGGGCCCAAAGGTAAGATTGAACCTAGGCTCCCCAGGATCAAAGGTCAAAGTCGTCGACTGGCCCAATATGTCGCGGCCGTTTTGCCAGCTAGACACTGAGGGTACCCAGCTGAAGTCGAGTAGACGGAATAGCACGGTTGTTTGAACCGGGATCACCGATGTGAGAGTCTGGTGACCGTTCACGTAGTATAGCATACTCTGATTCCCTTGTGAGTTCAGAGTATTCGCAAGGTAGGTTGAACCGACAGTGTTAAGCTCGAGCCCGTCGGAGACCAGCGAATCCGGGACGTCTATGGAAACGAAGCCCAAGTCAGCCTTGACCGAGCTTCCATGTTTCGTACTAACGCCGCCTAGCACTAGTGTGTAATTCTCTCCCAGAAACCAGGTGCCACTCGAGTTGAATGTCCGAGCCCGGAGTGTCAGACCCGTTATGGTGGCGCCGGGGACCAACTTGTCTACCGCGGGAGCGAGTTGTCCGACAACTACCGTAGAGTTTGACGAGTCTAAGTAAAAACTTATCAGTGGTAAGCTTGTCGCGTTCTCCTGCAAGACAAGATTCATGTTAACAGTCACACTATCTGGGGCCACAGACACTTCCATTGCCGCTCCTCGCGCAGGGGCAAAGCTTGTTGAGAAAAGAAGTACCAAAAACCCTGTCAAGACGATACTTCGTCTTCTCAACCCATATCACGTCGGACTACTTTCCTCGTCAGCCCTATAAGAATCCCGTTGCAACAATGGAAGAGCGACATTCGGACTGCTATAGCCCGCTAGCGCTCCAAGGGAATTCTTAGGCCTTGTCTGAGATAGGAGGAGATGGGCTTCACGTGAATTGCGAGGTCTTGTTTTACCGTCGGTAAGAGAAGGAACGGCTAGCCAAGCGTTGAGTCATTGGAATTCTCGGCCCACTAAAGGAATAGGGGTCATGCTCAAGGTAGCTGGTTCAATCTGAAAACGGACAAGCTTTTTAACGCGAGTTGATGGCATTGCGCAGTTGTTGAATTCGTTTTCTGCTCTCAGGCTCGCAATAATATTTGCCGTTGTATTTTCTCTTACTTCTTTCTCAGGAACTCTTTCTGCCAACTTCCAGCTTCCGTCGGTTAATGTGGCTCGTGCTACTGTGGCTCCTTGTTCGACTCCTGGTTCTCCATGTTCGGCGAGCTGGGTTCCTGCTGGTCCGGCTATGGACACGCTTCTGGCGACGATCTTCACTGATGAGAGTGCGGAGTTCCAGAACATTCAGGGTGCTGCTCCAACCATTGATCTTACTGACTGGCCTCTCACGCCTGATCTGCTCTCTCCGTTCACTACCAACAGCGCCTTCTACATTACATCGACAATTTCCGAGCATGGGTATTTCGAGATTCAGTTCATGCTTGGTGCTGGCAACTTCTGGGGCTGCAACATGAACTTTGGCAATTCTCAGTGCGGCATTGATATTCGTCAGGGCATCTCGCACCTGATCGACAAAACAAAATTCACCACAACTGACCCGACGGAGAAGGGAATATCGTCGGCTGTTGACAATCCGGTGCCCACCAGCAATGGAGGGTTACTCTCTCCGAATCCATGTGCCTGGGATAAT
>DASPWZ010000026.1:0-103149 GCA_035637535.1 Candidatus Dormiibacterota bacterium
GGAACAGGCTCCGGAAGCACTGCCACACATACGTACCAGTCAAGCGGTAGCTTCACCGTGGTCTTGACGGTCACCGATTCGGCGGGCCAAGTCGCGAAATCATCGCAGACGATAACAGTCAACGCAAAACTCTCTGGTGCCAGCTTTAGCTACAGCCCGTCTACTCCGCTACCACTTATTGCGGTAACGTTTGACGGTAGCGCTAATGGAGGTACTCAGCCCTACAGTTACAGCTGGGACTTCGGAGACGGGTCAACTGGCAGTGGACAATCGGTGAGCCACTCATACCTGTTGCCGGGATCATATACCGTAACCCTGACGGTCACCGATGCGAACGGTCAGAGCGTCACAACATCCCAGACCATTACGGTCCTAACCAATCTCGTCTAGAATCTCGCCAGAGAGGGAATGGGTCTTTACGGGAGCAAGCGCAAGTCCAAACCCTTCATTCTGACAGAGTGACCAAGGACGCGTATCTGCAGCCACAATCCGCGGAGGGAGAGATCATTTTCGATTCTCGTCATGATAGACATTCGCCCACGGACACGCTTGAAGTGGGGGGGAGCTGTCCCAGGGTGAGGCAAAAGGAAGATGCGGCTGGCTCAAAGACAAGTTTGAAGTGTCGTGGCAAATAGTGCCTCTGTACTGGGTGAGATGTTGCAAGACAAAGACGCTGAGAGAGTGAGAAGAGTTACGGAAGTGTTTCTCAAAATGGATAAACTCGACATCAGAGCTTTGAAGCAAGCGTATGGCCAACGCTAATCCACCGTGGTTCTGTTGCGAGCAGAAAGACTAATTAAGTCCGCACTTAATTAAGTAACCGCTTATCATTTGTCGAGCGCACAGCGAGACAACGCGACGGAAACACAGGAACTCTTCAGTGCACTAGCTGAGCCTACGAGGCGCAGCATCATAGAGCTTCTAGCCATCAAAGGACAATTGTCTGCCACAGACATTTGCGATAACTTTGACGTCAGTCCACCAGCAATCTCACAGCACCTCAAAGTACTGCGGAAAGCTAATTTTGTGCGTGTGGAACGAAGAGCTCAACAGCGCATATATCATATCAATCGCGAAGCGATGTCGGAACTAGAAGACTGGGTTCAAAAAATGACAAAGCGTTACGATGCTCGCTATGATGCCTTAGAGAAACTATTGGAAGCAGAAAAGAAGAAACTTGCGAAGGGTGGTGAGAAGAAGTGAGTAAGACAAAAATTACTGCTGAACCTGGCAAGCAAGAGTTCCTCGTCACAAGGGAGTTTGACGCACCTCGCGAGCTCGTCTTCAAAGCACACACAGACCCCAAGCTCTACACTCAGTGGCTTGGACCACGAAGGCTCACAATGAGGCTCGAGAAATTTGAACCGAGAAGCGGAGGCATGTGGAGATACATCCACAAAGACAAGGACGGCACTGAGTATGGATTCCATGGCGTGATCCACGAAGTTCTCCCGCCTGAACGAATGATCGACACGTTCGAATTTGAAGGACTACCGGAAAAGGGACATGTAGCTCTCCAGACGCTAAGATTGCAGGAACTGTCTGGTGGAAGAACCAAGCTGACTGTTCAAGCAGTTTTCCAGTCAGTCGCAGACCGGGACGGAATGATCCAGAGCGGTGCTGAAGAAGGAATGAATGAATCCTACGAGCGCCTCGATGAACTCTTGAAAGAGCAGCGCGAAGGCCAGCGGCACGAGAAAACTCCAATGCAACAGGCCGCAACGTGACCATCCGGGTTTTTTACCCCCCCCGCCCTACGAGGGCGGGACCAACCCCCTCTTGAGCACAGTTGTTGAGATTATCCCAGAATAAATATCAGAAGAGAATCTGAAATCAAGAGGGAATCAACCTGAGAAATATTGTCTGGCTCATGCACGTGTCTCTTGATGGTTTTGTTGCGGGTCCGAATGGAGAAATTGACTGGGCCCGTTTTGACGACGGCCTCGTCGAGGATGTCCAAGCTCTGGTAGACTCAGCTGACACGGCTCTTTTTGGACGAGTGACCTATCGGCTCATGGAAAGCTACTGGCCGACTGCAGCGGATAGTCCGACAGCGTCGAAGCATGATCTTGACCATTCACGATGGCTCAATCCGGCACCCAAGATCGTATTCTCCAGAACTCTGAAAAACGTTCATTGGCAGAATACGAGGATTGTCAAAGATCATATCGGCGAAGAAATTGTTAGACTGCGGAAAGAGCCTGGCAAGAACCTGATACTATTCGCGAGCCCGACGCTTGGGTCAACGTTCATGAATCTGAACTTGATCGACGAATACTTCTTCAACATCAATCCTGTCGTTCTCGGCAAGGGAAAGCCCTTGTTCAGTGACCAGAGTGAGATGCGTAGGTTGAATCTACTAGAATCCAAGACGTACAAGAACGGAGTCGTCAGTCTCCGCTATGGCAAGGGAAGTTAGTAGAATGAGAAGGATAGTCGTTTCAGAGTTCGTGTCGCTGGATGGTGTCATGCAGGCTCCAGGCGGACGGGAGGAGGATGCTAGTGGCAGTTTCAAGCATGGCGGTTGGAGTTTCAAGTTCCGCGACGATCAGGTTCCGAAATACAAGCTGGACGAGCTAGCTGCCAGCGACGCGCTCTTGCTAGGCCGAAAGACCTACGAGATATTCGCAGCCTACTGGCCAAAAGCAAAGGACGACGCGGGTTTCGCTGACAAGATGAACAATCTGGCCAAGCATGTGGTTTCAACGACTCTGAAGAAAGCCGACTGGAACAATTCCAAGCTGATTAGGACGAATGTCGCGGATGAAGTGAGGAAGCTGAAGCAGCAGCCGGGAAAGGACATTCTTGTCTACGGAAGCGCGAAGCTGGTGAACACGCTGTTGCAGCATGACCTCGTCGATGAACTACGGCTCATGGTCCATCCTGTTGTCTTGGGAAGCGGGAGGCGGCTCTTCGATGATCATGCGGAGATGCTGAAGCCTTTGAAACTTGCAGAGTCGAAGACCTTCCCGTCAGGCATCGTCCTCCTCTCCTACCACCAAGCAAAATAGCGATTTTTCTTCCAGAGTAACGTCCTCAAGCTGAGGTTTGGATAATGCGGACCATCTTACTGATGATCCGTTCGTGCTTCTTCTCATCTGTATCAATCCATTCCAGAAGCAGTCTCGCTATAGGATGTGAGATCTTCACGGTATCTTTGAGTGATTGTTCCCCCGCCTTGTCTTCTATTTGCAGGATCGCATCGAGGAATTCTTTCTTCGGAACATTTAGTGTGGGCTCGCGAGGTAGTTCGGTCCATGAGATGATCTGAGAAACAACATCGGCATGCCTCATGCTGTCTGCCGCGATCATTCTAAGGAGCAGTTTTGAGTATTGATCGTCAAACTTTACGGCGGATTCTAGGCATCTTTCCGATGCTTTCAGTTCTAGTTCCAGTCTTTGTCGAAGAACGTCGACGATTTGCCTATTGTTCTTCGGTGTTGTCTCTTCTAGCATCTTGCTGCCTTTGCTGGCGATTATTAGTTGGTCGGCGGCTTCCATCAATTCTGGCATCCTGACTCCTTCCCTTACGCCGCTCCGGACCCTTTGCAGGATCCTCTCCGCTAGTGCCTCGATAGTGCGGTCGAGTTGAGCGGGTCGTCCAACCAGTCTACCTCGCTTTCCTTTCAGATACTGCACGACGGCAGCTGGAGTGGTGTTGAGAGCCGCGGCGATCTCCGTCACCCTCAGTCCCTCGCGTTGGAGGACCATTGCGAGGCGGGCGCGAACGACTGGAATCATGTTTTCGCTACGCACGTTTTCAGCGATATTTCGCATGGCGTTGGGACAGGCGTCTGCTGTTATTAACGGTGTTAACGGATTGCGTTAACGTCGATTGGCTTAAATGACGTATGTCATAACCTAGGGTTGCGTTGCGGTTTGATAGACTACGCTCAGCTCTTACTCCTAGGCGCAGTCGCCGGGCTGACCATATTCATGGGCCTGCCCATGGCCCTGCTCCCCAACGTTAGCCGCATGAAGAAGGGATTCCTCAACGCACTCGCGATGGGAATCCTAGTATTCCTGATAACTGACGTATTGTCCCACGCCTGGGACCCCGCTAAGTTAGCAGCGGTCGCCGGTTTCACAGGGAAAGGTCCGGTTGCGGACGCTGCGATAGATCTTCTTGCATTGTTCGGCGGCCTGGGTCTGGGACTATTGGGACTCGCACTCTACGAACAAAGGTATCTCAGAAGAATCATCTCAACCAAGAAGAAACTAGCAATCTCGGAAGAAAACAATCGCCCCGGAGCATCAAACACCCCTGCTAAACCTGACACAGCGCCCCAGCAGCATGGCTCTGAGCTTTTCAGCAATCCACATCATCTTGCGACGATGATCGCTGTCGGCATAGGGTTGCACAACTTCAGCGAGGGGCTAGCCATCGGTCAGTCTTTCGCCTCAGGCGCGATCGCACTTGCAGTGGTCCTCATCGTCGGCTTCGGAGCCCACAACGCGACAGAAGGTTTCGGAATCGCTGGGCCTCTAACAGGCATCGCGAAGAAGCCCGAGGTTTCGTTTCTCGTCAAAATGGGCATCATAGGTGGTAGCCCCACCTTCTTCGGGACCATAGTTGGGAGCGTCTGGGTGTCTCAGCTTACCTACATCCTCTTCCTCTCACTTGCAGGTGGAGCCCTGATCTACGTCACTCTCCTCATGTACAATACTGCGAGACGTGAATCCAGAAACGATCTGCTAATGGTCGGGCTGTTCATCGGACTATTAGCCGGATTTCTAACTGACCTTATTGTAACTCTGGGCGGAGCCTAGGCTAAGCTCCCCTCTAGAAATTGGCTGGTATTCCGCATCGAGCCTTCTGCAGCTATCTTTGACTCACTGGCAGGCTTATCACCAACCGCGAAAACAGAGTCGCATCAACAGAGGTGAATTGATAGATATGAAAAAGTTCATCCCGTTAGCAATACTCGCTCTTCTCATCGTCCCGGCCTATGTCGTAGCTGCGAGATCTGATACCGCATCCGGGCCGAAACCCTCCATCGTTCTGATCCACGGTGCGTGGGCTGACGGATCCAGCTGGAGTGGCGTCATTCAACGTCTTCAAGAACAAGGCTACACGGTTTACGCACCTCCCAACCCACTACGCGGCTTGACTTCTGACTCTGCGTACATAGCCAGCTTCCTCCAGACCATCAGCGGACCAATCATCCTCGTCGGACACTCGTACGGAGGAGCGGTAATCACCAACGCCGCAACTGGAAATCCGAACGTGAAAGCTCTCGTCTACATAGACGCCTTCGCACCCGACCAAGGAGAATCACTAGCAACGCTGTCCAGCGTCCCACCGCCACCCGGCGAGTCACCGTCATGCGTTTCGGGAGACCCTACCCAAGTCTTCAACTTCGTGCCCCTAACAGGCGGAGACGTTGATCTATACATCAAACCAAGCCTCTTTCCCTCGTGCTTCGCGAACGACCTTCCACCCAATGAGGGCGCAGTCTTAGCTTCAACCCAGCGTCCGTTCGCACTTAGTGCTCTATCGCAGACATCTGGCGTGCCTGCATGGAAGACCATTCCGTCCTTCTACCTCGTCGGGACCATCGACAGAGCCATTCCGCCTTTCGCCCAGCTCTTCATGGCTCACCGCGCCAACGCCACCATCGTCGAAGTCAGAGGCTCACACTTGGTGATGATCTCCCACCCCCGAGCCGTAGCTGACTTGATCAATCAAGCAGTACAGACCGTGTCAGGCAACTCCAATGCGAACTCGGGACTAACACTTGCACCCGCCGCTCTCTAAGCGAAGCGCCCAACTGCCGTTGAAGGAAAAATCTTCAAGGGTCTCACATCCGCCGACCTTTCGGTAGATGTGAGCGCTCGGTTTTTTCTAGGACGATATTACGAGATGGGCGGCATATTGTTGATTGGTTTGAATGTGGAGGAACGGCCTAACCTTGTGATCCTCGGGCCGCAAGTCCTTAGGAAGCGATGTTCATCCGGAAAAAGGCCGCAGGACCCCTTAACCCCGCGTGGTCGCTGAGACCCGACGAATCCCTAGAACATATGCGATAGGCTTAGGGCAAACCTGAAGGCGTTTCGCCCGAAGTCGTTCGGGTTCTTCCTCTTGAAGGGTCTAGGATGCCGTTCTATGGGTTGCCAGTCCAGTCTCACTACATCGAAACCGTCATCAAATTGGATAGATTCTCCAATCATTTGCTTTCTTCCTCACTAGACGCCTTGTATAGGGCGACCCATATTGACTGGGGAAATGGGTATCCAGTCCATGGTGAGAAGGGGTTCGCGGCCCTAGCTTGCCGGCGGGCGTTTTGGCATGGCGGCCGCTGAGGGTTAGTATGAGATTGCGATAGTCGTGATCGATTCTTCTAAGGACCACCGAGGCCGATGAAAGCGAAGAAGAGGACTATGACGACTAAGATTGCGAGACCTGGGAGTATGAGAAGATACTTCGCGAGCATCTTGACACTTACTTTGAGGGGAGTCTTGTCTCCTTTCTCTCCTGTCAGCCATGAGGTGGCTAGAAGAAGTGCGCCAGCAATGGTTGTTACTGTTGAAGAGAGTGTCAGTCTCGTGCTGCAGGACGTCTGGTGTATCGGGCTGCAGCCTACTGTGAGAAGGAATATTCCCGTAAGAACCAGCACCCAGCCAAGGAGGCCGATAACTGTCCTCCAACTCAATACAGGTTCAGGCTCGGTGGCTGATACCAGTGTTGCTCACTCTTTGAGCGATGATGGTTTCAAGTAAAGGCTAATCGTGTCTCGGTTGAGGATATTCGGGTTTCAATCCAAGATTGAAACTCGGCCCTATCCGATAATGGTTGAGTTGGAGCTTAGCTGTTTTCGCCGAGTTCTGGTACCATTCGACTGATGCGGTCGAACAGTTCGTAGGCGGCGGTCACGGGAGAATCGGTCTCCTTCGGATCCGTTGGCTGGGACCAGACTAGAATCTCAATGGGTGAGAGTTGTATCCTGACTTGGAACTTGTTGTCTTCCGTGATCCAGTAGAGCGACAGCTCGTCGGTCCCGTTGGCGTATCCAACCCAGCGGAAGTTCTTGAACCATCGACCTTTGATCTTTCCAAGCAAACTCTGCGAGTCGATCCCTGGCGGAAGTTGGCCTCGAATTACTGGCTCACCATCTACTAAGTGCTGGCTTGCCTTGTGAGAATGCTTGAGGGTGCGGTATCCTTCTTCGGTCTTCGCTACGAGATTATTGTCTTCTAATCGCCTAAGGATTCTTGTCAGCTTCTCCTGGTGCAGTCCGAGCCGTCTCTTTAGACCTTGAAATGTGTAGGTTGCGTCCGTCTCCGTGGACAACATCTCCATCACGAGCGCCTGATCATCAACTCGTCTGGACTCGAATGGAGTAATGTCTGGAGAAGACAACTGCTTCATATCGAACGTGACGAATCGGGGTATAAATTGACTATGTGACTTCTCTCTTAGCTAAATCGCGTTCTAGTTTCTGCGAGAGTCGAATCTACTTGGTGCTTCCATGCTTCGAACTGTGACGGGTCCTTCGGATAGTTCTGGTAGAGATTGTTGAGGGTCTCCATCTGCTTCATAGTGTAGACCAATCCACGGAAGGCTTTGTACGATCCTAGTCCAAGGAATAGTTTCACCATTTTCCCGAAGGGTGAGAGATGGGGCATCTCGCCGAGCGAGATCTCAGTAGCCTCCTTTCCCGATAGGAAGTGGCGCATGCCATAGTTGATCTCTTGATTGTTCAGTGTCTGGAGATACATTCTGAACGCCTCAAGCCCCGCCGTCTTGCTTCCGTAGTGTTTTACGAAGTCTAGGTTGTATTGCCAGAGGTTCTTCTCGCTGAAATCGTTCTCCTCTACCGCACGGACAGCAGTTTCTCCGGCAAGGACGCCGCCGATCAGTCCTGGACCAATGCCGCCTGCACTAATCGGATTGGGGAACCAAGCGGTGTCGCCGCAGATCATGTAGCCATTAGCCACCAGACAATCGTTCTGGTGTCTCACTGAGACCTGCCAGCTTCCGGTAAGATTGCTATCATCGCTCAAGGGCGTCATCTCCTTGAAACGATCATCAGTCGCCAGCCAGTCCTTCAACAGTGCGCTCAACGGTTTCTGGCTTCTCTTCTGTTGAATCCCGAGACCGATGTTCACCTTGTCCTCGCTCTTCGGGAATAGCCACAGATATCCCCCCGGAGCCTTCTCCTGGTCAAGGTAGATGTCGCAGTGGAAGGGTTCGACCTCGACTCCATCCCTGAGTTTTGCGTTCAGCCGTGCCGTTGGCTCAATGTCATCCTTATCGATCTCTTTCTCTATGTGACTTGGGATAGGCAGATTTCTCCGAAGCTTCGTCGACATTCCCGACGTGTCGATAACGAGCTTGGTTCTCATCTCGAAAGGTTGGTTAACAGTCCCGCCCACAGTCTGGCCTTTGAGTCCCACGATCCGGCCTGATTCTTCGACGAGATCCAGTGCTTGGACGCCTCCACGAAATTCCACTCCAGCCTTCAACGCGTCATCGAGCAATCGCTTGCCAAATTTTGGTCGATCTAGAACATAGCCCGGACCCTCAAACGGTACTCTGACCTTCATATCGGGCGAGTAAACATAGACTGCTGTGACCCGGTTTTCCATCTCGGGCTTGCCGTAAGTGACGCCGAGGTGCTCGTTGAGGAATTTGATGTGGTGCTCTCCGACCGCGTCTCCGCAGACCCATCCGAGAGTGGTCTTCTTTCCGACCTCGGCCTCGGGATTCCGGTCGAGTAAGAGAACGTCTACTTTGTTCTTCGACTTTATCGCTATAGTAGCGGCTGTCATGCAGCCGGCGATGCCTGCTCCTACTACGACTACGTCTCTCTCTTCCAACTACAATCCTCTTGAAGGGCTCAGTGCGGCTCTCTTCTAGCCGACTTTAGGTTTTCGCTCTCAGACTCGACGATTATTGGTTAAGAGTTTATATTATCTGCGGACCAGCCGCACTCGCGAAAATCAGGAGAATAGGGTTGACAACCAGTCCAACAGCCGAGGTCCGAAGCCCACCCTTCCTAGCTCTATGGCTCAGGACCATGCGCATCCCGTTCCTGCAAGCGACCTTTGTCCCAGTAGTTCTCGGTGGAGTAATCGCATTTCAGGTCGCTCATGTCTTCAACCTTGGAACCTTCCTTCTCACTATTCTTGGCGCCAGTCTCATCCAGATCGCTACAAACATGCTTAACGACTATTTCGACTTCAAGAGCGGAAACGATCTTCAAGTCAAACATCAGAATCCATTCGCGGGAGGCGGACGAATATTGACCGCGGGACTAGTCAAACCTTCAACACACATCCTTGTCGCCACGACATGCCTAGTCCTAGGCAGCCTGATCGGACTCTACTTCATATTCGCCCTCTCATTACCCTACCTGTTCTTACTAGGATTGATTGGAGTAATCTCGACTTACGCCTACGTTGGACCCCCATTCCGCCTAGCATACCGTGGAGTCGGAGAACTAATTGTCGGCCTCAATTTCGGCCCGGTTATGACGCTGGGAGCGTACTACGTCCAGGCGCACAGCTTCGCAATAGAACCACTACTCGCCTCCATACCGGTCGGATTACTCATCGCCGCCGTCCTCTGGATCAACGAATTCCCAGACATGGACGCAGACAATGCAGTAGGAAAGAAAACCCTGGTCTTGAGACTTGGATATGCCAAATCCATCAGCGTCTATGTCGGAATGGTCGTCACAGCATACATTCTCATAATCCTCTACGCCTTCCTCGAAATCTTCTCCCCTGGCATCACAAGCCTAACCTCACTCATCGCTTTGTTGAGTTTGCCTTTCGCCGCAAAAGCGATCAAAATTCTCCGCGTAAACTACAAGGACCCACACGCAATAATCCCCGCGAATGCGAACACGATATTTCTCCACCTGTCCTTTGGAGTCTTGGCGATTCTTGGATTTGCCATCGGGGCCGCTCTAGGCCTTTGACCCTCTTTTGATCGGTTCAGAATTCGTTAAATCTCAGTGGTCGGAGAAAGACCATTGACAACCACTATGGCTCCCAATACGACAAGCGCACTCCAAAAACAAAAGCCCACTTTAGAGGAAGAAGTGTTCAGGCTGAAGCTCCAATGGATGATGGCAAAGAACGATGACGAGAAACGACTAATCAGCGAAGAGATACGACGACGTATCGGAGTCACCTCTTCCAAGAGCCAGTAGATCGAGATAGAACGTCTCCTCAATCAAGTCGAAAAACTCGTTCGACAGGTTCTCTGCTCCGTGTTCTTCAATCTTGAAGCAGCATAAGTGATCGTCCCGGATTTGAGATTGGATGAATCAACGACTCACTGTTCAACTCTCAACAGCTCTCGCGTTCGGCCCTACGGGAATAATTTGGGCATTTCTACCAATCCATCTACGGTCGCTCGGCGCCTCGTACCTTCTCATCGCACTCGTCTCCCTCATTCCAGCTGTCGAGACGATAGGACTCTCGCCCGCCTGGGGAGGGATTCTCGACAAGACAGGCAGAGGAAACAAGATTCTACTCATCTCCCTCCTGGCACAAGGAATCGGATTCTCTGTCTTCCCGATCCTGAAAAGCCCCGAGGAGTTTGTTCTCGTTGTGTCTCTGATGGGACTCTTCTCCTCCAGCTTCATTCCCGTGTACGCTGCAATGGCCACACTGTCCAACCGACAGTACGGCCGAGCGATAGGTGGATTCTGGACCGCAGCGTTGCTCGGCTACGCCTCCGCAACTCTCGTCGGCGGTATTCTGTATCAGTACCTTCCGGTCAACTCTCTATTTCTCCTTGGTGCTCTCTACGGCTATGCGGGCACCCTCGTGGTATTGTTTGCGCCAAAAGACGCCCTGACCCTGAAGAGATCTTTGGACATTTCCAGAGGCTATTGGGGACTATTGAAACAGAGGAACATCGCGATTCTCTGTCTACTCTCCATAACCGTACTTGTCTCAACGTCGGCATTCAACAGCTTCTTCACTCTCTACCTTGTAGACGTTCTAAACGGGTCCCGGCTGACAGCCGGGCTGGCGGCCACGGGAACAACAGTGCTTGGAGTCTTTGCGTATCGCCTAGTCGGGCCGCTCAATGACAAGGTGGGGAGAAAACCAATCTTTATCCTAGGCGCGGCTGGATACGCGGCATACTTCACGATTCTGTACTTCGTCACGAATGTCGTAATTGTTACTGTTCTCTGGATTTTGCCAATCTATCCACTGGTGCAGTCAGCTTCGACTGCGTTAATGTCAGACTACATTTCGGGGGCAGATCGAGGCAAAGGGCTCGGCTTGCTAGAATCCGCAATCAGCTTAGGCGGTGGACTGGGACCCTTGGCTGGCGGTTTGATCGCTGATGCGGCCCAGCTCCAAGCAGTCATCGTCTTCTCACTGGTCGTTGCTCTCGCCTCGGTTGTATCCTCTCAGATTTTCCTGAGGGAGAAGCCGAGAATCACAATTCCGGATTCGATGCGAGCCGGGACATGACGACGTGTTCTCAAGCTACTTTGTAAATGAGCCAGTTGCGATCTTTGAAGTTGATGAGTCTATAGTCACCTTTCAGCTTCCTACCTTTGAGCAGCACGTGGTACTTTCGCGGCTCTCTCAACTCAAGAACATACGTGCCCTTGTCCCAGACGTTGACAGTCCCAGCCCCGTATTCTCCCTCGGGGATCGTTCCCTCGAAGTTGAAATAGCTCAGCGGGTGGTCGGGCACTTGCACCGCCAATCGCTTGACGCCCGGCTCTGTAGGCGGACCCTTTGGCACAGCCCAGCTCTTCAGTACCCCATCAAGCTCCAGTCGGAAATCCCAGTGGAGTCGTGTCGCGTGATGCTCTTGAACCATGAAGCGAAGGCTACGCGGCAAGGCGAGACTGTTTCTTGTACTATGGCAGCGGTAACTTAGGGTTGCCTAGGTCATTTCCGAGCTTCTCGACCTTGGTGAATAAGAATATTGACAGCACCGTACAACCGAGAGCGCCCAAAGGGTATGCAACCAGTCCAGCGTTAGGGTCAAGGAGCAAGACCAGATTGCTAGCCGGTCCAAAAGCGGCTGCTCCGCAAATGGAGACGAATGGAATATATCTGTAGGACTTCAACGGGCCGAAAAGGTATGAGCCTACCCTGAGCATGAACAGACCGAGTCCTTGTGATAGTGCGAGATATGAGATGATGAAGGGGATCAAGGCTGCGGCTCCTATCCCTATGGCGGAGGAGACGAATGGATTCAACTCCACAATCTGAGAATTGGTCGAGAGAACGATTAGCGTAAGATACACGTCTGCGGCGACCAGCGCGAGTGGAACCGTAAATATCCAGCCGTCCACCCGAGAGAACAGATTATGGAGTTCGTCGAAATCAACCTTAACGATCCAAAGACCCACGGTCGCGGATACTACTCCAACAACCGTGATCAACGAACCGCCTAGTTCATCAGCCTGAAAAAGACCAGGGGTCAAGACTGTGAATGATGATATCAACTGGCTGGAGAGAATCCAGTACAGCCCCGACCCTATCAAGAGGAGACTAGCTCCAGGTGGGATTCGAGATTCTGCCACTATCACACCTCAAGCTGTCTTTTCGGCTCTCCTTGCTTGAACTGCGACCGGGACTTCTGTAGCCTTCATCGCTCGTGCTTTGAGCAGGTGCATCCCGATGGACGATAGAAACGAGCTGACGAGAGTCGTAAGCCCAGCGACAGGATAGAGAATCTGCGAAGCTACTCCAAGCCCCGCTCCCTCACTGGCGACAATGAAGGAAAATTCTCCCCGGGGAAGCATTGATAATCCAACCTTGCTAGCTTCGCCTTTCGCTGCGGAGAGCTTCGCCCCAGTCCAGCAACCCCAATATTTTCCAAGAATCGCTGTTGCAATAACCGCGAGGATCGGGAGAGTAAGAGTAAGGACGGCTCCCATGTTGATGAGCGTGCCCATCGAGACGAAGAAGAGAACAATGAAGAGGTCTTTTACTGGTCCAACTTTGTCGAGTACGAACGTAGCCTGTTTTCCTCTTATCATTAGACCCATCAGAAAAGCGCCTACCGCTGGTGAAAATCCAAGAAAGGATGATAGCAATGCAAAGATGAACCCGAACGAAAGAGCGAGTAGGAACGCCGTCTCCCTGTATTCTTGATCACTCTGAGTTACACGATCAATGATTCGCGGTGCTATTCTCCAGCCGAAGACGAAAATTACCGCGACTAGAAGAATTCCTTTAGCGACCAGGAAGGCCAGGTCGGAGGAAGCGACTTGATTGCTCGCTGCAGCGAGGCCCGGGAGTAGTAACAGAATGAAGACGGTGGCGAAGTCTTCGATGACTGATGCTGTAATGACCATCTGAGACTCTTTGGAATGGAAACTTTTGGACTCGAGCAGTATCTTGCTCATTATCGCGGTACTCGTCGTCGCCACGACAGCCGCCACAAATACAGCCTCTATAGTGCTGAGACCAACTAGCAGTGCAACGCCGAAGACTGAGACGAAACTAATCGTGAGTTCCACTGCGGCAAGAATGAAACTGTCGGTCCCGATCTTACGGATCTCTAACGGGTCAAGCTCTAATCCGACGGTAAACAGGAGGAGTACGATTCCGAGAGAGGCAAGAAGATTTATCGTTCCGAGGTCTTGTACCAGTCCGAGACCGAAGGGTCCGATAATTATCCCTGCGATAAGCTGACCCAGCACTACGGGTTGCTTTATCCTTGAGAAGAGGAAGCTGAAGCCGAATGCTGCGGAAATTGCTAGTCCGAGGTTTAGCAGAAGAGAGAATTCAGGAGTCGCAGCCAAAGAACAACCCGTTACAGGACCGAGTTGATCTAGAATCCTTGGTTCTTCCAGTTTAACGAAGTGACCCCTGAGCACCAGTCCTCCGGTTCCAGTTGTCGTTCTTTGGCGTCGGAGTAGTCACGTCTCTGGTAGACGCGCTATCGCCCATGGGATTGGTGGCTGCGGGTGGAGTTATGCAGACCGTGGGAGCGTTCTTTCTATTCCTGGAACTGAGGAAGAACTCTCTCTTCTGGGCTAGGTAAGACCACTTCGGCTAGAGCAAGGCAGAGTGCCCGAGACAGATTCTTGTATATCCCTGATAGTTGTTGACAGGTGAACTAGCGCCAAATTTATGACGCATATAAGGCGCATAGAATCTTTTTCCCTAGAAAGGTAGGCCGACATCATATAGTGCAGACACAGGTGAAACTAAGCTAATACAAAGTGTGCTAGTTGTCAGTAGTCCAGCAGATTCTGAAAGATTCAAAGGGCGGCCATCAAGCTAACGCGATACAGGATACTTCTGACGGTGCTGCAACTGGACTGCGACTGCTTGGCCGTTCCGCGGAACGGCTGGAATTGGGGGAAGTCCTCGACCTATACAAGTCGGTAGGTCGCAGGAATATCGAGTACTTTGCTTGGATTCACGATGTGTATTCTTGGATCACCTTGCCCAGCGTGAGTTTTGATTGTAGAAAGGACCTCGGTGATGACAAGACCAAGCTGACGGTGTTTGACATCCTCGTAGATGACTTGGCGGATAATTATGAAACTCGAAGTTATCCTCTTCTTCAGCGGTTGGCTAACATACCTTGGCAGAGTAAAGCTGAGATATGTGAGACGGACCCGTATTTCGATGTCGGAAGAAGGATATGGGAGGATTCCATTTCCTCCTTGTCCGGCTATCCCCGATTCAACGAGTTTGAGAGGATCTTCTACTTCGATCTTCGCCAGGTACTCTCTTCGATGATGTACAGCTATCTAGGCAATACTGCCCGTATTGAGAATCCGATTGAAACAAACTTCTATTCTTCGTACGGATGTCTGGTCGAAGTTGCCATGGACATGGATCTAATGTGTTCCCCCGCGTTCGATATGAGAGAGCTAGGCCCAATGAGAACGGTTGCATGCCTGGCACAAAAAATCGCGCATGTAGGGAACATGCTGACCACGTATCCGAGCGAAGTTGTAGAGCGCGACGTGTCGTCGCCAATCATATCACTCGCGCTTAGAAAGGGGATTATTCGGGAAGACGAGCTCGGTGACAAGGCGGCCGTTCCTAAAGTTAGTAAGTTGGAATGGGTGTTCAAGAACAAGGCGTACTCTTACATCAAGAAAGTAGCGGAATATGAGAAGGAAATTCGGAGCATCAACATCCGAGGGTTTTCCAACTACCTCGTGGAGCTTATCGAAAGGTTCGAGGGTAGCAGGTCGCTCCGATAGAACCCTCGCAAGTAGAACCATTCAAGTCGCCATCGTGTTCTCCCTCAGAGAAAAGAAGGGCGGCGACATTTCGCGATAAGCTAGCGCGAAACAGTCATCTTCTTTTTGATCTCGGGAACGCTACTCCCAGCTTTACATACAAGCTCGAGGTCGAACATGTTTTCAAACGTTGACATGATTTTTGGGTCGTGAGCTTTGGAGTTCATCGAGAAGATGGCAGTGATCTTGTCTGAGATCATCAGCTCAAGGGCTTGTCGAACCAGAGAGTAAGTTCTCTCGGGTCCCAGCGTGAACACTAGGTGCGATATGTTGTCGAAGATGATGGTGAACGATGAACCTGCGTAGGCTTCAATGGTCTTGTTGAGCGCGTCAAGAAGTAAAGAGGTGTCGTAGGTTGGCAGCAAGAATAGATTCTCACTTTCCATTTTGGGATACGATACGCGTGATGTCATTACGAAGATTTTCGCGGCTGGTTGCATTTCGACGAGCGAGTAGATCATGCTATCATTCCTGGTGAAGACTACTGTCCTTTCGAAGTTGGAGGCGGTTTCTGCGAGTAACGATTTGAAGACCGGCTCGGAGTCTCCTTGCGGGTCAAACTCCAGGAGTAGCTTCCTTCCAGCAATCTCCTCGTGAGACAGTCCTACTGTTTGTGAGAAGGTGTTCATCGATTCCGAGAGATCTAAGGTCCGAATTTTCTTCTCAAGCTTAGCTAGGGACGCCTCTTCTCCTCGAAACGCGTTCGAATTGAATGCCATAAGAACGTGCAGGTTATGGTCTGGGCTCGTCCACCTTGGGTCTGTCAGATGATTGACAAACTTTTGCAGGGGACGAACGACGAAGTCATCGTAGTCTAGGACCACCCTTAGACCTTCATTGCCTAGGGTCTTTGCCTCGGTGGCAAGTTCTTGGACAATCTCAAGGGGTGTATCATCTAGTACCCCTTTTGACGGATAGGCACTTCCTAGAGGAGGAACCCTCAGAGATCCTTTCAGCATAAGTCTAGTCGCATCCACACCCTGGTGGGAAAGACCTTCGGTGACAACAGCAACATCACCGTCATGAAAGTAGATTACTCGTTCTCGGCGGTTCACTCCGTCGAGGATGTATTTCGCGATCGGACCAAATTTTTCGTCGCCAGGACCGTGGATCAGAACCATCTGGTCATAATGAGAAGCCCCCGGCGAAGACTGAAGTGAGGGGACAACGCCGAGGAATGCTTTCAGGAACGTCGGTTTACGAAAGGCTTGAACAGTAAATATGATCAGAATTACAGAGAGAAAATTTGCTGGTCCAAGAATATTCTGCCCGAATGCCAGCAGGCCAAAACCAAGAACCAAGGCCAGACTTATCACACCGAAGCTCGCCGCGATTACTCTCAGAGCGCGCCTAACCTCCCTGTCCTTTACCAGGGCTCGGCGTCGTGAGAGGACGGCGAGAGGGTAGGAGGTGAAGGAAACGACTACACCTAACCCAATTCCTACCAAAAGAACTGATACTGTGGAGGAGGGCAGTGTAGTATTGTCAAGAGGATACGAGGCCTGAATTGACGTCGACGAAATCGCTAGCGGGTCCGTCCAACCATCGATGAATGCAACAATCATGGGCAGTAGATATAATGCATAGGCGAGAAATATGGGACGAAATGGCCTTGAGATGAGTCTCTTTGGTGAGAGCGTTTCAGGATAAACGTATAGTTTTGTCGCAACGTAGCCCCATATGATCGCGATCAGAGATCCAGAGGTCACAATTCCTTGAATTGAGAGTCTCTGCAATGCTGGTGCAGTTGAGGCCACGAGAATTAGGTCTCCCGTTGGAAACGCGAGAAATGTGAGATAGATAGCAATGAAATAATCTTTGTACGATTGGAAATACGATAATGAGTTCCTTGAAAGAAAAACTATCATCAAGGCGTCCGCTATGATCGCGGCGGCGTCCAAAGTAGCGTCTATGTATGGTACCGTGTTCCCTGGCCTCTAGGCAAGACGTATCCCAGCGTCTCCAGTAGCTGGCGTGATACCCTCCTTGCGGAGCCAACACTATCTCAAACTGGTTTGAATGACGTTACTTGCGGAACGGCTAGTAAGTGACAGTCTACGCTACGTCTGGCAGACCAAGGGACTTTGAGGCTGTTTTGAGGTCTCTCATGCGGCTTCGAATAGTGACTTCAGAAACTCCAGCTGCCTTTGCCAGGTCACGCTGCATGACCATGGAGCCTCGTATTCTGGCTGCGAGGTCCAGCGCCGCTGCTGCCAACCCGTCAGGGTCTTTTCCTACGTTTACCCGTAGTCTGATTGCTTCTCGCAGTATCTTTCCAGCCAGCATCTCGGTCTGTGAGTCAGCACCCGCGCGAGAGGCGATCTTCGAGACCCGTTTGAGCGGATCTTCAATCGCCATGGTAACGTCCAATGATCGTACTAGGGCTCTGTAGTAATGGGCCAGCAGCTTCCGGCTCATGCCTGAAGCTTTTGCGATCTCGCTCAGAGACCGTGGAACGTCTGTAAGTCTGCACGCGGCATAGGTTGATGCTGCCACCATTCCGTTTATCGGGCGTCCTCTAACCAAGCCCTTGTTGAGGGCTCGACGGTACATCAGAGCCGCTCGTTCGGTCACTACATCAGGAAGGTTTAGACGACCGGACAATCCTCTAAGCTGGCTCATAGCACGGGACAGATTTCTGGCCATGGAGGACCCGGCGGACGCGCGTAGCTGGGTCCGTCTGAGCCGCCAGAGCTGGAGCCTTTCGTCAGCATTGAGGTTCCGGTTTGAGGCCTGAGCTCTGGAAATTATTGTGGATAGGTTCTTGTCGAATGCGGAGAATCTTCCGGGCGGTCCCGACTGGCTTTCAAGTAGTCCCTCCTCGGTGCGCCGTGGAACTGGAGCCGCATAATTCTCTGACGGGTCTGACAATACGAAGCCGCAGTTGGTGCAGATGACTTCGCCAGTCTCAGCATCTCTTACAAGGCTGGGGCTTCCACAGTTGGGGCAGACATAGTGTCCCACCTCGTCTCGGGGTCTGGTCTTCCGACTGCTCATCATTCGTCCCTGGACGGGATAAGTCTGCTGCGTGGTCTGGGCTGAACCGATCTGGTCCTTTTCCGGAGTAACAGTGGAAGTGCCCGCCATCTCTGCCAATCTATATGGCATAGGGCCCAAATGAAGCTTGTTACTGTTTGGAGAAAACGGTCAATTTTGCCCCCCGAATACGTACCCGGTAAGTGCAATATTGGCAGGCGGGGGAGAGCCATACGAGTCACCACAGGGCTAGTCCTTATCGCAATATCGATGGTTATCGGCATAGCCTTCGTAAAACCGGTTAGTCATCTATTGAGCCTAGCTCTGGTCTTCCTTTTCTACGTCGGAATCTTGGCGATTCTGGAGGGCTCAATGTCGTTCTGCGTCCTACACGCAGCCAGAGGGACCTACGACCTGAACGAGCCCCATGGATTCGCATCGAAGAAATCAGACACCATGCAGAAGGTTGGATCCGAGGACTGGAAGAAGCTCGACCAAAGGAGGGCTTTGTGGATACATCTTGAAGCTTTGACAGGCGCGGTCTTGTTGGCTTTGCTACTTGCCCTTACCTAGGTGAGCTCCAACCGTGGGAGGTCTCCTTCGAGAGGGGTCCGCGGAGAATTTTTCGATGGGAGAGCTTAGCTCCTTGTCGAGGGCTAACTCTGATAGCAGTCTTCCGATCAGAGGTGCAAACTTGAATCCGTGCCCTGAGAAACCATACCCGTACACGACCTCTGGATGATCCGGGTCTCTGTCAAGGACAAAGTCAGAGTTTTCAGTCATATCATAAAGACAGACCTTGGTGTGGACAACTTCTCCATCGGCTAGGTCTGGCACGAACCTGCGACACGCATCCCTGCATGCGACTATCTGTTCGTTGTCAACGGACCGGTTCGCCTTCTCCGGGTCGACTGGCTCGTTCAAATCTTTCGGTGAAACCTTGACTCCATCGATTCCGGCCGCTGGTAGTCCATAGTGTTTGTCAGTGAAGAAGACAGGACAGGTTCTCGGGCGAAACAGGTCTAGACTCTTCTGGGGTTTGAAGTAGACGAGCTGTTGTCGGGTCGACACCGTCGAAGTTAGTCTTGGACTTAGGAGAGTGTTGGACCAAGGTCCAATCGTTAAGACTAGTTTGTGAAATCGCACAATCTCGCCAGCGGAGGTCTCTACTGAGGGATGATCCCCAAGGACCAGCTTCACGGCCTGTCCTTTACGAACCGTAACTCCTTGTTTCTGTATTAAGGAGCTCAGAGCGTAGAGAGCCTTGGAAGCGAGAAGGACCCCTCCATGCGGGTCGAGGAATCCCTTCTCCGCTCTAAACTGCGGGAACCGCTTCTCGAGTTCCTCTGCCTCAAGTTGTTCTGCCCCAAGTTTCAAACGCGATAGCGTTCTGTAGCTGGCTTCGTTGAAGCCGTTCGCGTCCTGGTCCTCTCCTTGAAGCATGAAAAGGCCGGTTGGAAGCAGAAGTCTTTGTCCTGACTCTCCTTCTAGATTCTTCCAGAGCTTGAGGCTCTCGACTGCCATTCTTGTGTAATGCTCGTCGTTGCCGTACGAGTACCGGAAGACTCTGTTGACGTCGTTGGAGCTGCAATACTCGTTTCCTATGCCGTAACGATCTAGGAGGAGAATCTTGGAATCGCCAGTCCTGCATATCGAGTAGGCGGTTGCGAGCCCCATGATGCCACCGCCTAGGATGCAAATGTCAGTATTGATGGCCAAGGGTAGCCGTCGGCAGATGGCCTCTAACTCAGACTATCTAACCTTGGACCGGTGCCTTGCCTTTGGGGCTCTAACGTTACTGGGACTGGTTGAGACCTGCGTCTTCTATGGACAAAGCCAAGCAGTGCAAATGAAAGTCCGATGAGTATGGGTAGTCGGACGAAGAACACCATGATTATCGAGGTCACTAGGGAAATCCACGGAAACAGTTTCTTTGCGCCCCTGACTTTGAGGAGTTTGATCCCGGAACTCGACCCGATAATGTACACGAGTATTGCGGCGCCGCTGGGGATTAACAGCTCAGTTTCCAAGTCGACGTTGAAAAAATAGAATAGTAGCAGTGTAATCCAAGATAGTCCAAGCAGCAACATCAGCGATCTGTCTGGGACCTGGGTCTTGATATTGATGCGGTCAAGTAGCCTCGGTAGTCCTCAGTCTTTGGCAGTGGCGTAGATGACCCGAGAGATGCCAGTTGTATACGCGTTCATTGTTCCGAATATGATGATTACAGCAAGGATCGCTGTCCCCACTGCGCCGTAGATCCCGAGAGCGTTGGAGAGCATCACTGCAAAGGGTGCAATGCTTCCCGTAGCCTCGTAGGCTCTAGTTCCTACCGTCGCGACGGCAACCGAGATGTAGAGTAGACCGATGACTATGACTCTGAAGAGGATGCTACGATGGAAATCCTTTTCGGGGGTTCTTGAACTCCTCCGCCACATTAGACACGTTCTCATAGCCCAAATATGACCAGAAGATCAGAGCGGCGCTTACTCCGATCGGGACGTAGCCGTTGGGGAAGAAGGGAGTGAAATTGGTAGGGTTCACAGAGGGTGCGGATGCGACGACCGCAGTGATCAGGAGTCCTACGATAGCAACTATGACCGCTAGCTGAACTCTGCTGCTGACGACGATTCCTCGATAGTTGATTAAGAATGCTCCGAGTGTTAGAAGCCCTGCTATCAGGAAGATTTCGGTCCGAGTCAAGGGAAATGCATACGCCAGGTATGAAGCTGCGATTACCGTTACTACAGGCGCTCCTGTGACGTACCATAGGATGAACAGCCAGCCCACAGCGCTCGCTACTCCTGGACCGAGACTCTCCCGGGCAAAGGAGTAGACTCCTCCTGACTCTGGTCTTCGCGCTGAAAGGCTTGCAAATGTGTAGGCAAGTGGATAACTGATGATCGATAGAGCGACCCACGCGACGAGCGAGGCGGGCCCAGCTATCTGGGCCGCAAGTCCAGGGAGGACTAGGACCCCCGAGCCGAGAACCGAACTCATGTAGAGAGCAACAGCATACCTCATCGTCATCGCCTTGCGGAGACTAGGGTTTGGTGCCGGCATGTCCGGAGACCTACGCCGGCTAGGACTAGCGCATGATAAACCCTACTGGCTAGATCCTAAGAAACTGAGTTATTCCGTGAATCATACTGTCAGTTCTTGCGAGTGGCAAGCGCGACTCCAGTGAACATCAGGATCGCGCCGAAAACTGTGAGGACGGTCACACCCTCCCCGAGTAGCACTATTCCTCCGACTAGACTTACTAATGGAACTATGTAGAGCTGGATTGAGAGTCTCGACACTGATCGATTCCCAATCAGCAGGTATAGGATTACGTTGGCGAGCACCGTGCTTAGAAGTGCCAAGTAGGTAACTGACAACCAGGTTATCGTCGAGAGTGTTTGGATCTGAGTGATGAAATTCATGCTGATCAAAGGAAGTGTGAATACAGTGCCGATCAATGCGATCCATATCACCGTGGGTAGCGCTCCATACTCCTTCACTAGTGGCTTTGAGCCGACCGCGAAGACCGAATACATGAAAGCAGAGAAAACAACCGCGAGCGGACCGGTTATTTCCTGAAAGCTCAATCCGGCGTTCAAAGACAGTACTATTGCCCCAGTCATCGCTGCTGCTAGCGCAAGCGCGAGTCTCTTCCCTATCTTCTCTTTGAGGAACAGTCCCGAAAGGACTACGACGAAGATCGGTCCCAATGAGATGAGTAGACCAGCTAGACCAGCAGATACTATGGTCTCAGCGTAGTTCAGCGATAGGTGATATCCAGTGACACTCGCTAGGAATACGGCTAGGATTCTAGGAATGTGATGTTTCTGGACTGGTTGTTTCGGTCTTCCGAAGAAAGGTGCGAGAGCTATGAACCCGGCGGAAGCGATGAGCCAGCGTAGTAATGTCAGATTGATCGGGCTTAGTTGGAAATCAGCAGTCCTAATTGCGACGAAAGCCAATCCCCAGGTCACGCCCAAAATGACTACTAGACTGTTGGTGAAGATTCGATTATCTCTGAGCGATTTGTACTCCATCTTCGTCTCGAGTCGTGTCTCCAGAGTCATCGGCGAGCGTCCCTCCCCTACTTACTCGCTGGTTATGTTGCGTTGAACCCTATTCTCTAGCGATAACAAGGTCTTCTTTCTCTTCACTCCCCACGCATAGCCGCGTAGACTGCCGTCTTTCCCGATCACTCTGTGGCACGGGATCACGATCGCAACAGGGTTGGTAGCGCAGGCCCTAGCTACTGCTCTCGTAGCCTGAGGTGTCCCTAAAGATTGGGCGATGTCGCTGTAAGTTTCGGTCTGACCGTAAGGAATTGACTGGATCTCTTTCCAAACTCTCCACTGAAATGCGGTAGCCTGCACGTCTAATGGTAGGTCTCGCGGAAATTCCTGGCCATCGAAATAAGATAGGAGTGCTTCAGTCCATTTTTTCATCCCTTCATCGTCTCGATGGAGATCAGCCGCATAGTAGTCCTCTTTGAGCGCTGCCTCGACCGCTTCGTCTGAGGCTCCCATGCAAACCGCGCAAGCGCCCCGTTCCGTGGCCGCCAGAAGAACACGCCCTATGCGCGAATCAACTATTGTGTAATTAACGTGCAGTCCTTCTCCACCTCGTCGAAATACTCCTGGGCTGACGCCGAAATGAGGAGGAGTCTTCTCATAGAGTCGGCTCTTCGAAGTGAAACCTGCGTCGTAGAGTGAATTGGTCACCGTCTCTCCATTCGTCAAAGAACGTTTCACTTTCTCGAGACGGCGCGCTTCTACGTACTGACGGGGAGAAATGCCGAGGATTCTCTTGAAGGTCCGCTGGAAATGAAAGATGCTTAGACCTGCTTGACGGCTGAGTATCTCGAGAGTAAGTTTTTCATCGAGGTTGACGTCTATATACCTGCAGGTCTTCTGGATCAGCTGGGCTCTGGCGGAAGGCCTCGCCTCTCCTGGCTGGCAACGTTTGCACGCTCGGAAGCCCGACCTTTCTGCCGCATCAGGCTGGGAGAAGAAAATGACTTGTTCGAGGCTCGGGTGTCGAGCAGGACATGAGGGCTTGCAGTATATTCCTGTGGAGCGGACGGCGAAGACGAAGAGTCCGTCCTTAGCCTCATCTCTTCCAACCACTGCTTTCCATTTTTCTACGTCCGTAGCAATGCCACGCTGGTCTTTCTGTATCTGCTGTAGGTCAGCGCTGTTCCTTTGAGCCGTCAGCATAGGAGGATGTTCGGCTGGATTGAATAAGTAGTTTGACTCCAAATCTTGCTCTCAAACTACGAAATCACGAACGAACCAAAAATGTCCTAGGAGGAAACTGTAGTATTCTAATCATGCGAATTTAAGGGAATTGGAATTTTTTGCGAGCAGAACAGTAGGCGGCTCTTTTCTATCATGAACCTCGACAATGTACGCTCAAGAGAATGTCTCGGAATCCTGTCAAGTCATCTAGAAACCTATCGTTTGGAGGGATAACTCTCTTCGCGATTGTCGTTATTGCTGCGATTTCTGCGACAGTTGTCAAGGTTTCGCTCTCAGCCATAATTCTGGTCCTTATCGCGTTCGCGGAAGCTGGATTGATAATTCTAGGACTCATCATGGTCCAGAATCGAGAACAAGTCTCAGTCGGGAACCAAGAGAACGTCTAGCCAAACTAGATGTTATGAACAAGTCGTGAGGGGTAAGACTTAACCCTCCGTTCCGACTAATTCTATGTTCAGCGTATGAAGTATACCTGTCCCTATTGTGATTCTGCGTTTCTGCAGTTCATAGAGTCGGAGGAGCAGCTGAGGGACCATATGTTGAAGGCGCATGGTCGAGAGCTGAGTTTCGCAGGCAAATCGTTGGGAGAAATGCCTGTTCGGAGCGAAGAGGACAGGGAAAGATAGCCAACCCGAACTCTATCTTTCGTTTCGAGAATATTCTTTTCAAATGGGGTCACTACCCAATCGGCATGGACTTTGCCAGAGTCGTTCGAAAGCGGCGTATGATCCGTGCTTTCAAACCTGTCCCGGTTCAAGAGGATAAGATTCGTAGAATTCTGGAGCTCGCTCAACATTACCCTAGCGCGGGTTTCAGCCAAGGAGTATCGTTCATTCTCATCACTGAGCCTGAAAGGATTCGTAGACTTCGACAGCTGAGCCGTCTCAAGGGAGATGCACCCGTACTGGTCGTTCCCTGCGTGAGTGAGAGGCTCTATCATGACAGATACCGTGAGTCCGACAAGATCAGACAGGACGGGACCGAGATCGATTGGCCAATACCCTATTGGTATTTTGATGCAGGATGCGCTTCTCTCCTAGTGCTGCTTGCTGCCGTTGACGGAGGCCTGTCTGCGTACATTGCTGGAGCATTTCGGCCTGACCTTCTGAGACGAGAGCTGGATATTCCTGAACACTTCGTCCCTGTCGGTGTAATCTCGATAGGGTATCCTGATTATGAGAAACATGTTCCGTCTCCGTCACTCAATCGTGGAAGACGCCCCATTGCCGAAGTTGTTCATTCTCAACACTGGTGACCACAAACACCGAGAAGCCTTAATTCGACCAAGGAAATAGTAACATCTCGGTCGTTTTCTATTTGCAAGAATCCCTTGTGAAGGCACGAGACCAGATCGTTCTCAACCCTGATGATCTTCCCGGTTCATGGTACAATGTCCTTGCTGATCTGCCCGGCGAGTTTCCGAAACCAAAGGATCCAGAGGAGGGTCCTTCTAGACTAGAATTTCTCTCAAAAGTTCTCTTGAAGCATTGTCTCCAACAGGAGATTTCTACAGAGAGATGGATTCCGATCCCAAATCCGATACAGGACCTCTATCGTCAAGCTGGCCGGCCGCGACCACTCTATCGGGCGCGTCGCCTCGAACGGTTCCTAGGTACGCGTGCGAAGCTCTACTACAAACGTGAGGATCTTTCACCCACTGGGTCGCACAAGGTCAACGCGGCGCTCGCGCAGGCCTATTATGCGGCAGAGGAGGGTTGCGCAGGTGTCTCGACAGAGACAGGAGCTGGTCAGTGGGGGACCGCGCTTGCCTATGCGGCGAGTCTTCAAGGTTTGAAGTGTATCATTTTCTGGGTGCGGTCAGTCTACGATTGGAAGCCTGATCGACGATCGCTAATGCAATTGTACGGAGGCAAAGTCTTCGCTTCTCCGAGCCGTGAAACGTCTGTTGGACGGGAGATACTTGAGAAGAATCCTGGCCACGTTGGAAGTCTAGGAATCGCAGTTTCCGAAGGACTGGAATACGCTGAGAAAAACCCTGGCTACGCTTATTGTCTCGGGAGCGTCCTGAATCATGTCCTGATTCATCAGTCAATCATCGGCTTGGAGACTATGAAACAGTTCGACCTGATCGACGAGAAGCCTGACGTGATGATAGGCTGTCTAGGCGGTGGAAGCAATTTTGGAGGCTTCATTCTGCCCTTCGCGGGAGAGGTTGTCAGGGGCAAGAGGGAGTGCAGATTCCTCGCAGCCCAATCCGCTTCCGCGCCCAACCTTTCCAAGGGCGAGTACAGGTACGACTATGGAGATCATGCAGAGAAGACGCCTCTATTGAAGATGTATACTCTTGGGCATCAGTCGGACATGTCTCCTATCAAGGCGGATGGTCTACGATATCATGCAGCCGCGCCTTTCATCAGCTATCTCAAGCATCTCGGACATATCGAGTCAACGGCGTATCCACCGGATGAACAAGCGGTTTTTGAAGCGGCTAGGACCTTCGTCCAGGTCGAAGGCTTTCTACCGGCGCCGGAGTCTGCGTATGCGATCCGTGCTGCGATAGACGAGGCTCTGGAGTGCAAGCGCAAGAATCAGTCAGAGGTAATAGCCTTCAATATTTCTGGACACGGATTCTTGGATCTCGCAGCTTACCAGGAGAAACTGAAATTCTAGATCTTCTACATCTCGCTGGACGGCAAGGAGTCGTTTGGTGCGGGGGGTGGGATTCGAACCCACGAAGGCCTACGCCACAGGATTTCTCCTGTGAGCCGGATCTTAAGTCAAGCCCCGTTCGATCCTGCGAACGGTCCTGCCCCTTTGACCTGAATCCCGCCACGATAGGACGAGGACCCGTGCATGGTCTCGGGTACCCCCGCATCGAACAACCCCTTACTTTTCTAGGTTCTTAAAACTAAGAATCTTCCCTCGGTCGAGGGTTTGCCCGAGGGTCAGGTGTGTGCAGGGATACCTATGTGCTAACGGCGTATCGTTGCTAGTTCAAGCTGCTATGGGACGCGTAGTTTCGGGATCTTGACGCTGGCAAGCATGAGCGCGAACCCCATCAGGATGAAGAGAATTCCTCCGGTCAAGTAGATGTTCGCGACTACTCCGCTGTAGGCGACCCTCGCGGTAGTAATGTACAGAGCCTCGGCGATAACACCTGAAAACAGGAGTACCACGCCGATCAGAAGTGTTAGCTTCCTCATATCGTTCCCTTATGCTGTATTGGGTTTAGAACACTTAAGCCCTGTTTAACCCGAGACCGACGAGAGTCGGAAATTGATCAAGAAGCCAATTAACAATTCAGGATTCCAAAAAAAGGAGACTGGCTCTGGCGTTGAACCAGAGCTTTGTCTATTTGCAGCGATTCTCTAGTCTTGTTCCGCTTCTGTTGGGGTTATCGTCAGCTGCGTGAGCTTCTCGCCGCGTAGTACCGAGATGTTGACGTGTCTACCGATGGCCTTGTCGTCTAAGAGTCCTCGTAGGTCTGCGAGGGTCTCGACTGGTTTGCCGTCGAGCTTCACTATTACATCGCCTAATGCGAGGCCTGATTTCTTGGCAGCGCTTTCTTGGTCGACGCCGTAGATGATCAGTCCTGCTGACTGGCCGATGCCTGTCTGGCTGGATAGACTCTCGGGGAGAGCGATTGTTTCAGCGGTAATGCCCATGTAGGCGCGCTTGATCTTCCCATCGTGCAATAGCTTGTCGACGACTGTCTTGACAGTGTTGACTGGGACTGATATGCCCCGGTTGTTGGCATAGGCTGCGTTGATCCCGAGCATTCTACCACGAGCGTCCACGAGTGGTCCGCCGGAGTAGCCTGGGTTGAGCCGTGCGTCTGTGACCAGTACTTTGTCGAGTCCTCCGCCGCCCCACCATCTTCTGGTGCTGAAGGCGGGGTTTGTGACGATGCCTGAGGTTGCGCTTGGTTGTCTGCCGAAGGGGTTTGCGACTGCTAGGACGAATTGTCCGACTTTGAGCCCGTCCGAGTTACCTGTCTCTATAGCTGTGAGATTGTCCGCATCCACTTTCAATAGTGCTAGGTCCGAGTAGGGATCCTTCCCCACTACTTTGGCTGTGTGTTTGGTTCCGTCGCTGAAGCCTACCTCGACTTCGCGCATTTCACCGATGACGTGGTTGCTGGTTACGATGTGTCCGTCCTTGCTCCAGACAGTGCCTGTGCCTCCTCTCCATCTTCCCGCTCCTACCTGAACGACGGATTGGGATACTCGCTCAGTAACTTCGACGATTGCGTCTGAGACTGATTCGAGAATTGCTGACGAACTTGCTTGTTTACTCATTTTTTCACCTACCCCTCTAGGGGTAGGGTGGCCTATTTGTTGACCTGTCAGTACAGAATACCGGTCACAGTCTAGGCGAAATCCATGTTGGGGTAGTAGGCTATCTGGGAGGCTAGATGCTGGCGCCGGCGAGTTGGCGTACCGTATAGTCCTGAAACATGTCCTAGTAGCTGGTGGGCGGCCTTCACAGCGTGACTAACTTCTCTCCCTTCAGCAACCTTCGCATCGATGCTCAGGTAGCTGTCGGCGAATCTCGCGTCAATCTGGATACCGTCTTCTTCTGCGATCCATTTCAGAATCGTTGCGTCGTTGTCTTGGCTGTATCCGAGCCATCGGAGTCCGCCGAACCATCGACCCTTTAGGCCGGAGATTATCTGTTGAAGATCAACGTCCCGGGGAAGCAGTGACTGGACGATGGGGATCGGTTGTATGGCGGAGCTTAGAGGTTGTGGAATGGTCTCGTTTCCTCTAGCGGTAATTCTGTAGCCTTCATTCACCTTTTCCAAGAGACCCTCTTCTTCCAAACGATCGATAATCCTGGACAGTTTCTCTTGGTGTAATCCTGTGAGGCGTTTCAGCCCGTCGAACGTGAAGACCGTCAAGCCTTCCCCCATTACCGTCTGGAGGACTCCAGTATCTCTCGGCGTTGGATTGCTCTCTTCGGACTCGTCTAAGATCGAGTGCGATAGACAAGCGTCTATCTGTCTGGAAGTTGTCATCACTCACCCTGTCTCCGCTCCACGTTATATACTTAGTAGTCAATACGAACTGAGTAGGTTAGGCTGACTTTAGCGGGGCAAGAGTCCGTGCCGCGAAGGTCATGGTGGATTCCAGGACGTTTCGTTCTCCGGGACCCCATAGCAAGGGTACAATCTTCTCAAATGCCCTGCCGGAGTTTGACTGCTGATCGTGGGCGTAGAGGCCAGTCGCAGATTGAGTCCGGCGAGGAGTCCAATAAAGCCAGTCACTCCAAGCTCCGTCAAGATTCTGATGGTCGTAGAAGCCGCCGTCGTCGCATTCCTTGCCTACTGGATTTTCAATGAATACATGTTCAACGCCTACTTCCACGACTATGTTGACCAACTGCTCGGAACCCATGGAACAACGTTTACAGCAGCTATAGGTCTGGGAATTGGTCTGGCGGGCTCGGCCGTCGCTGCGACCCTCTACCGAAACTTGCAGCATGCAAAGTCTCGACTTGAGACTATCGCCACTCCAAAGATCCGAGGGGCCGTTGAGATGATACTCGCGAGTCTGCCAACCGTTGAAGAGTCTCCGCGAGCCAGCGTTGCGAGAGTTACCGTCCCTTCCGCGATTACTCTATCCTCTTCATCTCCGGAGGCAGCACCCGTTCCAGCCATATCCGAAAATGAACAGAAGAAACCCAGTGATACGAAATCTTAGAGGTTCTCCCCGCGTAGTCGAGCAAGCTCTTGCAACAGCTCTCGTTCCCGCTTGTTCAACTCTCGCGGAATATCGACGTCGACTCTGACCAGTTCGTCGCCCCTGCCCCAGCCCTCCACGTGTGGGAAGCCCTTTCCCTCAAGCCGGAAGACCGTCCCCGCTCTGGTTCCAGGTGGAATTTTCAGTTGAGCCTTCCCGTCTATCGCGGGCACTTCTAGCTCACCACCGAGAGCCGCTTTGGGGATACTGATCTTCGTCTCGTAGAGTACGTTGTCGCCCTCGCGTTTGAAGGAGGGATGAGGCTTCAAGTGGATTCGAACAAACAAGTCGCCGGCCCGTCCCCCTAACGCAGCGTTACCTTCACCGCGCAGTCTCAGACTCTGACCCTCATCGGCTCCCGCGGGCACTTTTACCTGCAGCTTAGTTCTCTCCCGGGTGAGTCCGTTGCCGCCGCAGTTCTTGCACGGCTTATCGACCACCGTCCCTGCTCCATTGCATTTGGGACATGTGGTTATCTGGATCATCTGTGCAAAACCTGATCGCCGGACCTGCTGCACTTGTCCACGCCCGTAGCACGTCTTGCAGGTCTTCCGCTGGCTTCCCGGTTGAGCGCCGGACCCGCCGCAGACACTGCACTGGGCTAGTCTGGGAACTTCTATCTCTCTGCTGGCTCCATGGGCTGCGTCGTCGAAACTGATCTCGAGATCGTAGACTAGGTCCTCGCCTCTGGAGGGTCGCTGTGGGGTTCCGAACCCTTGGAAGGTGCTAAAGCCTCCGAATCCTCGGAGGATCTGCTCGAAGATACCTCCAATTCCGCCGATGTCGCGGAAGATCGAGTCGAAGTCCGCGCCGCGGAAAATATCCTCGGCATTGTACCGTTCGTAGATCCCGGCTCGTCCGAACTGGTCGTACTGGTTCCTCTTCTCGTCATCAGAAAGAATAGCGTATGCTTCGGAGATTTCTTTGAAGCGCTCCGTCGCTTCAGGCGACTTGTTCCGGTCTGGGTGGTATTGTAAGGCGAGTTTTCGATAGGCGGATTTTATCTCGTCCTTGCCGGCGCCCTTCTGAACTCCGAGGACGTCGTAGTAGTCTCGCTTGTCCATATCCCGTTCATTCTACTCGTTCTCTACCGGGAACCCTCGTCTTTTACTTCCCGATACTCGGCATCAACCACCTTGTCACCCTCCCCTGACGCTTGTGCTCCGGGTGGTGGGGGAGCCTGTTGCGCTTTCTCATCACCAGGCTTTGAGGCCACCTTCTCATAGATCTCCGAGCCGATCTTCTGAAGAGCTCTGCTCAACTCGTCGCTAGCACTCTTGATCTTATCCGGTTCTTTTCCGGCTAATGCGGCCCGCAATACACCCGCTGCCTTGTCAATCGTCTGTACTTGGTCGGGGGTGATCTTGTCCTTCAATTCGTCTTTGGTCTTGTCGGCTGTGTAGAGCATGCTCTCTGCAGTATTCTGCAGCTCAACCTCCTCTTTCCGCTTCCGATCCTGCTCAGCAAACTCTTCCGCCTCTCTGACCATCTTCTCCTTGGATTCCTTGGAGAGTTTTGTGGACGCAGTGATCGTGATCTTGTTCTGTTTCCCGGTGCCCAAGTCCTTGGCGTTCACGTTAAGCATCCCGTTAGCGTCAATGTCGAATGTGACCTCGATCTGAGGCACACCTCTTGGCGCGGGGGGTATTCCGGTCAAGTTGAACATTCCAAGGGATATGTTGTCCCCGGCCATGGCTCTCTCTCCTTGGAGAACATGGATGGTCACCGTGGTCTGGGAGTCTGCTGCGGTCGAGAAGACTTGGCTGCGCTTCGTGGGAATCGTCGTATTACGTTCCAGAATCTTGGTCGCGACACCACCAAGTGTTTCGACTCCTAGGGATAATGGTGTCACGTCTAGAAGGAGTATGTCCTTGACCTCGCCAGCCAATACTGCTCCCTGAATTGCGGCTCCGACCGCGACGCATTCCATGGGGTCGACGCCTCTCTCGGCCGGTTTTCCGATCATGTCTTCGACGAACTTGCGGACCATCGGCATGCGGGTCTGGCCTCCAATCAGGATTATTCTGTCCACATCCTTCGGCTGGAGCTTTGCATCATCCAGCGTTCGTTTTATCGGGGTCTCGACTTTGCGAACTATCGGGTACGCCAGTTCCTCAAGCTTCGAGCGAGTGAGGGTGATATGGAGATGTTTTGGTCCGGAGTTGTCTGAAGATATGAAGGGCAGGTCGATGTCAGTTGTGAGGAGTGTTGAGAGTTCGATCTTCGCTTTTTCCGCTGCCTCCTTTAGCCTGGTCATTGCTGACTGATCGTTTCGGAGGTTAAGGCCGGTCTGGCGTTGGAATTCGGTGAGGAGATGATCGACGATCGCATTGTCAATGTCAGCGCCGCCTGTCTGCGTGTCGCCACTCGTAGATAGGACTTGGAAGACTCCGCCCCCAAAATCCATCAACGTAACATCGTGGGTTCCTCCTCCGAAGCTGAAGACCATGATTTTCATCTCTTTGTCCGTCTTGTCCAAGCCATAGGCAAGGCACGCCGCGGTTGGCTCGTTGATTATCCGGTCTACTTCGAAGCCTGCGATCTCCCCCGCATCCTTCGTTGCTTGGCGCTGGTTGTCGTTGAAGTGTGCTGGAACAGTGATGACAACCTTCTTTATCGGTCGTCCGAGAAATGTTTCGGTGTCCCGTTTGATCTTCTGTAGTATGAAGGCGGATATTTGCTGGGGAGTGTATTCTTTCCCGTAGATGCGGACCTTGTAG
Source organism: Candidatus Dormiibacterota bacterium (assembly GCA_035637535.1). Taxonomy (GTDB): domain Archaea; phylum Thermoproteota; class Bathyarchaeia; order 40CM-2-53-6; family 40CM-2-53-6; genus 40CM-2-53-6. Next base: position 31,857 of record DASPWZ010000026.1, read on the forward strand.
TCGCTGCCCATCTTCCGCTTGATTTCTTGAATCGTTCCCTCGGCGTTGGTCGCGGCCTGTCGTTTTGCAGGCTCTCCAACAATCATCTGACCATCCTTTGTGAACGCAACAACTGACGGGAACATCTTACCTGACGCCGTCTGGCCCTCACCGCTCGGAATCACCAGAGGGCGTCCGGCCTCCATTATCGCGGCAGCACTGTTTGTAGTTCCTAGGTCTATGCCTAGGATTTTCTCAGTTTCATGCTTGCTCATTCGCTATCAGCCTCACCCGTTTCGGATTGCTCATTTTCCTCCACTAGGTTCTTCCCTGCCACTTTAACTATGCTCGGACGGAGAACCCTTCCTTTCAACATGTACCCTGCCCTAACCTCTTCTAACACTGTTCCCTCCCCCTCGTCAGACACGACTCTGAGGGCGGCTTCATGATACTCCGGATTGAACTTAGACCCCGCCCCAGGAATTCTTTCTACGCCCTCCTTGGACAGGATGTTTTGAACCCTTTTCTGAATCATGCCCACTCCTTCCAACAAAACTGGACTCTGCTTTGTCTCCCGGATTTTTGCAAATGCCAAGTCAAGTTCGTCCTTAACAGTCAACAGATCTGAGAGGAGACGTTCGTTACTGAACCTCTTCACTTCCCCGACCTCCTTCTCTACCCTCTTTCTATAGTTCTCAAAATCAGCTTGAAGATATTGGAGACGCCGAAGCAGATCGTCAGATTTCTCCCTCTCATGGTCTAGAGCGTCCTCTAGCTGGGAAATTTGGCTAAGAGTATCAGGGGGCGACTCTTGTTGCTCCTGCTTCTCTTGGGCGACAGAGGTCTTGGACGGTTGATGGGCTACGGTTTCCGGAACAGGTCCATTTTCTTTCTCATCCAAGATGTAGCTCACCAGGGATCAAACTCTTCCCAGCACCGTTTTAGTTCAACGTGATCTGGGCAGGAGTCTAGCCTCTCGGGGAAAAATTAAACCTTCTGACACAGTCGCGCCCTTCGCCTCTTCTCCAATACCGATTCCCTCGATTTCATTGTCCGAGTTACGCTTTCTTGATAGGTTACGCATTTGGCATGTAAGAAACAGTTGGGTGGAACGCGTAAAGTGGGCTTATTCGATCATTTGAGAGCGCCAAAGGGCAAGGTCTGGATCAGTTTTGACAAGCCGACATTCGTTGAGGGAGAAGGCGTAGTCGGCAAAGTCAACGTGCAAGCTCAAGAATACATCCAATCTCTAGGGGTTAAAGTGGAAGCTCGGGTGTTTGAGAACTACGAAGAGATGGTCTGGGTAACTCTTCCGAACAATCAGCGGATTCAAGAAAGACAGCGGAGGCAGAACGTTCTTTTCTCGCGAGACGTCCAGGTGACCGGGCCGAACGACTTTGGCAGCGGCCCAACTCAGACTTTTCCTTTTAGCGTAGGTATTCCTCCCTGCCGGGCGACTAGGGGCGGGGCTACAGTGGAGAACAGCATCAAAGCTGTTGTCCAAGTCAAAGGCCGCCCTGATCTCACCGGCCAGACACAAGTGGCATTTGTCCCACCAAGTAGCATGCCACAGCCAATGCAAGGCTACATGCCCGGTGGGTATCCCGTGCAACAGGGTTATGGCCCGCCCGGATATAATCCGGGATACAATCCCAACCCAGCCTACGGAGTCCCTACAGGTCCAGGCTACAGTCAACCCATGCCAGGATACGGGATGCCCCCACAAGGTCAGATGCCTCAGCAACAGGTCGCACAGGTCCGGTGCAAGTATTGCCAGAGCCTCATGAATCAGAATTCGAGCAATTGTCCCAACTGCGGGGCCCACCAGTAGACAAAGTCACGGGATTCTTCGCAGCTTACGCGGTACTGCTGACTAGGACTACGCCCGCCATTATCAGGAATGCGCCCGTTCCCGAGTAGAGGTTGAAGGGATCACCGAAAATAGTCACGGACAACGTGACGGCAACTACAACTTCAATCGGCAGAATTATTGAGGAAATTGTTGGAGAGACGGATTCTAATCCCTTCATGAAGAAATAGTACGCTCCAACCGTTGCGAAGATGGCTAGGAAAGCGACGTAGAACAAGGCTATCGGAGCGAGATTGATCGAAGAGCTCAGGTCGAAGGCGACGGTTGGAAGCAGAAGCATAGCCGTCACCAAAATTATTCCTCCTGTCACTGGTCTTCCTCCCCTCTTTTCGACAAGATCCTTTGACAGGACGAAGACCAGCGCAATGGTTACGGCCGTTCCTAGAATCAGGAAATCACCCAGCACTTCGGAGCTTCCGGGGTTTACAGCCTGGCCTCTGGTGACAAGCAGCACGATTCCGATAAATCCCAACAAGACTCCAGACATTTTTCTCATGCCCATCTTCTCGTGCACGTACGCCAAAGATAGCACCGGGATCATCAGAGCAGCAGTACTGATTATGAGAGCGGCATTCGACGAAGAAGTAATGAGTTGTCCTTGAAACTGAAGGACATAGCCAAGAGCGTTGATGAATCCAATAACCCAGATCTCTCTTGACTTGAAAAGATCCCGTTGCACCCAACCTTGTCTACGTAACAGTAGAGCGATGAGTGCAGAAGCAAACGAGAAGCGAAGGGCGACGAATGTATTAGGTGGGATGAAGTTTAGTCCCAGCTTTATCACCGGGACACTGGTTCCGAACAGGAGCCCCGCAAGCATTGTTGCCGCGAGCCCTCTTCGGTCAACCATTCATGCATGCCTGCTACACAGTCAATAATGGACCTGGGAAGAGCTCAAGTTCATAATCCCTACTTGACTCTGCTCTTGGTACAATGATTATCATTCAAACAATCACTCACACACTCATCATCGATAATCTTGAGACCGCAGGGTCGAGAAAATATTGTGTACGCTAGGCTTATCTTTCGCCACTCCGACCGTTCTAAACAGCATGAGTGAGCTCACTCTTCTCCCCGGCAACACAGTCGAGTGTGCCTGGTGCAAGGATCCTAAGCCGATAACCGAGACTACTTGGTTCATGCCTGAACCCGGAGAAAGGTCCGTCCGGCTCTGCAACTTCTGCTACGAAGAGGCCCGCAAACAGGTTCGTCTATTGAGATTCGTAAGGACTCGCGGCGAATTCCCTGTAGAAGCGGCTTCCTAACAAACGGTTCTTCCAAGACTTCCACTTGCAGCCTTAGGAGACTATCCGGTCCCGAACGTGGACACTGCTCAGGTGGCAGTAGGTCTCTGAGAACTTCTCATCTGCGGAGTCGAATTGCAAAACATTATGTTGTCGAAAATAGCAGGACCCTTGAGTCTGGGAAGCCCTTGCCTTCAGAACCAAACGTAGTCGTTCTCGGTTGTGGAATGGGCGGTTTCACTCTATCCAATCTTGTCTCTAAACGAGTTGGCAACTCAGCCGTAGTCACCATTGTAGAGCCTCGGTCCCGGCTCCCTTTCGCTCCAGCATTTCAATGGCTGGTCTTTGGCTGGCGTCAGCCTGAGAAAATACAACGGGCTCCAACGAGTCTTGTTAAGAGAAAGAATGTTAGGATGGTCAGTGACAGGGTGGAGAAGATCGATGTCAACGAACGCACGGTGAAGACCCAGTCTCAGAAGATAAGATACGACAAGCTAGTAATCTCCCTAGGAACCGAATTCGCCTTCGACCAAGTTCCTGGTCTTGAAGCGTATAGTCATAACGCCTACTCGATTGAAGGAGCTCTGAAACTCCGCGAGGCGATTGACAACTTTGATGGTGGCTCGATCGCGATAGGAATCTCACGACTTCCAATAAAATGTCCACCTGCACCCTACGAGCTGGCTCTACTACTGGAGGAACACTTTCGACGAGCAAAGAAGAGAGCTGAAATTCACTTCTTCACACCCGAGCCCCACCCAGTTCCTGCGGCGGGCACCGTCATTGGCAAACAGGTCGAGCGACTCTTGAACAGTCATGGAATCATATATTTGTCGAAGACAAAACTGGCTAGGGTTGACAAGGATGAGGTCCTCTTCGATAACGGTTCGGAGTTGAAGTATGATATTCTCATCACAACTCCACCACATCGTTCATCTCAAGTAGTAAGAGATGCAGGTCTGACAGACGATTCCGGTTGGATTCCCGTGAATCCCCACAACCTCGCAACCCGACACGAGGATGTGTTCGCCATAGGCGACATCACATCGATTGAGACTCCTCATGGACATGCGCCCTACCTGCCCAAAGCAGGGGTCTTCGCGCAAGGCCACGCCGAGGTCGTCGCCAATAATCTGGCGGTATCAATAACCAAGAAGGGAGAGATGAAGCAGTGGGGCGGTGAAGGTTCCTGCTACCTCCAGGTCGCAAAATCGGAAAGCGCCTTTCTCAAGGGGGCCTTTCTTTCTAATCCTCCTCGACTGGAGTTTCATCCTCCTCGCAGGAAATGGTTCCTGGAGAAGTTGAGGCTCGAAAAAGAGTGGTTGAAGCCATAGTGAGACTCTCAGCGATTAGCTTCTCTGATTAGCCCTTTTGAACTTGCTCAATCTGGAAGCTGCCATTTCGATAGTGTGAGGCATCTTGGAAAAGGAGAAGCGCAGCTTGAGTCTACCTTTGGATGGTAGATGGTAGAAGCTCGAACCTGGTACCGCGCCCACTCCTATCTTTTTTATCAGACGTTCCGCGAGCTTCCTATCATCTTTGAAACCGGTTCGTGTGATGTCTGTCCAGACGTAGTATGCGCCTTCGGGGATTGTGCAGATGAAAGAAGCATTCTCCAGTGTCTGCAATAGCAATTTCCTGCTCTTATCATACAGGGTTCGTAGGTCCCGATAATAGGAGAGTGGAAGTTTCAGAGCAGTTATGCACGCTTCCTGCAGAGGTGTGGGGGCGCAGACCGTTAGAAAATCGTGGACCTTCCTCACTGCGAGCGTTAGTTTCTTCGGCGCGATCACGTATCCTACTCGCCAGCCAGTCGCGCTGTAGGTTTTTGAGAATCCAGAAATCGTCATTGTGCGATTGTCCATGCCGTCTAGGCTTGCGATGCTGATGTGTTTCCTGTCGTCGTAGAGGATGTGTTCATAGATCTCATCAGTGATCGCGAAGGCATCATAGTCCGTGCAAAGGTCTCGAATGAGTTCTAGCTCATGACGAGTGAAGACCCTGCCTGTCGGGTTGTGAGGAGTATTGATTATGACTGCTTTGGTCTTTCTGGAGAAAGCTTCTTTCAGCTCCTCTTCCTCGATTTTGAAGCCGGGCTCTTCGAGTGGAACGTACTTGCATTTTGCTCCTGAGAGAATCGAGTCTGGACCATAATTTTCGTAGAAAGGCTCGAAGATTACGACCTCTTCGGTTGGGTTTAGAAGTGCCAGGAGAGATGCGATCATTCCCTCGGTGGTTCCGCATGTTACGGTAACGTTGTCATCCGCATTGCACGGGAGATGATTGTAAGTTGACATTTTGTGAGCGATAGCCTGTCTGAGACGAGGGACACCGTGAGTGGTGGAGTATTGATTGTAGCCGTCTAGGATAGCTCGCGAAGCCGCGCTCTTCACTCTGTCGGGAGGGTCAAAGTCTGGAAACCCTTGTGCCAGGTTTATCGCGTTGTAAGCTTGGCATAGCCTGGTCATTTCCCGTATGACGGATTCCATGAATCCTTCAGCTCGTTGGGACGGTCCCTTTTCCATGGCTAAGAGGAGAATTCGACGCCTAGTAAGGGTTCTTCTATTTGTCTGATACAAAGTAGGTGGGGTCTAAATAAAGCCCGTCAGGTCAGGGAGTGGGTCAGTGCTATGGCCTACTGTTCTGTCTTCTTGTACCGAGTTCCGAGAAGAAAGGCAGAGGCCTTTGTACAAGCTCTCAGACCAATCATGAAGCTGTTCGAGGATGCCGGGTGCTTGTCCGACGAGCTTCTTCGTCCGAAAGATATGACAGCCAAGTTTGGTGGGGCTAGCCTCCCGTCTGCCGTTGAGCTTGCAAGCGATGAAGAACTCTGGATCGAGATCGCCAAGTTCAAGGATGCTTCCCACATGAAGGACGTTCATTCTCATGTGGCTAAGAATCCCGACCTTGAGAAGTTGCACTCCAGATTCGATCTCCTCATCTCTGGGAAAGAGGTCTATCACGCCGAGTTCGAATCACTACGCCCTCAGCCTTAGTCTCCTGATTAGATGAAAATGCCCTAGGAACGGTTGCTGCTTTTCTGTTGTACTGGCAGTGTGGGTAACACTACTCTGAAAGTTCAGACTCTGAGAATGCTTGAATAACGTTCATGGCAATAACTGGAAAAAAGGGTCACGCCGCAAAGCCACCGACGAAATCGAAGAATTCTACAGGGAAAGTGAAAACGAAGCGGGGAATCGACCATACGAAAGCCCTGTCAAGGGCCACGAGAAAGACCACTTCGAGAACACCTCGTCGACAAAATAGTGACGCTACTTACATTTTCGAGTGCACTCGGCCAGGATGCGGATATAGAATCCCTCGTGAGGAAAGAGCCGAACAAGGTTCGATCCGCTTCGATCTCAAATGTCCCAAATGCCACAATAGGGAGTTCAAGTGCCTAGGAAAGGGCGACCTTCCAGAAACCTTCGAACTACCTGTACCGACAACGAATATAGACTTCGACAGCATCAAACCAGTAGACCTGGGGTCAAACTAGAAATCCCGGTCCGACTACCGGATATTTCTCGCTGAGTAGAAACGAGTTTCTTATCCCGACTCTGGAACCTGAAAATCTTCAAACGAAGACTTAACAGAACCATTCCCGTTTCGAGTAATCAATGACTGTCAGCGAACTCTCTCCCGAAAAACTGAGGTTGGAGTGTCCGCCCGACCAGGTCGGATGTGAGACAAGTGCAGAACTCGGTCCTGTAGACGGTATTATTGGACAAGACCGTGCTCTGAAGGCGCTGAAGTTCGGAGTCGAGATGAAGGGAAAGGGCTTCAATGTTTACGTTGCGGGTCCGCCGATTACAGGGAAGAGGCCTGCCGCCCGAAGCTTCTTGGAAAATATTGCAAAGACCCGGCCTGTTCCTCCTGACTGGGTCTACGTGAACAACTTTCAGAACCCATACGAGCCAAAGACGTTGAAGCTTCCTTCCGGTAGGGCCAAGGTCTTCCAGAAAGACATGAAGAACCTTGTTGATCAGGCAAAGCGCGCGGTTCCTGCTGCACTCCAGAACGAAGAGTTCGTCTCGAGAGGGAATACCATCACGAAGAAAGCGGTCGCCGAACGTAATAATATTCTCAGCGATCTAAACAAAGAAGCGGAGGTCCACGGCTACACTGTGCGGATGACCCAGCTGGGTATCACAATAATCCCCGTCGTTGATGGTAAGACGGTAAGTCAGGAAGAATTCGATTCTCTTCCAGCCCGCGTGAAGAAGAAATACGATCAGAGTAGAGACACCGTCAGAGCGGCGCTTGACAAAGCGGGGAAAGAGGTCAACGATCTTGATACCAGAACGCTGGAGGAGCTGAAGAAGCTCAGGGATGATTCGGTGCGCTACGCCATCGGCGGTCTCATGACCAATCTCGTCTCCCGTTACGAAGGTCTGCCAGCTGTCGTTCAACATCTCAACGAGCTTAGAGATGATATCATGGAGAATACGGAACTCTTCACTCCAGGAGGGACGGAAGAGAAGCCAGACGCTGAGCAACAGAGTCCAATGGAGAAGGGTCTGCCTGATTTCCTATTTCGAAGGTATGATGTCAACGTCATCGTGGATAATTCAGAGTTGAAAGGAGCTCCAGTGATATCGGAAGACAATCCTACGGTAACTAATCTGCTGGGCAAGTTTGAGAACGAATCACGATTTGGAGCTCTCACAACAGATTTCACCCTCATCAAGGGAGGCTCGCTCCACCGGGCTAACGGAGGCTACCTCATTCTTGGAGCGATTGAGTTGCTCAAGAATCAGTTTTCCTACGATGGCTTGAAGAGAGTTCTGCAGAGCGGAAGCATCCTGATTGAGGAGACGGGACAAAGGCTTGGAGTTGCCAGCACTAAGACTCTCGTTCCTCAGCCAATACCGTTGAACGTGAAGGTGATACTTGTCGGAGACCATGAAATCTACCAAGCGTTGTACACACAGGACCCTGACTTTGGGATTCTGTTCAAGGTCAAAGCTCACTTTGATGATTCGATCGAAAGGAACGACCAGAACCAGAAAACATACGGCAGCTTTGTTCATTCTCTTTGTGAGCGAGAGGGACTCAACCACCTCGAAGCGCCGGCCCTGGCGAAGGTTGTGGAATACGGGTCCCGCTTAGCTGAAGACCAGACAAAGTTGTCGACTAAGTTTCCCGAGATCGCCGACCTAGTGAGAGAGGCAAATTTCTACGCAACACACGACGGAGCAAAAATAGTCAAAGATGTTCACATCAAGAAAGCTCTCGACGAGAAAGTATACCGCTCCAATCTTCTAGACGAAAAAATAAAGGAAATGATTGAACGAGGAATCATCCTCATAGACACAGCAGGAACTCAGGTAGGACAGGTAAACGGTCTCTCCGTCATAAGCCTGGGAGATTTCGACTTCGGCCAGCCATCCCGAATTACCGCCAGCCTAGGGCTAGGGAGGAGGGGAATAGTCGATATTGAACGTGAATCCAGGATGGGGGGACAGACACATACGAAAGGCGTCCTGATCATTTCCGGCTATCTAGAGAACAAGTACGCTCACGACAAGCCTCTGAGCCTTTCATGCAGGCTTGTCTTCGAACAGAGCTACGGAGGTGTAGACGGTGATAGCGCTTCCAGCACTGAACTTTACGCGATACTCTCAGCCCTATCGGAGTTGCCCATCAAACAGAACCTGGCGGTGACAGGTTCCGTGAATCAGAGAGGAGAGGTCCAGGCAATAGGCGGGGTCAACGAGAAGATAGAAGGTTTCTACAAGACTTGTAAAGCCAAAGGACTGAAAGGCGACGAGGGGGTCATGATCCCCAGGAGCAACGTCCAGCACCTAATGCTTAACGAGCAAGTGGTCGAGGCAGTAAGACAAGGCAGATTCCACATCTACCCAGTCAGTACAATTGACGAAGGCATGGAGACTCTAACCGGTGTCAAAGCCGGTCAATTGAAGAGCGATGGAACTTACGACTCTGGCACCGTGAACTACAGGGTCAACAAGCGTCTCGCCGAAATGTCTCAGAGAATGGCCGCACTAGCTGGTCCCTTAAGATTAGAGGAAGAAGCTCCTTCGTCTGAAATCGAGGCTCTGGCAAAACCTCCCTCCAAACCGTAAGTCAGACATTTCATCAAGGTTTGATAGTTCTTCTCATCAGTAGATGATGGGGTCCCAATAAACCGACCACCTTGAACTTCTGCCTCTCGAACATTGATTCAGTTCCGAACCAGAACCAGTTGGACCATTTTGACCACGCTTTCGCCGACTTGTGCGTCACAGGATACGCTTCGACCACCCCTCCACCCTTAGCCTTGATCGAACTCAGAGCCGCAGTCAGAGCAACTTTTGCGACGCCCTTCTTACGATAGTCCCTATCCACGAAGAAACACGTGATCCGCCACAGCTTCTCAGGGTCGTTCTCCAGGTTCATCCGTCGGTAGTTTCTTCCGTTGTCGATTCGCGGGAATTCTTGCTTCAATCCGTAAGCGCACCAACCGATCGGACTCTCACGGTCGTAGAGAAGAACTCCATGAGAACGGACATCGTCGACTAGCGACTTCTTGTCTCTCCTGTTCTTTGAGTGCCTCTCTGTAGACGTCAATCCCTTCATCGTTCCACCACGGGGACGCTGATAGTACATACACCAGCAACCTCCTACCCCTCCGTGCTTAGAGAACAATCTCTCGAAGTCTGGCCAGGTATCGGGGCTCAACTCTCTAGTACTGTAGTTGGATTCGCTCGACAATGAAGGCTCGGGTAGTTGCGATGTCAGTGTCGGGAAATAACTTCTCTGCCAGCGAGCGCTGACTCGTCCACCCGGTGCCCATAGCAGTTCGAGGAGCGCTGTCACGTTTAAGAAGGGCGACCCCATCATCGCTTCGCTGGTTTCTAATGGAAGCAGCTACAACCACAACCCGACCTCAACCGCGAGAATCTACGCTAGTGCACTTCGAGATACCTACTAACGAGCCGGAGAAAATAGCTCACTTTTATGAGCAACTTTTCAGCTGGAAAATCGCCAAGGTTCCAATGGGACCGATGGACTATTGGCTCATATCTCACAAGGACGCCGGTGAGAACGAGACCATGGGCGGACTCTACAAGAAGACCATGGGCGAAACAGGATTTCTCAACCATTTCAGCGTAGTCAACATCGACCAATCCCTCGCCAAGGCCACGAATCTTGGAGCGAAGGTTGCCAAGGGCAAGGAAGAGATCCCGAACATCGGATGGTTCGCGATCCTCCAAGACCCGGACAACAACACCTTCGCACTGTTCCAAGCCTCAGGCAGAATGTAGACAAGACTCGCGTACAATCCTACTCCCTCTTTTTTCTTCGTATCGTAGCGGAGAGACTGGCGATGCTTGGGGCGCTCAGCTACTCATCGCGCAGAAAGCTGGACCCCGGCCTTCTAGGCTACCACGAGTTTCTCGAATACGAGTTCTCTGGCTAGGCTTGCTAGGTTTACGGGCGATGTCCCGTTTGTCCTGGCAAGTTGCTGGGCGGCCGGTGGTTCCGAGAGATAGCTTGGCAGTCGCGCTTTGATCCGGTCTTCGTATGTTGGAACGGTCTCGTTCTGGTAGAAGACGCCGATCGGGATCTTGTCGCCCCACTCTCTCGATTTTTCAATTATCTGCGACATTTTCTTCTCGACTTCATCCTCGCTCATCATTGGGGTAATCTTCCCATCATAACCTGTAGGCTCCAGCTCGTATGGACGGGGTGCAGGTTTTTTCGTGACAGGGTCTATTCTGTCTTCCCCGCCATACCATTCCTTTGTGTTGATATCGTTGTAGGTGGGACAGGGTTGGAGTATGACGACTAGTGCGAAGCCCTTGTGGGCGACCGCTTTCTTGACTGTCTCTTTGAGATGTTTCGTGTTGTAGGCGTAAGAGCGGGCGATGAATGTGAAGCCTGACGCGAGCGCGAGTAGTATTGGGTTGACGCTTGTATTGATGTTAGGCATAGGTAGTGATTTGGTCTGCATCCCGAGTTGGAGCGTTGGCGAGGCTTGTCCCTTGGTGAGTCCGTAGACTCCGTTGTCGTGGATGATGTAGGTCATGTCGATGTTTCTCCGCCCTGCGTGGACGAAGTGTCCCACTCCTATTCCGAGCCCGTCGCCGTCGCCTCCTATTGCGATAACCTCTAGGTCAGGGTTCGCAAGTTTCGCGCCCTGCGCGAAGGGTAGAACTCTGCCATGTAGTGTGTGTACGCCGGTAGCGTTTGTGAAGTGGACGATTTTGCCGGAGCAGCCTATTCCGGAGAAGAGGACGAGCTTGTTGATATCAATGGGGAGCTCGGTCAGTGCCATCTTGACCCCGGCTTCTATGCCGAAGTCTCCACATCCGGGGCACCAGTCGTTGTGGACGTCTGTCCGGAGGTCCGAGAGTTTAAGCGCCATGGGTCAACACCACTCTACTGTTTTGTGTCGGGTTTGAGATTATCCGTTTGACGGTCTCGTAGATCTCGTCCTGGGTCATCGGTCTCCCGTTGTACTTTACGATCTTGTTCTTGATGTCCATCATCGTCTTCTCCGCAATGACCTGGGCCATCTGGCCCGAATAATTCTGCTCGATATCGATCGGGAGTTTGGCCTTTGACAGTTTTTCTTTTACACTCTCTGTCGGGAAGGGATTTGCAAGTCGTATCTGCAAGAACTCGACGCTGATTCCGTCTTTCTCGAGAAGTTTCATCGCGTCAAGTATTGGTCCCTTGGTTGATCCCCAGCTGACAAGTGTGGCGTCGGCCTGTTTCTTGCTGGACGGGAAGAAGTTGAGCTTCTCCATTTCAGGAATCTCCCGTGCCGCTGTTTCTAGTTTGGTCATTCGCTTGTCCATCATGCTAATCCTGTTGAATGGATCCTCTTCGATGTGTCCCATTTCGTCGTGTTCGTCTCCGCTGTTCCAGAAACGGTGTCCTGAGCCGAGAACTGCTCTAGGCGATACGCCGTCGGGGGAGAACGCGAATCTGTGGTATGGCTCGCCGTTCCCGTTCGGTGATCCGTTGTTCCCGACCATCTTTCCGCGATTGATCTTGACCAGGTCGGTTTTGAGTTGTGGGATGGTGACGCTGGTGTTTGCCATTGATTTGTCGATGAGGTGTATGGACGGCATCTGGAATTGTTCTGCATAGTTGAAGATTCGGATCGCGTCGTAGAAGCATTCTTCGAGGTCTCCTGAGCAGAGGACGATACGCGGGAACTCGCCGTGGGAGGCGCTGAGCACGAATTTGAGGTCTCCTTGTTCGTGGCGCGTGGGTTGGCCTGTTGAGGGTCCTCCGCGCGAGTATTGTGTTATCACTACTGGGACCTCGTTCATTCCTGCCCACCCTAGGCCCTCGACCATTAGTGAGAATCCTGGTCCGGAGGTTGATGTTGCGGCTCGGGCTCCGGCTAGTGCCGCGCCTATGGCCATTGTGATAGCAGCAATCTCATCCTCTGTCTGAGTGACGAGAACGGATCCTTTCTTTCCAGGTTGACCCCCGTCGAGGAGCTCGAAGTTTTCGTGTGATTCTATGAACTCGCTCTCGTCGGCTGCGGGTGTGATAGGGTAGTATGTCTGGACTCTGCATCCGCCGACAATTTTTCCCAGGGCGACTGCTTCGTTGCCCATGAGTAATAGTCTGGGCTGGTTCTGTATGGGCTTGAGCTGGTACGAGAAGGACTGTTTCGGAAGTCCCTTGGCGGTATCGTAGGCCATTTTCGCACCGATCTCGTTCATGTCGATGACCTTCTTCTTGCTTCCAAAGGTCCTGGCGATTGACTGGTTGAGGTAGTTGAGGTCAAAGCTGAGGATTGCGAATGAGGCTGCGACAGAGAGTACGTTGACTATCCGTGATACTTTGCTAAGCTGGTGTTCTCCAATCTGGGCGGCCGTCTTTGCGACTATGTCATTGTACGGTATCGGGTAGAGGTTGACGTTTCTCTTCTTGGCCTCTTCCAGTATTCCCGCGACCGTTCCGGGCAGTCCCTGCTTGGCTAGTCTATCTTTGACCCGGGCTACGACGGGCTGTTCGATGGTGTCGACTTTGTCTATCTCGACTGCGCTGAAGGTGGGGTCGTAGATTATTCCCCCTCCGGGGCAGACCTCATCGGCGTGGCGAATGAGGGTCTCTGCGTCAAATGTGGCTAGGAGGTTGACGTTGTTTACCTGTGATCTTATCCTCTCGCTGTTCGCTCGGACCTCGAAATAGCTGTGCGGTCCCTTGATGCTCGAATAGTATTCTCGTGAGCCAAATGTCCAGAGACCAGACAGGGCGCAGGCTCCTGCGAATATGTTAGCGGATGAGTCAACTCCGCTGCCTTGCGGCCCACCGGTCATCCAAGAGAGGTCGTTTGTCTTGGCTGGAGCGTTGCTCGTCGACTAGCCCCCGGTCGCCCTTCCGTGTCCTACCGCGCAGTCGCAATCGCTACTCTCGCTACAGTATGGGCAGGCGCACTCACAATCGTCCATTACAGTTTCACAGTTCGGACACATATACAGTTCGCTTTTGTCCAGCACAATTATCGCACTAAAAAGGTGCTGGTCTTCTCAATAAGGCTTTACGGAAGAATCGGTTCGGATTGCTGGTGTCCTAACTGTGGAGGTTGCTCTTTGTTTCAAATCCTAATTCTTAGGGCGATTGATCTGTCATTCCTTGTCTGTAACCAGTGGATGAACCGAATTAGTCGGTATTGAATGCCGTATTTTGTCTTGAGAAGTGAGAACGCAATCTTCGCTTCTCCCTCGCCAGCTATGATGGCCTCTGCCTCGATCCAATCGCCCTTGGGGTTGCCTCTTCCTGTAGATGGTGCAATTCGGACGTGTGGGTTAAGCCGAATTCTCTTTGCTTTCCCCGTGTCCCTGTTGGTCCTTACGTAGATGATTCCTTGTTGTTCAACAAACCAGACTGGGGTACGAACTGGATCTCCGTTCTTCCGGTAGGTTTCGATAACGAGGTACCGTTCGGTGACAAGGTCCGCAGGCTTCGCCGTGGGAGTGTCGACACTTGCAGGTTGAGTCGTATCTCGCGTCTCGATCCGGTTCTTCTTAGATCAGCTCAATATTCTCTTCGTTGAATCCTAGTTTGACAAGTTCATCTCTTGTCTTCGTTCGTTGCTCTCCATGTAGGACGATTCGTCCATCCTCCACATCCCCACCCGTACCAAGTGCCTCCTTTAGCTGACGCGCAAGTTCTCTCAGAGACGATTCATCCTTGGTGAGTCTATGTGGTTCGACGACGGTTACTTCTCTTCCGGAGCGGTGATGAGTTTCCAGTCTAATGACAAAGTGCTCTGATTCCCTGTCGATGTGTTTCAGTATATCCTCGAAAGTAAGGTCTTCACTGCTCATCGAATCTCTCTCCTACGCCTCAACCATTTGATGTGAATGTTCAATTGTGTGGTGGTAATGTTCGGGCGGCATAAAAGACTGGAAAGCTCTGTCCACAACCTCACTCAACGCTGGATGAATGTGCATCATGTCCCTTATCGGCCTGTAAGTTTGCTGAGGCGTATGCATTAATGGGATTATCTCGTGTATTAGCGTGGTCGCTTCAGGTCCGATAATGTGGGCACCAAGGATTCTTTCAGTGTCCGCTTCCACGATTACCTTGACGAAATAGTCCTTAACGTTCAGCGCCTCTCCCTTGGCAGTGTCCTCATATTTGTGATGCCCAATGAGGACTTTGTCCGCTCCATACTTTGATATTGCTTCTTGTTCTTTCATTCCAACCCCGGCAATCTCAGGATAGGTGAATATGCCGTGAGGGACTGCGTGATAGTCTACTTTGACACGTCTCTTCAGTATAGCGTTGTAGTAGACAATCGCTGATTCGTAGTTCGCAACATGTTTGAAGAGATACTTGCCGTCCGCATCTCCAAGCGCCCATATGCCTGGTTGAGACGTTTCCAGATATTCGTTGACTGCAATCCACCCATCGGGGGTTGTCTTTATTCCCGACTTTTCAGGATGGAGGATATCCGTTATTGGTCCTCTTCCGCTGGCGATCATGATCTCCCTCGCTGTGACCGTCACAGTCTTCCCAGTCTTCCGCTCCAGAGCAATGAGCTCCTTTAAGCCCGATGAGATCTCTCTGACTTCCTTCACTTCGTGGTTGGTGATTATGTTGATGTGTCGGCTCAACACCTTCTTTGCTAAAGCAGAGACTTCAGGCTCTTCTTCGGGCACGAACTGGGGATTTCTTCCTATGATTGTGACTTTGGACCCCATGCTCGCGAAGAAGTGGCCGAACTCTGCTGCAATGTATCCTCCTCCTACAATCGCGATGCTCTCCGGCAGTTGTTTCATCTTGAAGGCAGAGTCGCTCGTGTGATAGCTGATTTTGTCGAGGCCTTTGATCTGTGGAATGGTCGTCTTGGAGCCGATGCAGAGGAAGATCATCTTCGACTTGATCTCGCTACCCCTAACTCTCATGGTGTAGGGTGCGATGAATTCTGCGGGTTCATGATAGTAGTCGATATTCTTTGAACTGGTTAGACCTTCTCTTATCTGGTCGATGTCCGTGTAGATGAGCTTCCGCATCCGTTCCATTACAAATTCGAAGCTGATTTTCTTGATCTGAGTGTCAATGCCTAGTTCTCGTGCCTCTTCGATTTTCCGAACCAGTTCAGCAGGATATAGTAGAATCTTGGACGGTATGCATCCCCTTGTGAGGCAGATTCCTCCGGGCTCGTCCTTATCGATAACAGCGATCCGAATGTTAGGATTATCCTGAATCATCGGCTCGACAATGTTCATCGCTGATCCGCTACCGATCACGATAAGATCGTATTCTTTCATACGAGTCGACGCAACTTCGAAGCAGATAAGCGTGTGGAGGCTGGCCTTTGGCTCACCCATCGATGGGACGGTCGAGCAATTGCTCACAGTTATGAAGAAACACGACAAGCGCTCCTAGGCGTCGAGGAATGGAAGAGCCTCTCAATCTAGCGCTCAATCTGATGGGAACTTTCGCGTTTGGCCTCAGCGGTGGAATACTGGCTGTAAAGAAACGAATGGATCTCTTCGGCGTCCTCGTGCTCAGCGTGTCGACCGGTCTCGGCGGGGGAATCGTGAGAGATCTGATTCTGGGACATACGCCGCCGGCAACCCTGACCGATTGGCGCTATCTTGGCGCGGCCGGTTTGGCTGGGGTCCTAGTCTTCGTTTGGTACAATAGAATCGCGAATCATGGAACGTTCATAGCGACTTTCGACGCAGTTGGGCTCAGTGTCTTCACTGTCACCGGGACGGTCATCGCTCTCAATGCTGGGCTGGGTCCCACACCTGCCGCTTTGCTCGGCATGGTTACGGGAGTAGGTGGAGGAGTGTTGCGGGACATCATGGCAGCGGAAGTGCCGTTGATCTTTCGGAGCGAGATCTACGCGGTTGCATCTTTACTTGGAGCAATAATCATCATTATCGCTACTCAAATCGGATTCTCTGGGGTCCCGGCGGAGATTCTCGCCGCGATTGCAACCTTCACGCTTAGAATGGTCAGCTTGCGCAGGGGTTGGAGGATTCCCATAGCGATGCCAAAATAAACCGATAAGGGCCGAACCTAGTTTTGCACCTTGTAATGAACAACCAAGTCCGGTCCATAGTTTGCCGTCCTTAGGAGCTTTGTTTTCACGGCATCCTTGACTAGGGCGACTCCTTTCCCTTCGACGAGACTCACCGCTTTCTCTCCTCCCAGAATCCTAGGAGTGATGGCGACCGAGATCTCGTCAACAAGGCCACTACTCAGCATGCTCCAGTTCAGCGCGCCTCCTCCTTCCAGGAGAATCTTCCGGATTCCGAGCTTTCTCAGGGTCTGTAGGAGGATCTTTACTGATACTAGCGGGCCTTTTCCACAGACAAAGACCTTCACGCCTCTTCGTTCAAGAGTCTCGATTCTGTTCTTTGGTGCTCTGGACGTTACGGCGACGATTGTAGGGAACTCTCTCGCTGTTCTGACTACGTACGAGGTGAGCGGTGTCTGTGCGGTGCTGTCTACGATGATCCTGTAGGGTTTGCGCCCTCTTGCAAACTTCACTGTAAGTTTTGGGTCGTCTCTGAGCAATGTTCTCATTCCGACCATTATGCCGTCAACTGAGGCCCTCAAGCGGTGGACCCTTCCGAGGTCGGCAGGCGACGACATTCGAGAGTCGCCAGTGTACGTGGCGATTTTTCCGTCGAGGCTCATCGCAGCGTTGAGTACCACGTAGGGACGGGAATTCCGGCTGCTTGGCATTGCTAGTGCCATCGGTGTAGAGTGTTGCCTAAAAGACCGAATCTGATCGGCGTCTGATTAATTACCGGCGGGACGTATCGAGGAGTGCGGATTTGGTTGCGAGGAGAGGATGCTACGTCCCGGCGTCGGGAACCGGAGTTCGGTATCAGTAATTACGCCCTACAGTAGTAGTGCGGACGATATTTTCAAGATCGCAAAGACAGCCGACGAAGTGGGCCTAGAGATTATCGGTATTCAGGATCATCCGTACAATGGTAGTTTCCTTGATACTTGGACCCTGATTAGCACCTTGGCGGCGTCCACTAGGAAAATTAGTTATTTTCCAGACGTTAGCGATCTACCGATGAGAGCACCTGCAATCTTGGCAAAATCAGTCGCGACACTGGATATCCTAACGAAAGGACGCATAGAATTGGGCCTGGGGACAGGCGCGTTCTGGGATGCTATCCAGTCATGGGGCGGGACTAGGAGAACTCCTAGAGAAGCAGTTGCAGCGTACGAGGAAGCGCTAGAGGTTATTCATCTCATCTGGAACTATGGCAAAGATCGTAGTCGTGTAAGTTTTCCTGGAAAATATTACCGGCTAGAAAATGCCCAAGCAGGGCCGAGCCCCTATCATCGGGTAAGCATCTGGACCGGTGCGGTTGGGCCGCGTATGATGCGACTCATCGGCAGACTAACGGACGGCTGGGTTAATCCGCTCAGTACCTACACCTCCAGCGACGAGATAAGGGGGCGACAACGACTTATCGACGAGTCGGCAAAGAAGAACGGTAGATCACCAGAATCTATCAGACGAATCGCTCAGGTTGTCGGCGTGATATCTGATCAGGAACGGTCGGAGATGTCTGAAAAGAAACCATTCTTCCTCCATGAAAAGAGGCCATTTGTAGGCTCCGTCTCACACTGGGTAGACTGGCTCGTCTCATCCTACAAAGACTTAGGGTTGGATACATTCATCTTCTGGCCCTCCGCGGAAGGAGAGGAAGAGGGCCAAGTTCGTATCTTCGCCGAGCAGGTCGTTCCAAGAGCTAAGGAATCAATCAGGGAGTCGAGACGATGAGGCTCGACCGCGAAACGCGGTTGCTTGCGCTATACCCATCAGAGGGTCCCAGCTCACTCCGCCAAGGCCAGGAGGTGCTGAGGTCGTTGCCCCATGTAGGGATTCCTGTCTCGTTTTCTGTTACCGTTTACGGTTACCAAACCCGTTACCAGACGATAATTCGTAATCGTACTTGATCCTCGCGACGCAGAGTGCGAGTTCTATTTCCAGCTCTCTACTAACAACCGTCTACGGTTTCTTGTGGCTGCTCATCCATTTCTTCTCTTCACGCGTCGGAGTCAACTCGCATCCCGACGCCCAGAGAAAAGTCCTAGCGGTAGATGGTCCAACATGTTGAAACCGTTCTTGCACGGCCTCTAACATACGGTCCTCATCCTTTCCGAACGTGTTGAGATATTTCTGGAAGGAGCCGAAATCTTTCTCCAGTTTCAAAAATTCGCCTGCATTATGCACTGTCGCCTGGATTTTCTTCTCGTTCCGGACAATGCTCGTGTCAGTCATGAGCTTCTTCACATCCTTGTCAGAAAACCGTGAAACTTTGCTGATTGAGAATCCTGCGAACGCCTTCTGGAAGTTAGGCCATTTGTTTTCGATCACTCTCCAGTTGAGGCCCGCCGTGAAGAGTGATCTTGTCATTCGCTCGAAGTATTCGTCGTCGTTCTTCGGAGGCTTCGCATTCCAGTTAGGAGACACGGATTTGGGAAGGCCGGTCTAGATTTTAAGGATTGAACCCGGGTTCTTCGAAGCCTTTTCTACTCGAACCCGTGTTCCTAGGTTCTATCCGGATATTGTCTCTTACCATGAGCCCAACCAACACGATCAGTCCTCACGAGGTATTGAGAAAGTACAAGACCATCGCGGTCGTAGGTGCTAGCAAGAACCCGGCCAAGGACGCCTACACAGTCCCACAGTTCATGAAGGACCACGGCTACAAGATCATACCCGTGAATCCGACCGCTGACGAGATCGTCGGCGAGAAAGCCTATCCCAGCCTCACGGACCTGCCCACGGAACTGGCAAGCAAGGTCGAGATTGTCGACGTGTTCCGTCCCAGCGAAGAGCTACCCCAAGTGGCACAGCAGGTCGTCGACTTCCACCGCAAATATGGACGGCCGTTCGTCTTCTGGGCCCAACTCGGACTAGAGAACGAGGAAGCCAAAAAGATCCTCGAAAAGAACAAGATTCCGTATATCATGAACGCTTGTTTGAGGATCGTCCAGAGATCCCTCTAGCTGCAAACTCTCACGGTTCACTGCCGGGCAATCTTTTTCACTTGCATCAAGTGACAGAACTATGGGTCGTTGATCACATCAATACCAAGACATTGTCCAATCTGTAGGGAAGAGCTTTGGACAGACTCAACGATGATGGACCCTTACTTCTATAGAAACCATATCGCACGACGGTACTACTTGGACCACGTTAACTTGAAACATGAAGAGTTCGCCGCATGGGATCATAAGATTCAGCTGACCTATGGGCTGGTGGCTATCACAACCGCCGTTTCAGCCTTGCTGTTCGTCGGAACGTTGGGCGGTCGCTCTCCAAGCGTCTACACGTCCATTTTCGAGACCTTCTTTGTCTCATCTCTTGTCGCAATAGCCGTCTTCGTCTTCGTTGACGCGAGAGCCAGAAGAAGATTCAGAGAATTATGGAATCAACAACATGGCTTCTCGGCTAACAAACAACCTGAGGCTCAGTCGTCTAGAGACTTGATGTAGATGGTATGTGACGTATAGTGGTTGTCATTTCGAACAGAGCTGTGCCAGAGAATCTAAGACGAGGTCTGTTTCTGATAGTGTCCAGTTAGTCTTTGCTGCGCCTAGGGTATTCCCATGGTGTTGCCTATGCCGGCAACAATTACGGTATCTCCGGACTTCGAACTAGCCTGAATTGTGTTCTTGACTCGTCGAATTGCTTCGTCTACAGCCAGCCTGACCTGCTGAGTCATAGCCGAGATTGCTTCTTTGTTCGACATCTTCACAACTATGGCGATCATGGGAATGTGACGCTTGGACGCACTCTGCTCGATGTGGTATCTGTCGACTCCGGGACCGCCAATAGCCGCGCCTACGCCTTCTGCGACTTCTCCGCTTGGTTCACCCTCAAACTTGAGGGCTGCATCAACAGTCACTACCAGGGATGGAGAGTTTTGCTCTATGAGTTTCTCCACAGCGAGCCCGGGCTTTCCGACGCTACCGCCTGGACCCTTCGCACGTACTAGCAGGAGGTTTCTCCCGTCGAGGCCCGTTTCGTACATTATCGTGTCCTGTTCGATCTCTCGAGGCTGGGCACCTTCAGCCATTTTACTCGCGATTAGGGGCCCTATTCCGTCCCCTATGGGATTACCTTTGGCAAAGGCGTCTATTGCTGAGCTGTAGGCCTCTGCTTCTTCCATTATCTGAGGCATGGCCATCTGGAGTTGGTATAGTGCGAGGATTCCGCCCTGCTTCCTAGCTAGGAGGTAGAAGTGGCGGACCACTCTGTACATCTGATCCGCGCCGATGGAGATTTCCATCTGGTTGGAGAGTGTGTTAACCTCGGCATCCGTTGCCCCCGTGGCAATGCTCTTGACCTCAGTTCTGAGATTATCGTCGTAGGTGTCGAGAATGTGTTCGAGTTTGCCTACAATTCCAGAGGGGTCCATGCTTACGGGTTGGATGGCAAACGAGCCGGTCAATCGGTCAATACGAGATTCAACGGCTTTCTGCTCTCCCTTGAAGCGCAGGGCTGAGCTGAGAACGCTGTCATGAGCTGCCTTTCGGAGTCTCTCTAGCTTGCCCAGATTCCGTTTGACGCCAACAAGCATCATGCTAACTTGGATTCGCTGTCCGTAAAACATGAGGACGATGAAAGATCCGAAGTATGCGAGCTGGATGATACTGCTGACGTCTATAAGGGCCATTGTTAGATCAATACTCCGTTCCGAGATATACGCGTTGCTTCGACCGACAGCACGTTGAAAATCGACGGTTTCTCGATGCTTATCATCTTATCGTCTTTGGACGGTTTGCAAAGGTGTCTCTTGGAGCAGTAGTCTGGTCACTCGTTTGGTGCCGGTTCTGATGAATCGTAGGTCTACTTCTTCGCTGATGGCGTGTTTGGAGAGGGCTGAGAGCACGTCTTTCATCTGGTTGATTGTTTGTGATCCTATGCCGATTATGACGTCTCCGACTCGTAGTCCCGACCGGTATGCGGGTCCTCTGGCGTCGACTTCAACAACTAACACTCCTGAGTCGGCGGGCAGGTCGTATCTTCTAGCAAGTGCCTCGTTAAGGGTGGTTCCATAGATTCCCAGCCAGGGTCGCACAACTCGTCCTTTCTCCCGGATCTGTTGCATTACCCATTTGATCGTGTTGACTGGAATGGCGAACCCGACGCCTTGGGCGTAGGGTATCATGGCGGTGTTCATTCCGATGACGTTTCCGCTGATATCGGCAAGGGGTCCCCCGCTGTTACCTGGATTGATTGCGGTGTCTGTCTGTATTAGTCCTTCAAAGATGAAGTCGGCGCCAGGCAAGGGTCTACCAAGAGCGCTAACGACGCCTAACGAGACCGTTGGTCCACCTTGGAGCCCAAGGGTGTTTCCTATTGCTAGAGCGAGTTGTCCGACCTTGAGTTGCTCGGAATCTCCCAATGTGGCTGCTGGAAGGTTCTCGGCTTCCACGTGAACGACCGCGATATCGGTTGAAGGATCGCTTCCGACGACTTCTCCAACGAAGGAGCGTCCGTCTTTGAGATGAATCTGAACTTTAGCAGCACCGTCTATGACATGATTATTCGTAATGACGTAGCCTTTCGAGTCGATGATGAGACCAGAGCCCTTTCCTTCGATAGGCACAACACCGTACGCAAAGTCGCGTGTCACTCTAACGCTGTCGATGCTGACTACGCTCTCGCTAAGCTTCTCGACTGCTCCAGTAATCTGGCTCTCAAGAGATGTGAGAATTGACATGTTTAGAGCCCCCAACTCGTCTTTCCGACCGGCTTGATCCTAACGTAAAGATAATCTCCCTTCTCCCTCGATTCTGCTTCCCCCGTTATTTCCACGCCTCGCGGAACCCATCTGGTGGGGGAGTCGACGTCGTCCACGAGCAGGGTTATCCTGCTTTTTGGTGATGCGTCTTGAAATCGTTCACTATACTTGAGGTTCCAACCGCTAAGGTAGAAGTAAGCGCCGTCAAACTCGAAAGATACAGGCATGATGTGCGCCTGCATATCAGAGCACACGAAGGCGAGTCTTCCAACACTTCTCTCCATGAGATACCGAAGCTCCTTCTCCGTGAAGCCGGCCCCGGTCGTCCTTCTCATTCTCTGAGTCATCATTTTTCTCTAACAAGCCATTGTACCAGTCGGGCTTATATACTTGGTAGTCGTAGGAAACCAAGTAGGTGCGAATTACTTGAGCAAGTTAACGCCAGTTGACCAAGACATTACAAAAGAGCAGTCCGAGGAGTGCCACCTTCTACACTCCGCTTGGAACGATCTTACCAAGGTCTGGACCCTGCCGGTCATCCACGCTCTGAGCCTCAAACAGCCAGCCCGATTCAACGAACTCAAGCGGAGAATCCAGAACATAAGCGCGACAAGTCTTGCTGAGAGATTAAACGAGCTTGACCAGAGAAAGGTGGTAGAGAGGAAGGTCTACCCTGAGACTCCGCCGCGGGTCGAGTACGCTCTGACCAAGAAAGGGATGGAACTCTCAGAGATCCTCGGTGGCTTGGCGGAATGGGTCATGAAATGGGACAAGACGTCGAACAGTACCGGTCGAGCCAATGATGAAAAAGTTCGAGCCGCTGTCCGTTCTAAATAGACAATCTAGTAGATTTCGATGTGATCTTCGACAAATCCCATCTTTACTAGTTCATCCTTGATTCTGTTGCGATGGTCGCCTTGGAGCATTATCACGCCCTCTTTTGCAGTACCTCCAGTCGCCAGGCGTCCTTTGAGCCTGTGAGCAATCTCGTCAAGTGAACGCCCCGTTTTGGGGAGACCCTGAATAATTGTCATCGGTTTTCCCCATCTTCGAAACTCTACCCTGACAACGAGATGAGTCTCGCTCTTGTCCAGCTCTTTTAGAGCCGCGTTGAAGTCGAAATCTTCGCTCAAACTCTCAGTCAAAGGCTGCACTGAGGACCCATTAGGTCTTTTCGGCGACGTCCAAGAATTGGCTCAGATAGTCGGCCAGAAGTTTTCTGTATTCTTCAGCGGTCATGTCTTCTCTCAGGTTCTCGAGCAGATTACGAAAATACTCGAAGCGTCCTGAGACGCGCGGCGATACTTGAGATAGGAATCTCTTGTTTGCCTCTTCCGCTTGACCATCGATATCTTCCACTCTATGCCTCGCCATTTGGGCGATTGCACGCGCATTGTGTGTCATGGTCGACGCGTTGGTCCAACTATCCATGACGGGATCCTGTGATTTGGCTGGTTCATCTTTCACCCAGCCTTGAAGGAACCTGGTCATCTGGTCAGACTTCATTATCGGAGTATTGCGCAGGACCTTGAACGAAATATCGTCGGCGTAGAGGTCCTGAATGTCGTTCGATAGGTCGTGGACAATTTTCTGTTGATAGTCGCGCAAAACCGTCTTCGTACCAAGATTGTCAACCGCTTCTTCAAGGATCTGACCATTGTGCGAGGGATGATTCGTCTGTATCCTATAGACGTGGGACATTTCGTGAATCAGCAGTCCCTCTAGTAGTCCGGATCCAACAGCCCCGCCAGACACAACTATCGTAAAGTTGCCTCCCTGGGGCATTGTGTATCCCATGAAGGGTAGCTGCGGATCGACGACCACTTTCACTTTCGTTCCGACATCGTATCCGGCCTTCCTCATCAACTCGATAGCTGTCTGCCGTGCCTTCCGTACTGTTTCGTCGATATCTTCGCTGTTCTCGAGTCTCTGAGAGGTTGAGGTCTTCGCACTAGCCATAGGGGTTGTGTCACAGTCCGATCAGATGGTCGATCGAGAAGGTTCCGCCGCCTAGGAATGTAAGGGCGAGAGCTGCCAGGAGGAGTGTTATGTCAATTTCTAAACCGCCTTGGTATTTCTTCTTGATCTTGGTCACTGACAGCCAGGTTGTGGATAGCATCCAGAGTGCGGAGAGAAAAGCGATGATGGGGGTAAGGATACCGAGGATCAGGCCTAGTCCACCGAAGAATTCGACGACTCCTGCAAATGGAATCAAGGCTGTGGGCATTCCCATGCTCTTCATCCAGCCCTTTCCTTGTTCATTCCGTTTGAGTTTTGGATATCCGTGAATCATGAACGCTGATCCGATTGCGAGCCTTAGGATGATGGATGCGAGATCCACGAATTGGGCGAATAGCATTACTGTCTATTCTCCGCTTGTTTCTTGTTTGGCGTTTCGTGAATATTGTTCGTCATACTCGTAGACGCTACGAGTCCATGTTATAAATCAAGTAGTCAATTGCTACCAAGTAGGTTGCAAGAACCTTATCAGGTAAACCCGGTTTAACCTTCCTGGCTTAGGCTTCGATGAAGATTCCTTCAGGTCTTACCTTCACATGATAAGTCTTCACCTTTAACGTAGGTATCAGGCTAAGGCTGCCGTCCAGGAGGTTGTATTTCCATCCGTGCCAGGGGCAGGTGACCTCATAGTTTCTGACCTCGCCTTCCCCGAGGGGTCCCCCCCGGTGTAGACAATTGTTTGAGATAGCGAAATATTGGTCTTTGACGCGGAAGAGTGCAATGTTTCTGCCTTCGACGTGTATGATTTTCGAGCCTCCGTCCGCGATCTCATCAGGTTCTGCGACTTTGATTTCTTGGGCGGGACCCGTGGCTTGTTCTTGACTCATCAGATCGTATGTCCTCCACGCACCGCGATTGGCTCTTCCTTCTTCGGCAATGGCCTCCTCTCCCGCGTATACTGGGTAAGCCAGTCCTCCAGCGCACGTATCTGGGCGTCATCTGTTCCCAGGGCGATGAGTTCCGCCTTTGTCAAGTGGACGGTCTTGAGTAGAACCTGTTCCATATGTGAGGCATGCGACTCGGTCGGCGGCCTTGGTTGGGTCTCGGCCAGATACTCGAAATCTTCCTGTAAGTGTTCGATCTGAAGTACTACATCGTTTGTCATACGTGCGATTTCGACATCGAGCACGTTACTGTAGACTCCAAGGAGTGTTTCAAGATCCGACTGTGCGGTCTTGAGCTTCTCGATATGCAACAGCAGCACGTCTTTCGGAATCGGGCTCTTCTCTCGGGACGCGCTCGTAATGTCAATAACGAGTGTGATCAGGAAGGTTGTGAGAAACCCGACGCCGAGCTTGGATCGTAGCCGTTCTTTCGCTAGCTTCTCTATAGGTACCATTTTCTTCTTTTCGTTGTTGTCAATTATCCGGTCGACTATCAGATACGTGATGGGGAGTGTTACTGCTAGTCCGATGAAGGCGGCGATTACGGAGAGTTCTATATCATCAAACGTAATGGGCAAAGATGGAGTTGACTAGCTCAGGCTGCCATATTTTTGGCTTGTAGAATCCGCGAAAAATAGGGACAAGGAAAAAGGAGACTAGGGCTCTGTGATCTTGATGGCTTGCACGGGGCACTGGATCTCGCATGCTCTGCAGAAGATACAGTCATTCTCCCGGGCCGGGTCCGCCTTCCAAGTTGCCAGTGGCGCTTTTCCGCTATCATTAGTGACGCCCTTGTCCATCTTCTCCTGTTCTCCAGGCAGTTCCATTCTGTCGAAGACGTTGACTGGGCAGACGGTGATGCAGATGCCATCGGCGATGCAAATGTCAAAGTCCACACCCACAGCTGATCCGTGAACGCCATACTCCTTACTGACTCCCTCTTTCCACTTTAGTTGGTGGTCGATGTGAGTCTCCTTTACCGGCCATCCGTTCGGGAAGGACGGATCTTCAATCAGTTTTCGAACTTCGCCCATGGCAGAGTCTTCTGACTATCGACGGGAAGTCGGGCATATAAAATCGTTGAATACCAATTGTACACTGTCCGCTTTAACCGGTCGCATTTCCTCGATTTCGCATTTGAACCTAGCTGTGGTTTTTCAGGAATTCGGGGCCGTAGAATCTTGCCGAGGGACCGAGTTCTTCTTCGATTAGGAGGAGTCGATTGTATTTTGAGGTCCTCTCTCCTCGGGCGGGGCCGCCAGCCTTGATCTGACCTGTGGCGAGTGCAACTGAGATGTCAGCAATCGAATTGTCTTCGGTCTCTCCAGACCTATGGCTCAGCACCAGTCCGTAGTCTGCCTTTCTCGCCATCTCGACCGCCTCTATCGTTTCAGTCAGGGTGCCAATCTGGTTGATCTTCACTAGTAACGCGTTTGCCGCTTTGACTCGGATTCCTTGGTCGACGCGTTTGATGTTGGTGACAAATAGGTCGTCTCCGACAATCTGGACTTTGGCTCCAAGCTTTTTGGTGATTCTCGAGAAGTTCTCAAAGTCTTCGTCATGAAAGGGATCTTCTATCGATTTCAGGGGGAATTTTTCTTGAAGGTTGACGTAGAGGTCGAGAAGCTTGTCGCTGTCGATCTCTCTTCCGTCAACTTTGTAGGTCCTGGCCTTTTGGTCGTAGAAGCTGTCTGCAGCGGCATCTATGCCTAAGATTACGTTCTGGCCGAGAGAATACCCTGCTTCCTCGACCGCGTCATTGATTTGGCCTAGCGCTTCCTCGACACTGTTGATCGGGGGCGCGAATCCGCCTTCGTCTCCAACGTTGATGGCGGTTTTTCCATACTTCGCTTCGAGCCTTAACCGTAATGCGTGATAGACTTCGACTCCGCATCGAAGAGCATCTTTGAAGGTTCTGAACCCGGCTGGGATAACCATGAACTCTTGGAATGAGAGGTCATTCCCTGCGTGTTTTCCGCCGTTAATGATGTTCATCAGGGGCAATGGAAGGCTCGGCTTCCGTCCCTCGGCTAGCGTCCGATAGAGAGGTGACTTTGCTGTGTCAGCAGATGCGAGTGCAAGAGCAATTGAGACCCCGAGAATTGCGTTAGCTCCGAGTCTCCTTTTGTTCTCAGTCCCGTCCAAATTGATGAGTATTCTGTCAATCTTCGCCTGTTCTCGTGATTCCATGCCCAGAATCTTTGGACCGAGAATCTTGTTCACGTTCTCCACGGCCTTCTGAACTCCTAAGCCAGCGTACCGTTGCTTGTCCCCGTCGCGGAGTTCGAGTGCTTCAAGGTGGCCCTTCGAGGCTCCTGAAGGAACGGAGAATCGGCCAAACCCGGATTTTGTGTAGAGGTCGACTTGGACTGTGGGATTTGCTCGGGAATCCAATATCTCTCTTGCAACTACCTTCTCGACTCTAAACTCAGAGCTCGACAATTTTGCCTACGGTCGAAGCTCCGTTCCAAGCTTCCTATTACTGGTTTCCAGTTCGGCTAGGATGAAGCTAAGCGCTTGCTTTGTGTAACTAGGTCTGTGGATTATCGTCGCATGTAACACCTTCCGTATTCGCCGAGAGGGAGTCTCGTTGTGTAGGGATGCTGCTTTGAGAGCTGCCTTGGTCTCTACTTTCCAAGATACTGTGTCCTACTGCTTCAAGTCGACGTTGGAAACTATGGGGTCGAGTGTCCGTGATGTTGTGTACGATCATCTGCGGAAGAGGGGTATTCCAGAGTCTGAGATTCCAGCCCAGTTTGACGATGTGGTGAGAGTTCTGAACGAGTCTTTCGGGGGTTCTGCTCGCGTGATTGTCTACAAGACTTTGGTGGAGCTCTACCAGCAGTATTCGGTGAGGGTTGATTTCACTTACCAGGAGTCGCTACGGGACCATCTGTCTATGTTACGGGAGAGGGTTGTTGTGGATCATATTCTCCCTAGGAGGGTTCAGCGGGAGGATCCGAGCCTTGAGGGACGACTGCCCTTTGTCCAGAGTATAGTGCCATCCAGTTCGCGTTGATCTAACGATTCCGTTAGATGCTGGAAATGGTTTAAGACTCGTCCCGGTCTTGGTCGGGCTGTTGCGCCGGGATGGCTGAGTGGTTAAAGCGACGGCCTCGAGATCCCATCTGGATATTCGTCGATTGACATGACAGCCGTTGGGCGTCACGCCCTCGTGGGTTCGAATCCCACTCCCGGCGCCAGATACAAACACCCGGCGGCTGGAAAGCAGAACTAGTAAGCCTCGGACTCAGTCTGAGGAAAAAAGGACTTAGAGACACAACCATAACTCCAATGCTGAAAGCCCTAAGGATACTCGGGAATAGGGCAGACCTAGGAAACCCAGTCCTTGTAAGAGATACTATAGCCACACATTCCTCGTGGAGCGACGCTTTCAAACGGAATCTCTCAGAAGCTTACCGACATTACGCGGAATGGAAGAACCTACCATTCCAGAAACTGATCTACAAACCCGTAGACAAGCTACCGTTCATTCCGAGTGAGCATGAAATTGACAGTCTCATTGCTGGGTTAGGCTGGAAAACCAGCACGGTATTACAACTTCTCAAAGAGACTGGGGTTCGAATAGGTGAAGCTTGGACCCTCAAATGGTCCGACATAGACTTGGAGCGTGGAATCGTTACGGTAACTCCCGAGAAGGGAAGCTATTCGAGACAACTCAAAATAAGTTCTAAGCTCTGTGCGATAGTTTCACGGCTTCCAAGAAATAGTCCTAAGATTTTCGGATGGGCGAACCTTGACAGTTTCAGACGCGAGTATGAGAAGCAGCGGAAGAAACTATCTTTCAAATTAAACAATCCAAGACTGTGCGAGATTAGACTACACACTTTTCGGCATTTCAAAGCAACCATGGAATATCACAAGACAAAGGACATTCTCCATGTCCAAAGGCTGTTAGGTCACCGGAACATTATGCACACTCTGACCTACACACGATTGGTGGACTGGAAGTCTGACGAGTTCGTCTGTAAGGTAGCGAAGTCTCTAGACGAAGCATCCAGTCTGATTGAAGCTGGATTTGACTACGTTACTGAGCTTGACGGGGTCAAACTGTTCCGGAGGCGAAAGTGATGGCGTCTCAAGTCGAACTGAACTCCAAGGTATTCAGAGGACTCAGAGCCCAGTTCAGCAGCGACCGTGCGGAAGCTGTTCTAACACAAGCCGAAAGCATGTTCCAACAGTCACACTTCCAAAGCGGCTTGCGGGATGGCAACAAGGCGGAGACATACGAGCTTTTCGAAGGCGGCTGGATAGACCGAGCCTTGGAGTTCTTAGGCTTTGGTCACTGGGTTATCGGTAGACCGGGCAAGAACCTTACCGTCCAATCCAGACCGAGGGCTTCCCGCTCAATGCATTTGCATGAGCCCTCACTGAAACGCTCAGTACTTGCCCTTTCCCAACCCAATCCAGAGCCCAGCTTGGCGAGCATACTTGACAAGCTAATCCCAGAGCCCTTGCCGAGAAGCCAAGGCATGGGCGACAATGCGATACACCACTTGAATATCGTAGCTTTCGGCAAGCCCAATACTGGTAAGACCTCGATCGGTTCCTCTATCTTCGAATACCTTGTCGCAAAGTATGGTTCGGGTTCAGTCTATGCGGTCCGTTCAAGCCGCGACTTGGTGGCACTGTTGGACAATCTTCCGACCCGTCCCTACAAGGCTGTTTTGCTATTCTTAGACGACATGACCAAGGCGCTAGAGAACGTTGACCGCAAGACTCGGGGATTATTGCTTGGCGCACTCTACGATATCCGTGGGGCGCTGAGCCGATGTGCTGGCATGAATGAGGGATTGGTGATTGTCCTCAGCGCGGTTCATAGATTCTACTTAACGCCAATCGACCTGAGGGCTGACGCTGACCTGTTATTGGTTCGGTCTACGGGTACGCCCGGAACATTCGATGCGAGAACTGTTAGAAGCATGCTGGGCAATTCGGTCTACAGCCAATTGCGCGAGAAAGAAGAGCGGGCACTCGTGAACCGTAGCGAGCTTGGTTGGACTGGTTGGGCGTCGAGGAATGGTTCTGGGATGATGTTCGTTCCCAGACTCAAAGGTCCAAGCCTCGTGCCAACGGTCCAACTCAGGATTCCAACTAACCATGCAAGAACAATTCTACAGAACAGACTCGTAGCCGCTGTCTACGCCGTACTCTTAGTCACTGTGTTGTTCATGCTACTGATTGGAATCATTTGAGTCCTGTCCTATCGACCTCAGATTCCTGAGCATAATGCGACGAGTGCCCACCCTCTACCCTATCTGACCCGCAGTAGTGAAATTCAGGGTAGGGAAAAAAGTCCAAGTTGAACCACTTTTCATGCCTAGGCTCAAGTCGTTAAGGCAACGAGAGTTCCAGACGGAATAACTTGAAATTCCCGCCAAACTGAAGAAATGACATGAACGCCCCTGCCTATGACGAAATTATCTGGTCCGCGGCCTTCCCCACGTATGCTTCTGATGAGGCCATTCGTAGGCTCAAAACCCTGCTAGAATCTAGCAGTGTCTTAGATGAAGACTTCTTTCCAAACTTTTTCGACACTATCGTCGCGGAGCAATCGAAACTCGGGGTAAGATTACACAAAGGCATGCCTCTGTTCTGGATGGCAGCATCTGCTGGGATGTCGGGTGACAAGAAGAAGGCGACGGAGCTAATGATGCAGGCGTTCACTGAGGATGTACTCACTTTCGGTCATGAAGCCTCCTTGGGCCACGCGGCAACGTCTCTCAGAAGAGATTATGGGTTGAGCCAAAAGACTCTCACTTCATTGGAGAAATTCATTATAGGAAAAGTCAGTACGACTTTCTACCCAGAGTCCCTAGTAAAGCTCTATCGCAACGAGAGTGGGGAAGATCCCGTTGCGAAGGAAGGTTTTCAAGGCGTTTCAGAAGAGAGCCTGTGGGATTCGCAAGTAGCTCAGCTTAGGCAGAAACTCAAGGCTGAGCTTCGACCAAGCATTTGGACCTCGCCTGCAAACGAAACCGAAGTGCAGAAGACAATATTCACCATTCTGAGGCAAATGGACCCAAAGGTGGAACGCGAGTTTGTCGTGCGCGGACCAGATGGAAAGGACGCCAAGGTAGACTTTTCGCTGTACCAGAACAAAGTTTGTGTTGAAATAAAGCTCATCAAAGAAAAAGGCAGAGAAAAGCCAGTCATCGATGAGATCACTGCAGATATTCGATTCTATTTTCCGTTTTTCAAGAGGTCTCTTTTTGTTGTCTACGATGCATGTGGGGCAATCAATGACTCAGACAGGTTCGTTGGAGATCTTGAGAAAGTTGATGAGCAAATCAAGGTTCTAGTGGTCAAGCACTAACCAAAGGGTTCCAGGTCATAGACTCTTGCGCATAATGCACCTATGTAGTCGCCTCTATGGTCTCTTACTCGCGCCGGGTTGCGAAGGGAGGTAATGGCCCTGGCATTTTTCCACAACAAGCTTGTCATCTACGGAGAGCTATGATGTCTAAGTGAAGGGAGTAGATGTGGTATATGGATACAACAGCTACCTACAACACCTACAATAGCCCTGTCAATCGACCAAAGCACTCATTTTGCGCTCAAGGTAATCCCGATGAATTGTTGTTCCGGCGGTTGCTCGACTGAACTACAAGGTCCCCTAATCGTAGCGGGTTGCTGACAGAAACGGCAAACGTTGTACTTGAAATCAGCCGATTGTTTTCCAGGCTGGTCAGGATGATGTTCCAGATTCGTGGGGAGTTCTTGTCTCAGAACCCATTAGGTCACGAATGATTCGGAGCTTCTGGACTTTTCCCAATTCCTCCCACACGTGTTCCCTATCTTTTGCTTCGGTTATGCCGTAGGCATCCATTACCAAAGACTCAATCTCATAGTCGAGATCACGAGGAAGCTTTTGACCGCAGGAGAGTGCTTCCTTCACTTTCTCAACAATCTTGTCGTGTAACTCTACGTCTCTTGGATTCCCGAAGTCGATCCGATGAAGAGGAAGCTGCCTAATTGTCCTTGGAGTCATGTACGGAAAGCTCTTCCATTCGACCTCTCCGAATTTCTTGTAATAATAGTACAGCATCAGCCTTGAGTTCAATAGGCCAAGGATGTACTCAAGCCGCATTGCTTTGTTGGAGTCCCTCACAGGCTTGAAAATGAAGACAACTTGGGGAACATATGCGTCCGAGTTATCGATCGTGGCATATATTCCAACTCCTGTCTTTCTGATCAGAAGCTTGGGTCCTCGATAGAGTTGCTCATCCTTGTAGTTAATCCCATCTTTTGTAATGTCGATGTACTTTGGAGAATCTAAGTAGTATCGATTCACTCCGTCACCTCGGACAAAAGGTCGAGATGAGCCACCCTCGCGGGGGCTGTCTGTGACGATTATGTCTTTTCCGATTGCCTTGTCGAATTCGAATTCGAACCCGCAATTCTGACAATCCTTTTTTTCATAGACACCTTTCTTTTTTTCCGGTGGAGTATTCCATCTGAAACAATTCGGGCATCGAATGACAAGACCACTTTCGGAGAATTCTACCCCCCTCGACGATTCTACTACATCGTCCCACGTGGCTGTCGCCGATTCCATTAGGGCTCGGATTCTGATATCTTCGTCCGTGGAATAGATATCGAAGAGATAGTCGGGTTCGATTTGGAAGCGCTTCTGTGGAACAAAGAATCCCTTTTCAGCCTCAATGCTTTCCAAATTGATGTCCTTCTCAGCGGAAAGTATCTTTGAACGATCTTCCTTCATCAAGGTAAACACTCGAACTGCATGATCCGGAGGAGGCTGCCTTTTCCTGAAGACTAGTATGACTGAAGCTCTGAAGACGCCTTCGAAAAAACCCTCACCGAGTTTGACAATTCTATCGATAGTAGTCTCCGTAGCGAGGAATCTCCGCAATCGGACATGCTCGGGAAGAAATATGCTATCAGGAATGACGAAGGCCCATGTTCCATCTTCGCTAAGAATTCGTTTAGAAAGCTCGATGAAGATTTCAAACGAATCATACTGACCCTTTGCCAGATCGAATTCCTTCTCCAAGAAGGGGGCCAGATTCTGAATATCTGCTCCCCAAGGAGGGTTTCCAACCACCACATCAAACTGGCCGAGTCCAGATGAGGCGCTCCAATCGAAGGGCTTGAGATCTTTGAAATCACGCCCTAGCATACTTTTGAGTTCTACGTCAGAGCCGAAAACAATCGAGTTACCTACCCTAATGTTCTGTCCGAGAACCTGAGGGAGTTTCTCCTCCCTCTTTAGGGCTTTGAGCATGAGGTTAACCGATGCAATTTCTGCAGCTTGATTGTCATAATCAACTCCAAACAAGTTGTCGCTCAGGATCCCAAGGTCCAACGTGTACACCATAACCGTACAAGCTAGACTTGCCCGCCGTTGCTAGATTTCGATAGAATTCGTCGTACCAATCCTTTAGAAAGTCGTAGGCTTTGATTAGAAAACTGCCTGACCCGCAAGCAGGGTCGAGAACTCTAATTTTTTTCACTTCATCTATCGATTTCGACCCCCTCAGCTTTGGAAGAAGCGCTTTTCGAACGATGAAATCGACGATAGGAACGGGAGTGTAATAGATGCCCTGCTGTTTCCTCACGTCGTGGCTTTCTTTTATTGAGATTCTCTTGCCAGATCGAACAAGTACGTGGCCGATGTAATTCTCGTAAATTGCTCCCAATACGTCTGCAGAGATTGCATTGAAGTTATACTTGTTCAGAAGCTCGATCGTGTCAGTGAGGACTTTGTTCTCTATTACAAGGTCTTCGCACAGATGCGCTTCGAAGAGTTTGGTATTGTATGAATCATCAAAACCTCTGAAAATTGCCTTCAAGTCCCTCATGAATGGACTGGGAAGGCCGCGTTGCTTCCACGCCTCCAGCTGCTTCGTCAGGCTTTCGAAGCCAATTATCTCCTTATCTTCTGCTACCCTTGTTACAATCAGTCGGTCCATTATTTTTTGGACTGACTCACGTAGTAAGTCTTGACTGAGTTCGCTATTCTTCTTGTTGATATTCTCAGTAAGTTCTTGTCTTATAGCCAACAGGTCTTCTAGGAACTCGACGGTTATGTTTTCTCTGTCCTTGACTTTCTCAAGCTTTCTGAGAGACCCCTGTTCCACTCGCTCCCGGGCTAGAACACTGAAAGATTCGAACTTTCCTAGAAGTTCTTGGAAACCAATTTGCAAAACCAGCCCTTTTGGTGGCTTCTTGACATGAGTCCAATAGAGTCGGGTCTCATAGAAATTGGAAAGGACAACCCAATCAACCTGCAATTGCCAAGCGTAATTTATCGCCTGCTCGGGATGGGAACGTGGCTTGCCCCGATACAGTCTGTAACCATCGAGGCTCTCTCCCAGTTTCTTGATTTCAAGCAAGAATTTTGTGCTGTGATCTATTTCGAACGCGTAATCGACTGGACCTGACGGGGTTTGCCTCTGGGGTCTTACGTCTTCACTTTTAAAGTCCCAACCTAGTACTTCTTCGAAGACAGGTCTGACGAATTTATCAGTGACTTTTGCCTCGTTGTATTCGTCTTGTCTTTTCTGGTCAAAAATTCGTTTGCATTCATCGACAGCCCGTTGTAGTACCAAACTCATTTCTGGTCGCCAACTTCGGTTCGGCGGCGTGTCACTCCTCTTCGCTCACGAGAGCCCAAATTCGCTTCAGGGGAAGCTCGGCCTTGACCTCATCCGATAGTCGTTCGTAGTTGCGGAGAATAGCTTCAATGAGATCGTCAGAAGTCCATAGTCGGACATTGAAGAAGCTCTGCTTCGACTCGTCAAGGAGGGCTCGGTTAAAGCCACTCCAAGAAACAAGCAGCCCCTGGTCCGCCGAAAACGAAGTCATGACCCCCTTCAGTTCTCTCAATGCCCTTACATCGAGTGCCGAGTTCCCGGATTTCACCTGCACGCATATCTTGGGATTGTCAAAACCAAATGACCCTCTTCCAGCAAGTATGTCGGTTCCACCATCGGCTCCGGGAGGCGACCTTCTCGTAACATAGCCTTCGGCTTGAAGTACAGACTCAACCAGCCGAGCCAAATCGTGACCTTTGAACCGCCTATTGATAATTTCCTGAACTTGGTCGGCTGCAGCTCGCTCTAGATCCTGGTGTAGTAATGTTTCGGGCTCACCCTCATCGACGACAGCTTCCTCTTTCTGTGGCAAGACGATCTGTTTCCCAGAGAGGATCGCCCGGACCCTTGCTTCAGCGTTGTTCCGCGTAATTTGGCAGACGGTCATGAACGCACCAAACGAATACAGAAGGTCTTGTTCAAACGCCGTTCGAGGAATATCAGTTTTCAACCATTGCACTGGTCGCGTGTGACGAATTTCTGTTCCAGAACCTGTTTTGTCTTCGTAAGGACCACTGACCTTGCCGACAGCAATCGCGGCCTGGTGTTTCAGCGGCATCACTATGAGATCATTCAGCTCGATTCTACGAACAAAGGCCCAGATTTGACCAGTGTAGTTCGATATCTTAGCTTTGGGTGCTTCGGGATATTTTGACTCTAACAGAGTTCGGAGTTCTTCCTTATTCCCAACACCCGAGAGATTCCCGACGGAACTCCATCCGATTATTGCAAGATTGTGCTGTAAGGCATCCTGCTCGCGTTCACCATTTCTGCCCCCTCGCACTAGCCAAAGTGCCATGGTGATTTTCCTGCGTTGCCACGTCTAAAGGCGTTTCCTTGCCATGTCTAGGTCTAGATTTGTCTGAGAGAAGTCGGACTGTCGTTGAACAATCCACGAAGTAACTTATTGGCGGGACAGAGTGATTCAGCTTGCGGAAGACTTGTAGTCCTTTGAAGCGGGAAAGATGCGTTGAATTTCGTCTTTTACCTCCTTTTTCTTGTAGACTAGAACCCCCTCTTTGGCGGGTTCCTCTAGGCTGAGGTCTGTTCGAGACGTAATGGTCATGAATTTCGGTAACGGAGCGAATGAAGATTCGAACAGTTCGAGTCCTGGCTCACATTCTGTGTATCTGAAAGGTTGTTGGACCACTATGTAGCGGCTAAAGCGAGTAGGCATGAATAACAGTGCTAGTTCGCGGAAGTCTTCCCTGAATCTTGATGCAAACTTCGCTGCCCTGCGTTGCTCCCCGACGAGTCTAAGGAGTTTCTCTCGGTCTGCGGTGCCACTGAAGTCGGCTGTCCTCTCGATAATTCCTCTAATTTCGCTAGGAACGGTCTTTATCTGCTGATGGACACCAACATCTACTCGAAAATCGACCCCAAGCACTTCCAAGCTGCTGTATAGCTTCTGAAGAGAGGCTGGAAACTTGATCTGAGCGGTGAGCCAGTATTTGTCTTCGGCAGAAGAGTCCGACCCCAAAGGGTCAAGTTGGGAGTTTAGCTTCACAAGATTCTCAAGAACAGTTCTTTCTTCTATCTGGAAGAGGAACTTCAACAAAACGGTTTCCGCTCCCGTGGAAAGTTTGCCAGGGTCAAAAAGGAAAGTGTCGCCTTCCCGAGAGACAGCAGCCTCCTCGCGGCGGAAAGCTGGTAAACAGACGGCTTGTAATCTGATGATGTTGGGTATGGAAAAAGCAATCTTTCCTCCATAATAGCCGGATTTCACTCTCAGAACTACCGAGTACTCTCCAGTGTGATCGGGCAACCTTAAGGAGAGAACCTCGGATTCTTTTGTTGCTGACCGTTTTAGAGTGTCAAGGATTTTGCCAATCTTCTCCACTATCTTGAGTGCTGCTTTCCCTTCTTGAGCGACGATTGGAACGGTCATCTCGTTCCATCCCATTTGAACAGCTTGTAAAGGGGGAAGATTTTGTCCTCATCGGATTGAATCACGGTCTTGATTTCGACGTGCGGATAGTATCCATACGCGAGGTCAGTGTACTCGACTCTAAAATGCAACTTGGATTTTCCGGGTCCAACACGTACAGTGTTCAATGGATCTCTCACGAGGACCTTTCTGCCCTGAACTGAGTGAATGTATTCAGCGAGTTGCTGGAATATGTTGAATTTCTGAAGGTTCGCCAGCAGGGCGCTACCGAGAACCTCTCCAATCGATTTCCCGAAGTCCGCGTACTGTTGGTTCGTCTGTTTCACTTTCTCTCCGATTCGTTGAAGCCTTTGCACGCCTTCCTTTTCCGATAGATTCGGAGGGTCGCTGAAGATGCGGGCGACCTCGCCAATGAGACGATGAAGGTCTGGAAATCGGATCTTCATCTCACCGAAACCGGCTTTGACATCTTCGTTGAACGACTTTACGAAATCTGATACTACTGCTGGCTCTTCCAACGTGGCTTTGCTATCATCTAGTGCTCTTACTCCGATGATAACAGTTCCGAGCCCCTTGTTTTCTATTCGTAACGGGTTGGCGACAACCTTCGGAGATTTCTCAAGCCGAACCTCGGATGGCACCTCAACTTCAACCAGCGGACGAAAGACGTGAATTCGCTTCGACTCCGAAAACTTTCCATCCTTATGAAAGAAATCCCAATGGAGTTCGACTTCTTTCGATGTCTCTTCCATTTGTTCAGAGGTGATTACGAGCCCCAAGTAACCGTTCACTTCTACCTGTTTGACCGACAATTCGGTTTCAGAGAGAGTCCAATCATCCTTTGCCACATTATACACTTCTGACACTTTCAAGCCGCGAGGAATGCGTACCTGTATCCCCTCGAAGGTAGTTCCCTGCCATAATGCGAACGATGGTATCTCTTCGCCCTGGAGCGCTTCCTGGGGCAAGTACACTTTAACCGAATCATTGGGCAACTGTCCTCACCCTCCGTCAAGCACTCGAATCATGTCCTCTATTCCAGATTAGAACATTGTCCCAAAGATGAACAGGTTCGGACCCAACGTTCTGACCTCAACTTTTCGCTGTCTTGGTACCATGACACATGCGATTATCTGACGTTCCAGTTAGTCGGCGGTTGAGTTCGTAAACATTCGCCGAGGTTCCGGATTCTGAGCTTCCTTGATGATTTGAGCCTTCCAGATTTCTGCCGCCTCTTGAATAGCGTGTAGCATCTCGTCCC
Organism: Candidatus Dormiibacterota bacterium; assembly: GCA_035637535.1. Lineage (GTDB taxonomy): Archaea > Thermoproteota > Bathyarchaeia > 40CM-2-53-6 > 40CM-2-53-6 > 40CM-2-53-6. The sequence goes on from DASPWZ010000026.1 coordinate 70,082, forward strand.
ATGTCTCTTGGTCAAAGACGGGGACAAGGAACTCTTTCTTCGGCTTAGGCATCGCATCAGAAAGGTAGGTTTCGTACCTGTCCTGGATACCCTTCTTCAACAGTATCCCCCAAGCCAAATCGGCAATAGATTCCAACGTTCGCCTTAGAACGTATTTCGAAGTACGTTTAACCCAAAGGGGCGGCCGTAACTAATCGGTAGTCAGTCAAAGTTCGGCATTCCTCAGTAACAACACCCAGGATTTTTCCTGTTAGATGGGGTTCGAAATTCCCACACTCATAGGAGGTCTGATAGTTGGGGCTTTACTAGTTTACTTGCTTTTAGCTCAGAGAGCCAACCAGCAAGCTCGAACATTGTACAATGAATGGATAACAACTGGGAAGATGCGGATTGAGAAGGAAGCTGACCAGAAAGCGGAACAGAAATACAATCAGATAAGCATGGCTAACCTCAAGGCGTGGGAAGCAACAGGACTTCAACAGGTGAAGGACGAGGAACGAAAGAGTGCCGAGGAACGAAAACAGAATTCATTGGATACTTCCAGAGTCGTCCTCAAGGGAAAATCGCAGAACAAATGGCTCCTCTACTGCCAGAGTTCAGAGACCTCTACGACCCTGCTGATGCGAGATTTATCGGAAGCCCCATTGACTATATCATCTTCAAGAATTTGAGCAAAGTAGATTCTGCTGAGGAAGCTCCTTTGGAGATAGTCTTTGTTGATGTAAAGACGGGCAAATCAGCCCTAACCAAAGCTCAGCAAATGAATAGAACACGCTGTCTCGGGAGAGGAAAAGAGAGTGGATTTCCACACATTACGCTTGGACGTACCGCAAAACTCGGTCAACGACTGGTTTAGTGAGAAAGTTCTAACCTCCGAATCAAAGAAAGCGGTCCAATAGTATCTGTTGGACTCGGCTCTTCCGAATCTGCAAGTCTAATTAGCCACGATTCTCAGTCCCTCATTGAAGAGGGCTGAGAGACTGGACTTCTTCCTCGCATATCACCATGATGATAGTGTCCTTGCAGGCAAACTCAAACGGGAACTGATGCTTCGAGGCTCGACAGCATTTCTCGCTCATGACGATATCGAAATCTCGAAAACATGGAGAGAGGAGATCCTGGCGCATCTCAAATCTTGCCAAGCCCTGATTGCAGTTGTCACCCCCAACTTTGAAAAATCGGCCTACGCAAACCAAGAAGCGGGAATAATTCTCGGAAAGGGAAAACCAGTCATTTCCCTAAACTTCACTAAAGAATTGCCCGGATTTCTTGAATCAATTCAAGCGATTCACGCCTCGGAGGCGACCGTAGGAACAGTTGTTGAGAAGGCGATTAAGGTCATTCAAGGCAGAGAGCCAACGATCTACATCGAACCTGCCTTCAAGACGGCCCAGGAAATCGAGCAGATTGCTATTAAGGAGGTCTTTCGTCACATCAAGAGGCAAGCCACTCGTAGTGTTCACATCGAGTATAGCGACATCGTAATTACACAGATTAAGCTCAGCGACGATACTGGAATTTTTGAATTAGTCGGCTCAGCCACTTCAAAAAACGATGATCTTTATCCTTATCCCGCAAACGAGCGTCATACTTGGAACTTGAGCATTGACGCCAGAACGGGCCGGATATTGAACAAATCGGTCAAGTAGACCGGCAAACCTTACTACTGTCCGTCCACATCTTCGGCTTTCTAAACTGCGTTTGCTGGTCTTCTTCTCAATCAACTTCTCTTCTTTTCGGGATTCAGTGAACTTGGACAACCATCACGTCGTCCGCACTTAGTTTGCTGCTGATGACTTGGTATCTGACAAGTACCTCTTGAAGGCCAATCACATAGCTGTTGGATGGACCCGAGCTTGGAATACGCTCCAATAACCAGCTTCCTACCGGGACCACCACACCCGTTCCGGTCAACACGGGTACGAGATGCAATGTCGAATTGTCTTGGCCAATCGCTTCGAACGTCACTCGAAAAATTGGGCTTCCCCTCCAATCGACATCGTAGCCACCATCAGGTCGGGTTTTCGTTTTGCACTTCCATAGAATTAATGGTTCGGGTTGGGACGTAATTTTGAGGACCAGAATATGCCCGCAGGATGAACAGAACTTTGCGCCCTCTTGATTGAGGCTGGTGCACTGAGGGCAATGTGGTGCGGTCTTAGTCAAGGCTACTCATCAGGAAACGCATGATGTGGAATTCCGGTGAAGGGGGGCGTTGTTGTATCCATATTGTACATCTACCCCCAACAATTTTACATCAGCATCGAAGAAGGCGATGTTAGCCCTGAGAAAAAAATAATCGACTTTTCCATCTATGTTAGATGAACACCTCTGTTGGGCGTATGGAACACCGTAAGGTCTCAATTGACATCAGTTGTCTTGGACTGATTCACAAGGTGCCTTCGTCGGTATGTCGCAGCAGCTTTCCTCGATAGTTTTCTCTCCCACGCAATGCGGGTAATCTCGGGATTAGGTTTTCTGCCAGGGGACCAAAACGCGATCTTGCGTTCTATGAAGACGCATTCCTCGACACAGTGTGGTGGTAACTTCCTACTCCAATCGAACCCGTCCTTGTGTTCCTTATCATGAAGCTGTGCTGTAGCCATCTCATCATCCACCAGCTTTCCGCAAAACAAGCAAATGGGTTGGCTTGACGGACTACTCAAAAGGAAATCCTCGAATAAGTTGTCGATAACTGATGAGAGCATGGGCGCGGATTCTGGGGAAAATCAATTCAATCGGGCAAAATTGCTGTTCAAGGTCGAAATCTAGGAGTCTTCCGTTACCTCTTGCGATAAACGACTCCAGTTCCGACAAACGCTGAGCGTAGAAGCCAGCAGGAACGACCACCACCAGGACACAATCGTGCCAGAATTCCAGATAGTTCTTCAGATCGGCAAGCCTAAGCCCGACCTGTGCTGGAGGACGAACTCTGAACTTGACTTCGATAAGATAAGCATCACGAGCTTCAGAGTCGAACGCGAATATGTCTGGCTTGCAAAATAGGCGTCGAATAATTGGAGATTTCTCGCGAGGAGACCTGACCACTTGCTGAACTCGGTCAATTAGATTCTCCTCGAAGTCGCTGACTTCGTAACCTGAATCAGAGAGAAGGCGACGCACTAGAATCTTAGCATAGTCGCCAAGAGAAACGTCTCGCAGCCAGCTACTACTCGTTCAAAGCAGCCATCATTGCTCTCATCATTACTCTTGTGTCAATGCTCCCTATAAAGAAAGCTTGGCGTTTCTGTCTGGGCTCTTTTCCAAACTAAAACAGTTGGCCGTCAGCCGGACTATCAAACAATACCTCGTCGTTATAGACCGGTAATCTATTTACGCAACTTCTCCAAAATTATCTTGCGCCCTTCCAAGTCAACGCTAAGTTGGTCCCCTTCCTCTAAGTCTAACTCTTCACAAACTGGTTTAGGAATTACACACCTTAGAGAGAATCCTACCTTGGTGACCGTCGTCTTAGGTTTGATACCCATGATTCACATGTATCTTGCGGATACATTTATACGTATCATCGTGACATTAGTCTCCGTGATTGATATGCAAGAGAATGGAGATACGCCCTCGTGGGTTGGGCCCCTTGTAGGCCCAATAGGGTTCGAATCCCACTCCCGGCGCCAACAAAAGAACAGCGTGTTCGTAAAGTGTTAAGGACTTTTTTGGTTCTGACATAACCCCCGGGGGGTCGAGAGATAGTTAGTAGAAAAGAAAAGATAGTAGATCCGGCCGAGTTCCAGAAAAACCCTCAAAGAGCCGTTTTGTGTCGCGGGAAAGATTTTTTTTCTAAATTTCTAGAGGGGGGTCTTCATTGTCTGGAACGTTTCTGGGCGAGATTATTGATTTTTCTCGCAGAATGGCCGAATCAGCCATTTTCAACTGGGGCATTTGCTGAATCATGCAAGCGTGAAACTAGGCTCCATATGGAACCCCCTCCTAGATTCCGGATCAGGGCTGATTCTGAACGATTTCTCTTACGATTCTTCTGTGTGCCGAAAACCACCCTTTGGATTATCACTAACTCAGGGCCGGCTTTTGTCGTGTAAGCCTTCTTACTCTTTCTTCTTGAAGTGTTTTTCCCAGAAGCCTTGCTTTCTCTTTGCGATTCTCGAGGCACGCTCTACGCCCGCGTCAACCTCACTCTGATTCGCCCCGGGAGACTGAGATTGCGATGGCTGATCCTTGACCGGGCTCATAGCCTTCGGCGGAGTCTTGAGTTCCTGCAGTGGCATCGCGCTCTTGGACAGCTTTGCCTCCTCAACCATAAGCTTTGCAGGGTGGTCGGCTGTCTCCTTCACCGGTTCCTTGCTCTGCTCGTTAACATCGACGGTTTCTTCTGCAGTCGGTTCCGTGCTGGTTATTTCGAATTCGCACTCAGGCTGGCCTTGCGAGATGCACCTAGTCTCACGGGCTTGGACTGTCTTGTCGAGAACCTCTGCAAAGAGCCCCGCAAGGAAGCCGCTAGTGAACATGCAATTGGGATCCTCAGACGAGCCGTTTTCCATTGCCTCGAAACAGTTGCTGATCACGACGTTGGCGTTTGCCTTGTCGAAGTCTATCATGCGAATCTTCACCTTTCCCAGTCCGAGATTGGTATCTTCGAAGGCGGAGTGTACTAGATTCTCTAGCGCGGCTCTCTGTTCCTCCCCTGTAGAGGTGATGCTGTCGCGGAAGATACTGCCCTCGTGAATCCCTATCCCACTGGCCAGATAGGAGAGGAATGGAGCGGCTTGGTCAGCGACGAGACGTTCTAGTCCGTCTCTCATGACTCGGATGACGTCTCGGCGTAGAATGATCATCTTCTGCCCGAAGAACGAGAGCTCTCCCTTGCTGTCGTTGAACCGCAGCTGGTTTACGGATCCCACTAGTCGTCGCAGGTCCCAGGCGTTCGGCTTTCCTTTCGGACTAGTTTGCAGGCTGTGTCACCTCCGCAAGTTCATTTACCAGCATCTCAGCTGCCTCGTTTATCTTGTGGGCGAATGCTGAATCAGGATTGTCAACAACGAACACTGATCTGCTGAGGTTGTTTATCACATCCATCTGAAACTCGAAGGCTTGGAGGAACCTCGACTTGAAGAGGGTCGCAAGCTCCTTGCCCACCTTCACTGCATCCTTGATTCTTACTCCCGGCGGCACCATGTTGAGCGTCAGGAATGTGGGTTTTTCGAACGTCTCAGCGAGCAGGACCATGACCGCTGTTCCGAAAAGATCCTGTTGGTCGACTCTTGAGACAAGGACTAGGACATCGCAGCATCCCATTGCCAGAACTGTATCGTTCTCGACCCCCGGGTGAGTGTCTACGATGATGTAGTCGAGGTTGCACTGTTCACCCACCTTTTGTAGAGTATCTTGGAATAGTGAAACCTCAAGGCCCGATTTCAACAGTCGCAGCATGTCCTCGACCTTGTTGCTGGCTGGGCAGAAGAACAGTCCTCCTTTGAGTTTCGGAAACCTGGGTGTCAGGTCTATTATTACGTCGCTTGGGGTAGCGTCGCCGAGAAAGATATCAGTCATCGTGGCCTTAACCTCACCCTTCTTGAGACCAAACAATACGTGGAGTCCTGGCCCAGAAAGGTCCAAGTCCATTACTCCCACTCTGTGGTGAAGCGCGAGGGTCGCCGCAAGGTTAGCGGTTAACGTGGTCTTTCCAGTTCCGCCTTTGAAAGAGTGGACAGCTATGACTTTAGTCATCTTTATCCTTCTTCAACTGGTCTCTTACTGATTGGAAGAATTCCTGATTCTCTATCCGTCCTGCTTCTGACTTCACCGCTTCAAGGTCGATTTTCAATTTCGCATGCGTTACCTTATGTCTCCTGATAGCTAGGAAGCCTCCAGCCAGAATCGCAGCTATCAGTGCTGCGAGTATTCCGAAGTAGTAGAGGGGGAAGGAGACATTTCCACTTGGGGACCCGTTTGACGTCGACTGAACTGTAACAGCCGAGTTGGCGGTCGAAGTCTGGCCTCGGTTGTCTGTGACTATGACCGTAATCGTGTACGTCTTGGATGATGTTGATCCCGTCGAGTTGTAAGCGTGACTATCAGAGGTAGCAGCATAGCTCAAAGTGTCGATCTTTCCGTCACCCCAGTTGATACTCGTCGCGCTGATAGACCCGTCCGGGTCAGATGCACTTATCGTGAGCGTTACTGTTTGACCCGTGCTGGCGGTTGTTGTCGATGGCGTGAGGCTGACGGCTGGAGGCTGATCGGTAACTGTCACTTGGGAAGAAGTTGAAGCGGTAGAGCCACTATTGTCAGTAACTGTCACGGCAATTGTAAACGCACTCGATGTAGACGAGCCAGACAACGTGTAAGTGTGGCTGTCAGTGGTAACCGCACTTAGATTATCGATAGTCCCATCACCCCAGTCCACTCTTGTAGCCGTAACGGTCCCATCTGGGTCCGAGGCATTGATTGTGAGCGTTACGGTCTGACCTGGACTCGGCGTAGTCGGAGAAGGCGATGAAGTTACCGCGGGGGGCCGGTCTGTTATTGCGATTTGCGAGGAGGATGAAGACGAATACCCCCCGTTGTCCGTAACTGTGAGAGTTACAGTGTAATCTCCGGCGATGGCGTAGGTATGCGCGACAGTGGACCCAGAGCCCGATGTTGTGTCGCCGAAAGTCCACGACCAGGTGACAACTGTACCGTCGGGATCATAACTTCCCGTTCCGTCAAAGGTTATCGGAGTTCCCGTAGGCCCTGATGTGGTCGAAGGGGTGAAGGTGGCCACGGGCGGCTTGTCTTGTAAGGTTACAGCTTTCGTGGCTGAACCGGTGTTGGGAGGGTTGGGAGAATCTGATGCTTTGATTACGAGAGAGTAAAGCCCCCCGGGGTCAGAGGATTGTGGTGAGTAGCTCCCTACCCATTTCTGGATAGTAGTATCAAAGATGAATCCCGTTATGGTTCGATTGACTGGTGGAGAGCCGCTGTAGAGCAGATAAGCGCCGACTCCAACGCCAGAAGTAAGACTTGTTCCGTCCGGATAAGTTATCGTGGCGTTGAACTTGACTTGTTGACCTATGGGAACGTAACTAGTCGCATTTATGTTGATAGTAAGAGTAGCTGGAATCAGTTGAGGCGTATTTGTCAGGACGGTGCTGGGACCGGCGTTCCCGTATCCATCACCGTAGGCATGAGCAGCGATCGTTGCTGTCCATGTTCCTGTCTGGTTGTCTAGGAATGTCTTGTAAGTCGCGATGAATGACTGTGAGAGGCTGTCGTAGTTTGCTGTTAAGGTGATGTTGGTCCCGGTCGGTGGTGCTAAGGTTAGCAGTCCTATGCCTGTGTTTGCAAGTGATCCGTCTGGATAGGATGGTTGGAGTGAGAATGACATTGTTTCAGTTCTTTGGTAAGTAGTCTTGGACGAGGTCAGTGTTGAAATTGTCATGATCGCCGCCGAAACGCTGAAACCCTGAGCGTCGGGCGGGCTCTTCTTCGTAGTTGTACCAGTAACCGTCACGATGTAGTTGTCTATGGTTGCGTTCTTTGGCACCTTCCAGCTAGTGGACACGATCCCTGCTGCCGTTGCTGGTAGTGTCTGGGAGAAGACAAGGGTTGATGTCGTGAAGGTTCTTATCGTGATACCCACACTCTCTGACGCGTTGTATCCGCTGGCACGAATGCCAACTGTTTCGGTCCTCTGATACTGCGCCGGATTCCTATCCGTTATTATCATGCCGAAGGGTGTGGATGCTACATTCGTCATCAACAGCGGCTTGATCTGGTTAGCCTGAGCATTGTAAGTGCAGCATAGCGAATTCGTTCCGATGAAGTTTGGACTGGGATATGTTATCAGTTTGCTGAACGATGTTTCTGATGCAGTAGTATTTTCAGTTACTAAGCTTGAGGTCCAGATCTTCCCTGACGGGTCCTTTGTTTGGAAATTAAACTGATATGTCGTGCTCGGGAGAGCACCAATAACGGTTAGGACAAGGACAATGGTGTATCCTTCCTGCGTCACTACTGGAACTGGGGTCAGAAAGTATTGGGTTCCTGTTGTTGGCGCGTGGGCTTTGGGGAGAACCCCTGCCGAGAACATCGGCAGTACCATGGCGATCATTAGGAACAAAGCGTAACGTGTTATCCGAGTGTACCGCACAATATGCCTCCCCGTAAACAGAACTGTGAAGCACGGCCGTCTGGAACGGGACTAAAGGGTCGCGTAACTTCTCGTTCAACGCCAAGGTATCCAGTCCAGTCTTGGAGTTACACGATTGACCGTCAGAAGTGTTCAGCACTTTGTCGACATTATGGCCGATCGTGGGCCGAAACCAATTCGGGGAAATCGATAAGAACCCCGAAAATGGCCAGGAGGCTGAGTGATTGCTGAACTTGACAAATCTGACGGAGAGTGCGAGAAAGATGTTGGAAGGTAAGAATTTCGTATATTTGGCGACTGTAAATCCTGATGGGACTCCTCAAGTGACTCCCACCTGGGTCGACACAGACGGTAAGTTCGTGCTCGTCAACACGGCGATAGGCCGAGTCAAGCACCGCAACGTGAAGAAGAATCCGAACGTGGCTCTCGCCATTACGGATCAGAATAATCCCTACAACCTGGTTGTGATTCGTGGCAAGGTGGTCGATCAGTTGACCGGACGCGTAGCCGATGAACACATCGATAAGATGGCGAAGAAGTATCGCGGCCTTGACAAATACCCTAACCGCAGCCCTGGTGAGCAGCGAGTCATATTGAAGATCGAGCCTACCCGCGTTATCAGCCGCTAGAACTGCCCAGTCTTACTTAGTCAGCCCGTATCCTGACTTTTTCGTGTTGGTCAACCTTAGCCGATCAGAAATCAGGTTAGCAGGAGCTCAGTCCTTCGGATTCTCATCCGATCTTCGCCTGATTGGCCTTTGATCTGGAACAATTTGTTCTTCCTGACCAATGGGCTTGAAGCTTTCCGCTATGAGCATCTGGAATCCTTCGAGTGCGCTGTCGATCACTCCCTTCAATTCTTCTCCTGCTGATATGTCCCGGGTGACCGCTCCACGTTGGTTTACTATTCGTGATTTCTTTAGGACCTTTGCCATGTCGGCCTCAGCAAAGCCGCAGAGTTTCATGAGACTGATGAGGTAGAAGGAGGTTTTTCCATCTAGAGATTCCTTGGAGGCTCCAATGAGCTTTGCAAGCTCCCCCTTGTAGATGTTGCCCTGTTTCGTGATAGCTGCCCCGACGAGGTCTTCTAGGATCTGAGGAGGGACTCTGACAAGAATGGCCATTCCTAGCTATACCCCGTGAATTTGGATGACGCGGCTGGACCCTCTGACGGGGAGGTTAATTGGAAACAGGACTGTATTAGCCTACTCTAACCTATGTTTTCAAGCTAATTTATTAGAACTGGTTTTTCTGGGGCATGAGGTTATTAGTTTCATTGGCTCTCAGTAATGTGGAGACCAACCGGGTCCGGGTGCGGCGAACATTGCCCAAGATTGAGACTACATGTTCACTTGAAGCATTCCGAAGATTCATGATCACCAGTACGTGCAGGTCATTCATTCCAAACGACTATCAGTTGGACGCGCAGGTTTTTCCCGAGAGGTCAAGGGATCTTGGTACGATGTATGTTGAGGCTGAGGACAAAGTTACTCTCGGTAGAGTGAACGACATCAGCTTTGTCAAAGTAAACTATGTCCTCGGAATAATCTACAACTCTAAAAGCGGTCATACAGAGCTAAAATGGCGGCACATCCGTGGAGACCAGGGGCGCCTTTCCGGCGAGGCAAGCACGAATACAATGGTGAATCTCTACGAAGCAGGCGCGCTAGACAGGTCATTCATCCGAACCATCGCCGCAAGAATTCAGTAATAATCACTCCATCCCTTTTGAAGCAGATTTCTTACGCACGAATTTGCCGTACAGCTCTTGTTCAGTCCACTCAGAACTGGGTGTTCTAGAAAGGTGATGTGAGTCGGGAGGACGAGTAAAACATCATTTATCTTCCATAGATGCGAGTTCAGCCTGGTCGGACTGGCAAAGAGTTTGCCCGGATTACTAGAAACTGGGATCGAAGCTCTCGACAGAGTTCTCCCTAGAGGAATTCCGAGGAACACTATGATGATCCTCGCTGGCGAATTAGGCACGGGCAAATCCGTTCTTATGGGCGAGCTTTTTTACAATATTTTGAAGAAACGAAAGGAGCCCTGCGTCTACGTAAACTTCGAAGGACCGCCTATCGCCGTTGAACAGGACATGGAGGCTTTCGGATGGGACATCACGCCCTATCTGGAATCTGGACAGCTGAAGTTTCTGGATTGTTTCTCATTCCGAATGGAACCCACACAAGTTCCACCCTATGTTCACTATGTGAAAGATCCCCGAGATCTTCACTCGGTAACAAGCGCGCTCTTCAACATGATGGAGGAGATGAAGATGTCTGGTCGAGGAGCCGTATTTGTTGACTCTCTAACTGAAATGTTCACTTTGGTCCAAGAGGATCGTCCGCTCATATTCAACATGCTCGATGGTGTGAAGTCTTGGAGAGCAAAGGGGCCCAAGGAGAAGCTTGTGCCCTTCTTCTGTTCTCACCACACGCCTCTGCGCGCCTATGCGGACTTGGACGATCTTCTGTTCTACGTGGTTGATGGTATTATCGACATCAGATTCAACCCCGGATTCGCCGACAGAGGATTGCTCGTCAAACAGTTCAGAGTCCGGAAGATGAAAGGCGCTCCTCACGAAACCTACTGGGTAACCTTTTCCGTCACGTCAAAAGGAGTAACCGAAATCCCGCTACCCGTCCCAGTCCTCTCGACTGAGAAGCCGCGTACCAGCAGAAAGAAGTAGCCCATTTCCCATCGGCTTCACCGAAGGGCCATGGCCGCTCACACCGCTCACCAGACTGGCCATTCGGACATTCATACTGGGCAGCCCAGGATCAAGGTTCCATACTCCAAGAATCCAGTTTTCGTGGCAGAAGGATATACGCCTCCAGTGGTCGCTGGTCGAAGTTTCGAGTATGAAACAACCCCTGAGAATGTGGATTATTGGCAGACCCTCAGCCTGGCATATCGGCAGTACTTGAAGAAGGAAGCCGACACCCGAGCGATCGATCTTCGACTCCTTCTCGACGAGAGACGGAGCGGAGCATTCCGATGCGTAGGGTGCAGCAAGCCAATGGTCATGCGAGAACTATTCGCAAACGGTGACCGAGTCTACCAGTGCCTCAACGGTGATTGTGTTAAGAGGATCATACGATACCAGTACCAGTCGCACACCGGCCGCATTGTCGAAGTAGCCTAATCGGAAAGAACAGTCAATAGAGCCCGTCCAGAGCCTCCAACAGGGGTTCTGCTACAGACAATCTAGCCAACGCCCTTATCACCAGGGCCAGGAAATGATCTGTTCTATTCAATCGACACCCAATCCGAAGATGCGGATAAATAGGGACAGACCCAGAATTACTAGTAGATGAAGACGAATGTCGGCTCAGAAGCCTGTGCAATCCGACGACCCGATAGAATTGCTTGCAGATTCCATGAACGTGTGGGTCGGAAAGCTCAGCGACATCGTCCATAAAGTCATAGACACCGAACCCATCAGGAACGTGATCAACTGGGCGAGAATGTACTCTCTCTGGCCCGTCAATATTACAACCGCTTGCTGTAGCGCCGAGTTTGGTGCGGCGAGCGGTGCCCGCCATGACCTCGAACGATTCGGTGTTCTACCCTACGGATCGCTTCGACAATCCGATCTCATTGTCATAGAAGGGACAATAACCAAGAAGATGGCGAAACGGTTGCGGATGATCTATGACCAGATGGCCATTCCTCGCTACGTGATCGCGATGGGCGACTGTGCCATTTCAGGCGGGCTCTTCCACGATTCATACAGTATTGTCAACGGGGCCCACGAGTTCTTACCCGTTGATGTCTTCGTCCCTGGATGCCCACCAAGACCAGAGGCCCTCGAGCATGGAATCATCATGCTTCAGGAAAAAATTCGAAGCTCCAAGGTGTATCCTCAGAGTTGAGCCTTTCCCACGAGAGGGAAGACAGTCTCATCAAGACCTTGAAAGAGAGCTTTCCCACCGACATCAAAGACGCAACGACGGTACGTCGCTCACGAATAAACGTCACAGTCGCTCCCGAGAAGATTGTCGACGTAGCGCTCTTCCTCCGAGACAAACTCGGCTATGACCACCCAACGGGCGTTTCCGCGGTTGACTACAACAGAGAGTCGCGTTTCGAAATAGTCTATCACCTAACCTCGATCACAAATCCGGCTCAGCGAGATATACTCATCAACCTGAAGGAATCTGTTCCGCGAAATACTCCAAAGGCAACGTCGCTCGTCAAGATCTGGCCGGGAGTCGAGAACTTTGAACGCGAATCCATCGAAATGTTCGGACTCCAATTCGAAGGCCACCCGAGGCCCGAGAAGCTGTTTTTGAACGACAACTGGGACGGGCCGCCACCGATGCGCAAGGAAGTTCGATTCCCAACAGACTGAGAAACATTGACCACCACCGACAAGCCGGCTCAAGAAAGCGCTCTAGGATCGCCTAGCCCAGACGAGCCGGGAGCTCAGACGCTCACTCTTAGCGTCGGTCCTCAGCATTCGGGCTCGGGCCACATGAGGCTCATCGTAGAGCTTGACGGAGATATCATCCTCAACGCCGAGCCGGACCCAGGCTACGTTCACCGTGGAATCGAGAAAATAATCGAGCTACGAAACATTATCCGCAGCATACCCGTCATCGAGCGTCCCTCGATTATCGATGCGTCAAACCTGAACCACGCATGGGTGAAAGCCATTGAAGAGTTGCAAGGCGTCGAGCCTCCAGCCCGAGGACAGTATCTCCGATGCCTGTTGAATGAGATGAACAGGATCATGAGCCACCTCTACTGGCTCTCCATCTACGGCGTATTCTTGGGCCACACAACGATGTTCATGTGGCCTCTAGGTGATCGCGAACTATTCATTGATCTTGCAGAGAGTCTGACTGGCGCCCGCATTACGTACTCTTACCTCGTCCCAGGCGGAGTCAGAAGAGATCTACCTCAGGGCTTTGCCGAGGAAGCGATCAAACGGACAGAATATTTTGAAAAGCGTCTCGACGAATACGAGAATATATTCTTCAAGAATCCACTCTTTACGTCCCGCGCCAAAGGCGTGGGCGTACTCTCCAGGCAGAGAGCAATTGAACTAGGCGCGACAGGCCCGACCCTACGAGGGTCAGGGGTCGATGCAGATCTCCGCAAGGACGAGCCCTACGCGGCATACGGAGAGCTCGACTTCAAGGTTCATACTCGGCCTGACGGTGACTCCTATTCTCGGGTCATGGTCCACGTAGATGAGATGCGGGAGAGCAGCCAGCTAATCCGGCAGATCTTGAAGAAAATGCCCTCGGGACCAGTCAGGCGGAAAGCTCCGATCGTTGTTCCCCGGGGTGAGGCTTACAGCAGAGTAGAGTCAGCGCGCGGAGAATGCAGCTTCTACATGATCGGTGAGGGAGGCGACAAGCCCTATCGAGCCCGCTTCATCACTGGCTCCTACCGCAACATGGCAGCGATCTCCGCCGTACTACAAGGAGTCCGATTGGCAGACATGCCAACGTCATGGTGGAGCATAGACTATTGGCCGGTGGAGGCGGACAGGTAGACTCATGGCGCCGATCGTAGGAAAAGTTCGCGATGCAGTCAACAGCCTGCTAGCCTACACAACAGGCTTGCGACACCTACTCCATAAACCCTACACGCTAAAGTTTCCCCAACAGCGATACGCAGTAGAGAAAGGGTTCCGTGGAAGACACCTGCTGCATCTAGATAGATGTACAGGCTGTGGCATATGCGCTTGGATATGTCCCGAGAAATGTATCACGATCGTCCAGCGAGGGGACCGGTGGTTTCCAGAGTATTTCTACGGGCGTTGCTGTTTTTGTCACTTTTGCACCGATTACTGCCCCGAGTTTGCTCTAGAGGAAACGGTCGAATACGACATTGCAGAATATACTAGGGACCGACTTGTATGGTCACCTGAGAGGTTGGCTAAAACGCCGGTGAAGAAGGATGACAAGTATGTCTTCAGTGTTGAGGGCCGGAGGGGTGCTTCGCAGGTCTCGGAGCAGGAGCACTAGACATGACGCAGGTCGCTACTCCGCCTCAGACGTTGAAGCCGAGTGCAGAGGGAGAGGGCTGGAAGGCTCGTCCGATTAGACTCAAGATCTTCGGCAACCTGATCACAGAGGTTGTGAAGAAGGGGATATGCATGTACTGCGGCGCCTGCATCGCCTCCTGCCCCATCGACATTCTTTTCCACAGCGACAACGAGGAGCCGATAATGCGTGGGACCTGTGCCGCCTGCCAGGTCTGCTACTACAGCTGTCCCCGGATCGAACTTCCAGTCGCAGAGATCGAGCGGCGGGTCTTCGGAAGAGAACGCACAGCTGACGAGGCGATTCTAGGAGTACACATCGGATCTTACTCGGTGAGAGCGAAGGATCCGGAAATTGTTGCGAATGCTCAAGATGGTGGGGCTGTGAGCGCGCTGATGCTGTATGCGCTTGAGAAGAAGATCATCGACTATGCGCTAGTATCAGGCTTCACATCTCGCGAACCATGGAAGCCTGCTCCGAAAGTGGCTCGCACAAGAAAAGAGCTAATCGATAATGCTGGCTCTGAGTATACCCCCGGCGGCCAGATAGGCGGGATGGCTGAGATTGCTGTGCCGAACCGGTCTGTGGTAAACTTCCAGGAGGAGAGATTGGCGTTGGTGGGCCTGCCTTGTGAATTGCAGGGTTTCTGGCGTATGAATACTCACTGGATCGCTGCCCCAAAGCTCGGCCGTAACTTGGTCTTCACAATCGGACTGTTCTGTTCGAAAGTGTTCGATTATCAGAAGATGATGGTCGACTATGTCCAGGGGACGAGAGGGATAGATCTTGGGACAGTCACGAAGGTCAATATCAAGAAGAACCGACTGCTGGTCTATGCCGGCGATCGGCTGGCGATTGATGAGCCGGTTGAGGTTCTTGCTCACGCAGCCCGAGAGGAATGCAATATCTGTGTCGACTATTCTGCCGAGTTAGCAGACATAGCGGTCGGGGCTATTGGATCAGCCGCGGGCTGGAGCACAGTATTGACACGGACCCCTAGAGGAGAGGATATTCTCAACGGGGCGGTGGAATCTGGATATCTAGAGATGAAGAAGCTGGACCCTGCGGGAAAGGCGATAAGGTTCCTAGAGACGCTGTGTGAGAGGAAGAGACTAAGAGACCCATCCGCCTACATCCGACACTCTACTGCTTTCGCTCGGCCTGAGCCGAAGCTCATGGTTCTAGAAGCTCCGACCAAATAGAGGATCCGCCCTCGTTACTTCAACGGGTGGATTAGGCCGCTCCGCGACTCTTCAAGCGTCTGGATCACGTGTGAGAGTGGATTGACGATCCTATGTTGATGTCTCAGGCCAAAAGCTCGAGGTGGGACGAGCATCTGTAAGAGATTCCTCATCGAGTTTCTTGAATCCTCCTCGGACGATGCGAGATTCGACTCTGCTGGGACCTGGGCATCTATTATGGTCGGTAGCTGAGGGGTTCCCTGCTCATGAGAGGGGCTTGCCTGAAAATGTTCCATCAGAAGGGCTTCGGGAGCTTGAAGACCGCAGGTCGGACAGGCAGGAACAGCCTCGTGAACCAAATCAGCCACCGTCGGCGTGTCGCTTGTGACGGTAATCGGCTGCAATATCGTATCTCCCCGAGGCTTGGACCGTAATCTTCTTCGAGCCTTTCTAGTTCTCGAAGACTGTACGATTGTCCTTCCACGTGAATTGGATCGCGATCTGGCGCGGATTCTTCCAGTCCTTACTGAGGTCCGAGGGCGTTTGGGTTTTGGCGCTGAAAGTTTGAGAGAACTGGCTACCAGGGAAGACAACGGTTTGACGCCCGCCTGGCGTACAATGGCTACGAACGAGATAGTTACGGCGATCAGTCCATACAGGATCTGTATCGAGATGTTTTCCAAGCTAATCATCTCTTAACTCAACGGTATGTCTGTATAACTCTCCTGTGCGCAACCGTCACAGATCAGTCTCCCGTGCGGCGTTCGTTGAATGCGGTCCACCTCGAGTATCTCTTGACCGCAGTCACGGCAGACAACCATACACTGACTCATTCACTTTCACCGTCAATAGACACTCTGGACTCGGAGGGCGTATTCCCTACCTGTTACCAATCCCGAAAGACCAAGGTAACAGCCGCTTTAAATACGGTCAGGAAAACGGCATGAAAAATCCAACATAGAGCGCCAGATTATTTGGCATTCTAAGAAATTCATCGATGTTCTGATCAGATCTCATCGGGACGAGAATGCCGTTTAGTTTTGGAGTCGTCTCCTGGTTATGAGCGTCCCAGCACCATCTCAAATTCAGGGGAGATCGCTCTGGAGAAGGTTCCTAACTACCCATGTCCCAGATGCGGTCAGCCCCAACTAAACGTGTACTACTCTGACAAAGCTGACAGCCGAATCGGGGCATGGTGCGAGCATTGCAATCTGAAAGCATACTACGACGGCGAACAGCTTATTCCAATCGGATAGTAAGAATCGGGTTCGAACTGATACAGTCTATTCGGGAGGAGTTGCGCCCTCAGGAATATTGACAGTTAGCTCGCCCTCCACAAGTTTCCGTTGTAGTCGAGCGGTGAAGAGTTCCATATCTACGTGGAGGCTTTCAAGTCTCTGGACAGCGTCAGGCGTTAGTGTAGGCATCACGTTCTGGCCGCCGATGCGTCCGTAGGCAACGGCCTCGAATGGAAACTTTTCGCCCTTGTAGACCGTGTAGCCTGTTAGGAAGTTTGCAACACCGCCTCCAACACCGCTGGCCTCGTCCATCTGATCGATGAACACATCCATCTCATACTCAAGCGTAGGATCCTCTTCTCTTCGGAACGGATTTGTCGTCTTGCTCAAAGTCTCACCCGTAAGCGGGCATGTCGAGCGGGTGCCACTGCTTCTCGATCAATCCCTTGATCCTCTCCCGGGCCAGCCATCCCGCGGCGATGTCAGCTAGGAGAAGTAGCGAGAGGGCATAGTCTGCAATGCTGAACCCGGGTCCGATCTTTGCAGATGCGTAGATGATCAGGCCGATTGCTGCGACTCCAAGTCCCAATAGAGGACTCCAAAGCCTTCTCTTCGATAGCATGTAAGTGCTGCCCAAGGTTCCTGCGGCCACAAGTGCGAATAGAATTCTCAGTTCAGTCGCGAGCGACTGGGGTAATCCAGAGGCGGATATGGCGAGAACAATGCTCCAAACGGTTGTTGCGAGAAAGAGAAGTGATGTGAGATTCAGAATGTTGTACTTTGACGGCGCGATGGTTGTCGCTGAAAGCGGGGGTGTGAAGCTGAACGGCTTTCCTAGCGCTTGGTATGCGTTGGTTGTGGTTGTATGTTTCTGGCCGGTCTGGACATCGACGGCTAGGTTTACGAATTTCTCAATAACAATGATCCGATGCTTGCCTATTCCACTCGCAGGCCCCGCTTCCAGATCGTAACTTGGTGAGACAGTTAATTCGACCTTCGTGTCAGGCGTGCAAGAATGGGCGATTGTCATTCCAGGCTTCACCTGGGTTAGGGTCCAGTTGGACCCCTTGTCTCGAGTGCAGATGAGCGCAGCCCACTGAGTATTCGGCTCAATCTTCGGCAGACCCACTTCGGGCGCGAGGTCAGTCATACCATACCTCTTATCCTCGCAGAAAAGCTGGTCGCAGCCCCGGCAACGCCAGACGTCGACAGCACCCATGACATAATTGTTGTCGATGAGGTTGACGACGCCATAGTAAACGACATCGTGCTGATGAGTCTGCAAGACAGAGCCGTCGTCACCTCTGACGTAGAAAAGTCTTGGCTTAAAAATGAACATGCTCTGTCGGGAAAATCTCTTTTTCTACCTATACAGAAACGCAGATGGTCCGGAGTAATAGGCATGCTAGACATTCGACTGGTTAGAGAATCACCAGAGAAAGTGCGCGAGAATCTCCGCCACAGAGGCATGCCAGAAAAGATCAGCGAACTTGACAGGCTTCTACAACTCGACGCAGACTGGCGCAGAGAACAAGCCGAGGCCGACCGTCTCAGAAAAAGAAGAAACGAGATCACGCAAAGCATTGCGGCCGCGAGGAAGCAAGGCCAAGATGTCTCACCACTCCTGAAAGAGGCTGAAGCGATTCCGGATCAGATCAAAACGATCGAATCCAGAGTCGACAATTACAAACAGCAAGCCGACCAGATTCTGCTCGGCCTTCCAAACCTAGTGCATGAATCAGTCCCCGTTGGCAAGAACGAAGACGATAACGTGGAAGTGAAAAAATGGGGAACGATTCCAAACTTCCACTTCAAACCGCTCGACCATATCGATCTCGGCCTGAGAAAGGGTCTGATCGATGTGGAGAAGGCAGGACAAGTAGCGGGCGCACGATTCTACTATCTACGAGATGATCTGGTCCGGCTGAATATTGCACTCATGCATTACGGGCTGGACTTTATCGCCGGCAAAGGATTCCAGCTCTTCCAGCCACCCTACCTTCTACATAGAAACGTCGTCGCGGGCGCCGTTGCCTTAGCTGATTTTGAAGATGTGATTTACAAAGTGGACGGTGAAGATCTCTACCTCTTAGCGACCGCAGAGCACGCCCTTTTGGCATTTCACATGGACGAGATTATAGATGGCGGAACGCTTCCGCTCCATTACGCCGGTGTGAGTCCCTGCTTCAGGAAAGAAGCAGGAGCCCACGGACGGGACACTAAGGGAATATTCCGGGTCCATCAGTTCGAGAAGGTAGAACAATTCATCTACTCACGACCAGAAGATTCATGGAATCTGCACGAAGAATTGCTCAGGAACTTGGAAGAGTTCTGGCAGACCCTAAAGATGCCATATAGGATCGTAAACGTTTGTACTGGCGATCTCGGGACGGTGGCCGCGAAAAAATACGACCTTGAAGCGTGGCTACCCGGACAGGGAAAATACAGGGAAATGGCGTCCTGCAGCAACTGCACAAGCTACCAGGCTGTCAGGTCTAGGATTCGTTACAGAGAGAAGCCTAGCGAACCAACCAAGTACTTGCACACTCTAAACAGCACTCTAGTAGCGACTGAGCGCGCGATCGTTGCGATTCTCGAGAACTACCAGAAACCGGACGGGACTATTCAGGTACCCGAAGTTCTTAGGAAGTACATGGGTGGACAGGAAACGATTCCGGGACCAAAGGAGGTGACACCGTTTCACCAGGGAACCGTCCAGAAAACACGACTAACGAGCACTTCTTCAAGCCTAAGAAAATCAAAGGAATCCACCGATTAGGTATAGGATTGATGCGGCTGCTGCACCTATGAGAAACGTTTCCAGTCCGCTCCTCCATGGTTTCCTTCCGACGACGCGCCCCTTCCAAGCTCCCACTAGAAACAAGAACAGAGCCGATGTTAGAGCGGAACCTAGCAATGCGAGCGTTACTGTTGTGAGAAGCAGAAAAGGAACTAGAGGGATTAGTGCGCCGACTAGAAACGATAGTCCAATAACTCCTCCCATCTTGATCGGATTCGACAGTTTCGCTTGGTGGACATGAAGTTCGTGCATCAGAATGTCCTCGAGGAACTTTTCCTTGTTTGAGGCTATTCGTCCGACGATCTTCTCCGCTTCTTCCGGACTCAAGCCCTTCGCAACGTAGAAAGCTCTCAGCTCTCCCTTCTCTTCCTCAGGTTCTTGCTCAATCTCGCCTGCTTCGCGCTTCTTGTCAGCTTGGAATAGTTCGTATTCAGAGCGTCCGGCAAGGACCCCACTGAAGAACATACTGATGGCACCCGCCAGCATGGAAGCGAGTCCGGCAACCTGTATCAGGCTAATTCTACCAGATTCGATCGCTGCGAACCCGCTGAGAAAGGCGAGATTAGTTACAAGCCCATCTGAGACTCCGAGGGCAGAGCCACCGATGTAGCTTCGGGCGCGAATGTGCTTGTGAATCTCGCGCGGGACTTGTCTCAACTGAGCCATCGAGTATCGCCGATTAAGGACGGGGACACCGTGGCGATTCCTTATTTCAGCTCTAGCCCGCAAGCGGAGCTTTGACGGTTGGTTCTAAATCTGGGCAAGAGTGTTGGTATCGTCAGGAGTCGAGTGGTGACGGAAAAGAATCGACGATGCAACCCGAAAGCCAGTCGACCCCACATGCCGGGTTATGGCATGATGTTTCAAGAAGAATGGAAAGCTCTGCCTTGGAGTTGGGCGGTGGAGCGTTTATCGACGGCACACAATTATTGGGCGGCGACAACTCGAAAAGATGGGAGACCTCACGTTATGCCTGTCTGGGGCATCTGGCTGAATGGCATGTTCTATTTCAGTACAGGGCGACGCTCACGAAAATCCCGTAACCTAGCGGCAGATCCTAGTTGCGTAATCTGTCCGGAAGGAGCTAGTGAGGCGGTCATCCTTGAAGGTCTCACAGAGGAGCTTAACGATTCCATTGTACGTAGAGAAGTTAGAGAGGCGTACAAGAAAAAATACGATTCAGATTTGGACTCCTATTCTGCGGACCCCATCTATGCTGTTCAGCCACGAGTAGTTTTTGGGCTTGTTGAGAGCTCCGACAAGATTCGCGGGAATCCAACCCGATGGAGGTTCCCGACCTCGTGATAGGAGTGGTTCGTTACAACCTTCAAACAGCATCGAACCAAAGGTAAATATTGAATCCTGACCCCCAAGCGTGTAGAGTCTTGGCCATTGGGGAGAAGAAGACGCCGAGTAATCCGTATTGTCAAGAAGAAGCTCCCCACTGTCTTTGTCTGCCCTCGATGTGGGGAAGAGGCCGTTAGGGTAACTATCGCGAAGGATACGGGGCATGCAACCGTCCTCTGTGCTCTGTGTAATCTCAAGGACGACTTTCCAGCGCACCCTGCCGCTCAAGCAATTGATGTTTACTCATACTTCACGGACAGGTTCTATGGAGTCAAGGACGCTCGTCCAATTATCCCACATGAGAGAGAGTTCTCTAGTGTCCCCGCTGACGAAACGCCCAGTGAGGAGGTGCTAGCCGCACCGGAGTCCCCAAAGGGCGAGGTACCAACAGAAACTTCTCAGCCACCGATGATGGTGGAAAAGCCTGTCCCAGAGGCGCAAGTCAGCGTGGTGGAGCAGTCGCAGGCCTTAGCCCAAGAACCTACGGCGAAAGAGGAGGGTCCGATGGAAGCAGTCGACTCTCAAACGGTGGAAGGAGAGAAGGAGAAGGAAGACGATAGTGAACCCTTCGCGGACATTCTTGAGAATAGTAAGGACAAGAAACGCTACAGTTCCAATCCATTGCCCCAGCAACAGCCAGAACAGACCAGCTAACCTTTCGTTCTTGTGTTGCTCGGTTTCCGTTCCTCGTAGATTGGTACCAGGAGATTGACTACTCGGTCGACAGTCGCTCTCCGGTCCCGGAGCGACTGGACCAGATCCTTCTCATAGATCTTGAAGATGTTCGTCAAAGTCATTCGGGGATGCAAGGGAGCGTACCTCTTAGGGGTGCCAGTTGCTTCGATTATGAGGCCCCTCTCAATCATGCTGGCGACGAGCCCTTTCGTCCCTTCTCCAGTGAGGTTCAGCTCCTTCGCGAGCTGCTCTATGGTAAGGTCCGAAGTATCAAGGAGCTTAAGGTAAGCCTGAGTCTCTTCTCTTGGTAGGTTGAATTGGCGTAAGAGGAGTTCAGCGATTTGTTCCTCGTCGACGGGCATTTTCCTTAAGGACCCTGGTACGGGCATATGCCAACCCCCTTCGCTGTTACCCTATTTCACCTTCGGATTGGTGCCAGAAGGTTTAATATCCATGCGACCTTGCGTATTCACTACTCAGAGTGGTATGAATGGCACTGCTTGAAATCGAATTACCAGAGGCGCTACTGCCTCAGCCTAAACAGATAGGACAATTCATCCGCCGAACACAGAGCGTTTGCCCAGAGTGCAACCGCATCCTACCAGCCACCGTCTTCGCACGAGAAGGCAAGGTCTTCATGACCAAAACCTGCCCAGAACACGGTGAGACAGAGGAACTTTACTTTGGATCATACGACATGTATCAGAAGTTCGCAACCTACTGGAGCGACGGCAAAGGAACCCATGCTCCAAACGTCCCAATCGAGAGCTGCGCATGCCCAGCCAACTGTGGTCTATGCTCAAACCACCTCAGCCACACTGGACTAGCCAACATCATAGTTACCAACCGATGCGACCTTACCTGCTGGTACTGCTTCTTCTACGTGAAGAAGGGTCTCGAAGGAGCCTACGTATACGAGCCCAGCATGGACCAAGTCCGCGAAATGGTCCGTGCGCTAAAGGCCGAGAGACCCGTTCCGGGAAATAGTCTTCAGATAACCGGTGGAGAGCCCACCCTACGCCCAGAACTCCCTGAGATTGTCAAGGTGATCAAAGAGGAAGGAGTAGACCACATCCAGCTCAACACCAACGGCATCAACCTAGCACTCAACCCCAACCTTGCAATGGAGCTGAGAGACTCGGGTCTAAGCAACCTCTACATGAGCTTCGATGGGGTCAGCCCGAAGACCAATCCGAAGAATCACTGGGAAGCACCATACACGATCGAGAGCTGCCGCAAAGCCAACCTCGGAGTCGTACTCGTACCAACAGTCATCAAATCGATAAACGACCACGAACTAGGCGGAATACTCCGGTTCGCACAGCGCAACATCGACATTGTCAGAGCAATCAGCTACCAGCCAGTCTCACTCACCGGAAGAATGAAGAAACAAGAACGTGAAAAGTACCGAATCACCATACCCGACTGCATCGAGAGAATCGAGGAGCAGACTAACGGCGAGATCCCCAGAGACGCATGGTTCCCAGTCCCAAGCTGCTCACCAGTAACCCATTTCGTTGAGGCGTTCACCAAGAGACCACAATACGAGCTGTCCATCCACTTCGCATGCGGTGCCGGAACCTACGTATTCGAAGACAAGAACACAAAATCACTCGTACCAATAACAAGCTTCGTTGACCTCAAAGGCCTCTTCGAGTACCTCGACGAGAAGACCGACGAGCTAAATTCGGGCAGCAACAAGTACCTAGTAGCAGCCAAGTTCATGAGCAGACTCAACAGCTTCATTGAGAAAGACAAGCAGCCCGCAGGACTCAACCTGGCAAAGCTGCTGGTCGGAGCCTTGCTCAAACACGACTACAGCGCGGTCGGACAGTTCCACATCAAGAGCATGTTCCTCGGAATGATGCACTTCCAAGACAAATACAACCAGGACGAAGAGAGACTACAACGCTGCGACATTCACTACTTGACACCGGATATGAGAATCATTCCCTTCTGCTCGTTCAACGTCATACCCGAATGGTACCGAGACAGGATACAGAAGAAGTACGGTATCACCGTGGACGAGTGGGAGAAGAAGAACGGCGAGAAACTCGAAGCACGACTCTACCGAGGATCGCTGCGAAGAGGAAAGCACGCTGACGGCTGCGGATGCAGCAGCGTCCACATCGAGCCCATAACAGGCACCTAAACTCCCCTTTCAACCAAAGACCTTTTTTCTATCCTCCATACCGACCGGACGGACTAGACCCGGAGAGCGTTGAATGGTTTGCAGTCATCTCTCGAGAGAATGAAGGGCGAGCAGTGGGCCAGCATCCAAGATCTGACGATAGCCGCCTCGCCTCAGCTTGCGAAACTAGAGGATAACCTCGCGTTCATTGTTGGCTTCAAGCTCAAAGGTGGCATCAGGCGCAATTTCGTCCGACCCCTCTGGGAGAAGGCCTATGACGAGCATGACCTAGGACTCCGAATGGCCTACAGAGTAGACCTCTCTAAACAGCGAGCCAAGGTCTTGCCTGGGGCTGAACTGAAACGCGAGAAGTTTGTCCGGCGGGGAGTGTTCTTCTGGACCCGGAACCCCGAACTGCCCTATAGAGTCTGGGCAACGGTCGCGACTGAGTTCGAAACTATCCTTTACCCGAAGACTGAGGAGGATGCCCGGACAATGCTCTTTGATGTTACGAGAAGCTTCGAACTACCCGCGTCAAAACTGGGGAAAGGACATCACACTCTCGAGGCGAAGGTTCACGCAAAATGGGGCAAGCATGTTTTCACCGAGCGAGGGGAAGCGACCGCCAAGACACCCGTTGTCAAGGTTGACGTCCGATAAATCATCAAAGATTTAAGAAAGAATTCTGAGCCCAGAAAATCACGGAAAGCGATCTGAAATGGCAAAGTATGATGGAATAATCGGACAAGATGTCTTGACTGTCACAGAGGGAGAGAACGAGCTTACGATAATCTTCCGAGACAACCGATACCTGTTTGTTAAGGTGGTTAACGGAAAACTAGTCGCCGACTCAGTCCCAGAATAACCCGAGCTGAGCGCGAGCGCTCTAGGTCTCGCGAAACAAACCCGCTTTCAACAGTCTAGAGTCTAGGGTTCTCCTGAAAAGAATTCCGAGATCGGATGGGTTTCCAAAGAGCAGTTTTGTGTCGCGGGGAGCAACTGCTTTTGACATTTTTCGGAGTGGGGTCTCGCCAGTTGAAGCTGATCCAGGCGAGTCTCCAGGCTCAGGGCGCAGAATCAGCCGGTCGGCGGTTTTCGACATGGTGTAGCTCAGCGTGCAGGTCAACGTGCAAAGTGCGCGATCTCAAATCGCCTGCCCCGATTCCGGATCAGGGCTTATTCTAAGCGACTTCGAGGACTAGACCTTCAGAACAATCTTGCCAAAATGTTCGCTCTTCTCCATCCTAGTCTGGGCTTTCGCCGCGTCACCCAGGGGGAATATGGAATCGACAACGGGCTTGAGCCGGCCGTCCTCGAAAAAAGTCAAGACCTTGAGCAGCTCCCCCCGCCCACCCATGAAAGATCCCATCAGAGAAAACTGGCGGACGAAGACGTAGCGGATATCGATCTCAGCCTTCCCACCGCTGGTGACTCCACAATTTACCAGTCGACCCGCTGGAGCCATCGAACGCATACTCTTCTCCCAGGTGGCCTGACCGATGTGATCGAACACGACGTTTGCCTTTCTGCCGTTCGTGACTCGCTTGACCTCGGCTGAAACGTCTTGGGTGTGATGGTTCACGACCCAGTCGGCTCCAAGGCTCCGGGCTTTTTCGAGCTTCTCATCATTTCCCGCGGTGGCTATGACCTTGGCGCCCAGGACCTTCGCGACTTGGATTGCGGCGCTTCCAACTCCACTTCCAGCGGCCCAAACCAGAACCGTTTCGCCGGCACTGAGACGTGCTCTCGTCGTTAGCATATGCCAGGCGGTCAAAAAAACCAAAGGGACGGAGGCGGCTGCCTCAAAACTCAGATTATCAGGAATCGGTAGAACATTCTCCGCCGGGACAGCGACAAACTCTGCGTATCCTCCCTGCGTTTCGTAGCCGATGATCTTGTAGGATTCGCAGAGACTGTCCCAGCCTGTTGCGCAGTATTCGCAAGTTCCATCACTTATTCCGGGCGCAATCAGAGCCTTGTCGCCAGGCTTGTGATTCTTGACTAGACTTCCAACTCTGGCTATTTCACCTGAAATGTCGCAACCTGAAATGTGAGGCATGGGAATCCTCTCTCCTCGCGTTCCTTGCCTCGCCCAGATGTCGAGGTGGTTTAGCGCACAAGCTCTTACGCGGATCAGAACTTCGGTCTCACTGATCTTCGGCTCCGGAACATCTTCATAGCTAAGTTTTTCTGGACCGCCAAACTCTCGGAACAAGACAGCCTTCAATCTCGATCAAAGCTCTTCGCGAACAGGTTTGGTTTAAGCTCCACACTAGGCTCCACTTGGGCTGCCTACACTTATTTAGAACGGACTCGCAATGGACCTTCATTCTAGAGGAACCGGTTTCTTTGAACTCGCAAGAACAGATGGAATCAGAGAAAGTTGCAAGCGAGCTCAAGGGGAACACGCTCAGAGTATACTGGTATGTGATGAACGCGAAAGAGCAGACAGTAGGGGTTCGGGAGGTTCAGAGAGCCCTCAACTTTTCCAGCCCCACTCTCGCCCTTTACCATCTTGACAAGCTCAAAGATCTCGGGCTTGTCTCAAAGGATACCGGAGAATACCGTCTGATCAAAGAGGTAAAGGTGGATGTTCTCAAACAGTTCCTACGTTTAGGGAGAGTTTTCGTACCCAGATTCGCCTTGTACGCGGCCCTCTTTACCGTACTATTCGTCTATTATCTGCTAATCATCCCAGATCTGAACCTCTTCACCTTTTTCGGCATAATCTTCGGTGGATTGGGCTCAGCCATTTTCTGGTTCGAGACTTGGAAGGCCTGGAAACAGCAACCGTGACCGTACAACGGTTGAACAGGCCGATCAAAATCGTAGGTCTATGAGTCGGATAGCCCCTTCATATGGTAGTGAAAAACCACGACAAATCCCGTTACGAAAAAACTGGTTGTATACGGCATTGTAGGGCTCGTGATTGCAATAGCTCTCATTGCTGGACTGCAAATCAGACCCCAGAACCTACTCCCCTCAACGGGGACACTGCAAATATCTATCCAAGCCGATCCGCTGACGGTGACATGTCACGGGAGCCAAGGACGTAATGTCACTCTGACAAACCTTGTGGTGAACATCACCTCCGTGTCAGTCCACAGGTCGGGTGCGTTGAACTTGACCGGAGACTGGATTCCACTCAATGACACTCCAAGAACGCTAGACATTTTGGAGCTAACGACCGTCGCGCAGCTCGGCTCAACAAGCGTAAAGGAAGGAACGATAAATATTGTCAGAATCGATGTTGCATCGGCCAAAGCATCCTCCGACAACGAGCCGGTCAATCTAGTCGTGTCAAGCGGCCATTTGCAGGCTGAGCCAAATGCAGAGGTAACCGGAGGCATGACTACCAGTATTGTTGTAACGCCCCATGTCGTCTGCGAGGGGAACGGCACATTCAGGCTCACTCCAGAACTGACTGCGACCTCTACGACATCTAAAGATTAGGCCTTCACTCTTTCAATTGTCCCTATTGACTGAAGAGTGCAAAGGGGTTTTGTTGCGCGGTTTGGATTCTCACGGCCTCTCCCCCTCGAGAAGATATGTCTCTTGTGGATAGCTTCCACAGGAAAAACTGCTGTCCGCAACGATCAGCGATTCCTATCTTCCCTGATTTGCTTGAATTCCTCAAGAGTTGTTGTTTTGGCTCGATCCATCGCCTGAAGGGACTCTAAGCCTATCCAGCGCCTTGCGAGTCTTCCTAGATTGGAGATAGAGCCTCACTCCCTTCCTCACTGCATCAGGGAGGGGTCCGTAATCGCGTGGCGCCTTTTTCTCCTCATCTGAAATTCTGACGCTAATCGTTGGTATGTCTCGCACTCGATGTCACAATGTGTATGATAAGAGCCTCGCTAAACCCGGCAGAGGGGACTTGGGTCGAGGAGGTTTTCCGAGGGACTGCATCGCCGTATCAACAATACTCGAGGGGTGTAGAGCGAGCGATTCGGGATATTGAAAGCGACAATCGGATTTCATCGGTATTAGTAGCGTACGTCCGGGCTTCTCAGAAATATGGTAGCGGGGGGTGGATTTTCGGGTCCCACTCGGGCCCTTCGAACCACCGCTTGAGGATCGAAGCTTCGACCAATCTCAGGGTTATGAGCCCTGCGGGTTAAACCTGGCTACCCCACCCCGCTGCGACGCTCGGCTAACTAACTCGCCCTTTTGTGCCTTACTATCGCGGGAAGAAACCGTGCCAGCACGCGGTTTCTCAAAGATTGCCAGCAGGGGGTGGAGCTTGTAGACAGGCCTGTGGGATCCACGTTTTTTGAAAATCGTTTTTGTCACGTCTGCTGAGTTCGAGGATAGTAAGTATTTCAGAGATCTTTAGGTTTAGCCTGGCTTGTAGCTCCAATAAGAGAGCCGCTGAAGGCAAGGGCCCAAACAAGGATTGGATACGCAACTATCCTTTCAACTCCTCCAGATCCTAGGCCGAGATTTACTCCAATACCTGATAATCCTGCAGCAGCGATTGCGACAGCCCCCGCCACGGTGAAAAGCGTGTCTAATGGTTTCGATACAAGTTTGCGCGAGTTTATTGCGGACAGCCCGCCGAAAAAAAAGGCCAGACCAGAGGCCGCATCATGCACCAAGCCTCCAGCTAGGAGAGCCGTCGGTACGTTGGAAACTGGTGCGGAGATTTGTTGGCCCTCGTATACGTAGTAGGGAACGTACGACGCCGCAATAGCAATAAGACTAGCGGCGAACACGAAGAAAATCTTCCAAAACCTCTCAGCTCTGAAGGTTCGCCGAAATAACCACGCAGCTTCTATGGAGAAAACACTAAGGGCGACTAACGAGAGTACGTAGATAATCGATGCCGGTTGCTGAATTGTCAGCAGACCCGGTGGGTTGAGTGCGAGCTCAATTGGAGCACCAAGGTCACTTATGGTATGACTCGAAACACTGTATCCGGGAAAAACGGATTCCGCGGCGGCAAGCCCCAGAAAGAATGCTGTGTTCCCAATAAATAGCGATGCGCCGGCCAGTCTCTGAGACCGGATAGTATCCATCAAAGAAATCCGCGGGCGGCTGGCGTTAATTAGGCTATTTCTCTAAAGCTCTCTGCTTGTTCACTTCGGGGCGGCGGGGAATTGTTCTTCAAATGTCAGCCGACATTAGCAAAGGGATGGTATGGGCTCGGCTCCTGAACGGCTTGATGTGGTTAGGCCAGTCGGTAATCTGAGGGTCCGTCGGGAATGCTTCATGATTAGCCGCTGGTCGTCGTTGGGCTGGCTAGACCTCGACAGCTTCTCGCAGGAGGACCTACCCCGCCCGCTACACGCGACGAACCGAGCTTGGACTGGTTTTAAAGTCTTTAATTGTAATCTTTGACCCGTAACTGAATTTCCTCGACCCGCGCGATATGCTGGAAAATATTTCTGGTCACAGGATCAGGCCTCGCCAAATGCCGGCGGGCTCTCAGCGGAGGAACATAAGCGGTTGGCCCAATATGTCTCTGTTGTCGAACCAGGATCTTCGAAGCATTCTCAGCTTCTTGCCCACATCGCTTGCATCTGAGCCCTTGTCCTCGTCCCATCGACTCGCATCGAGCACCACAATCTTCGCACATAGGATTCGCGTATTCGATTTTCTCTACCAAATGAGTCACTTCGAGTTTTTCCACATTCATTGTCGGCCTTCCATCCCGCCGTCCGCGAATTCCCCCGCCTACTCTGACTCTGTCACCGGGCATTAGTTCCCGAGCTGCAATCGCCAGAGATCCGGTGGGACGATACACCGCGCAATCAATCAATCCCGAATCGTCCATCAATCGAAAGATGACGTGACCGCCCCTCATTACTCTGGGGACCTTCTCTACTCTCCCTGTGAGGGTCCCCGATTGGTGAGGCTTGAGGTCCACTGCTCTTCTCGTCTTTCTAAGATGTGCCTCCGTGCCTTGATTGGTCTTGAAGATCATGACTCTCTCGACTTCTTCAGTCAGCTTGACTTCGTCGAATGCACTCAGGACATCTTGGGGATAATATCCTCGAATTCCCAAAAGAACTGGGTCCGGGCCGTGCGGGCTGACCAGAATCCTTCCAGATTCAGGGTCCAGGTTGTTGAAGGTCGCATTTCCATATTTTGCATTCATTAATTTCACTGAATCATGATCGATCTTTCTTTGGGTTCCAAGATTCTCCCTCGTTCGATACGCTATGATCTCGAAAGTATTCTCCACTGAATCGAGACTTGCCCCGATCGCTGCAAGCGAGCCGATCATTCCTCGGACCCCTATCAACGCATGAACCTCTGCACCCGCTCTTGCCGCGACTATCCTCGCCTCGCGGACTGACAAGACGTCATGCAAAGCACGAGTAGAGTATTCGCGAAGAATTCTCGGGACTTCGCCTTTGAGAAACACTACCGCGGGATCGGTTCCGCGAGTCGAGGCGACAGTAGTCCTCTCGACGGTTTCCAGTGCAACGCGTTGTACGCTCTCAATCTGTTTTTCATCTACGAAGAAATGAACTGCAAGGGCACCGTTGCCACGTGTCTTCCATGGAATGTTAGGATTCAGCCGAACAAGCCACGGAAAGTCGGAGGGTTTGAATCCTCTCTCGATCAAATCCTGAAAGAGAACCGTCGCAGTGTAAGTAGTGCATCCGCCTTTCTCGGAATCAGTGTCGTCGATTCCGATGTGTAACTCCGTTAGCATGTTCGTAGATGCCAGGAGAATCTAACGGTTGAGGGTTAACGTTGATGGGCTAGTTCTCGATGACTATCATCGTCAGCGTTGACTTGACCTTGTTCAGCCGGCGAATCTTCCAGGTAATGATCTCTTTGAGTTTGTCCATACTGTCAGCAGCGACCTTAGCGACGATGTCGTAGACGCCGTAGACCATGTACGCTTCTTTCACATTGCTGACTGCTTTGAGTTCTTTGACAACCGCATCTTCGGAGCCGATTTCTGCATTTATCAGGACAAACGCCATTGGCATTCTAGTTTTTGCCTCGACGGTCAATGCGTTTGTCCTTTGCATTAAAAGCTTTGAGCTAAGCGGTAGGGCATTACTGCTGACTAGTACCGGGCGTCACTAGCGCTGGTTCCAGAAGTGATATGCTCATTTCCCCAGCCGAAGAGAGATTCCGAGATCGAATGAATCTAACAACGCCTCTTTCACTGGACTTGGCAGCGTTGCTCTTGACAGTAGGCGTCTTCATTGTCGCCTCGTTAAGCGATCTCAAGACCAGAGAGATCTCAAACAAGTTCTGGCTTCTATACGGACCCGCGGCCGCATTGGTCTTCGCTCTCAGGATAATCTTCGCCCCCGATGCATTACCCATCTTAGCGATTTCGGCGGGCGCGACAATTCTCGTAGCCTTCCTCCTGTTCCAGTTCAGCGTGATGGGCGGAGCAGACAGCAAAGCACTGATGTGCCTTGGTTTAGCATTGCCTGTATCACCTAGTTTTTTGGCCCCGTTTTGGCAGCCCCCCTTCGTATTCTATCCCTTCCCCATCGCTATCCTAGTTAACTCGTTCCTGCTATCGATTGGTTCAGCGGTCTTCCTTCTAGCAAGAAATCTGTTTCAACGAGCTTCTGACGGTCGAGGATTGTTTCAGGGATTCGAGCGCGAATCTATTCTGAGGAAGGTTCTGGTCATGTTGACATCATACAAGACTAGCTTCAATGCGCTCCAATCCAAGGTCTACCTGTATCCGGCGGAGGAAGTCTCCGTAGTAGACTCTAAGCCTGTGAGACAGTTTCACTTGGTAGCGTCTGCGGCGGAGGAGCGAGACAAGCTAGTGTCGGGATTGGAGAGTTACAAGGAGCAGGGTATGTTTTCTGATGGTGTGTGGGTGACGCCGGGTCTTCCTCACTTAGTATTCTTGACCGCGAGCCTACTGGTAACTTTAGTTGTTGGTGATTTGATGATGTGGTTGTTTTTCAGAGTGGTGGGTTATTGACAATGACAGCCGAAACTAGCTTAAGAACGGTAGTCAGCGACTACCCCAGAAATCTAGGAGTAAAGGTCTTGGCAGCGGACGAGTTCAGTGTACAGTCACTGATGAAGCTAGGCCTCACCGAGTACGAGGCCAGAATCTACGTCGTCCTGACGAAAATGGGTCCAAGAAACGCGAGCGAGATCAGCTTCCTCGGAAAGGTCCCGAGGCCCAAGACATACGGAGCTATACGAGGCCTAGAAAGCAAGGGACTACTACGCATCGTACCAGGCAAACCAGAACGATACATGGCCGTCTCGCCCAATGACGTTCTTGTCCCGCTAGTTGACAAGTTGAACAAAGAGACAACCGAATGCGTCAACGTCGTAGAAAACCTAGCAATGGCCTTTGAATCGTCAAAGTACGTGTACACGGAGAAACCCTACGAGCGATACGATCTCTGGAGCGTCAGAGGCCGCGACAAAGTCTACAAACGAGTACAGGATATGATTAGCGAAGCGAAAGTCAACGTCTTCTTCACCACCACCGCCAACGGACTCGTACGAGTCTACAAGGCACAATCGGAGGTTTTGGAGAAAGCAGCTCAAAGAGGAGCGAAAGTAAAGGTTGTCGCACCGGTAAACCAAAGCAACGCGAGTGTCGCAAGAGAACTGGCCGAGGTAATCGAAGTCCGAAACGTCACAGTTCCAATTATGCACTTCGCCAGCGCAGACTCAGCTGAGATAATCTTCTTGGAAGACATTCCAGACGATACAAACGTAAATGCCGGTCAAGACGTTGCAACATGGACCAACGATCCTTTACTGGTAAAGTCACACGAGAAAATATTCGAGACGATCTGGTCAACGCTGCAACCGAAGGAAGCAATCAAGACCAAGGCTCGCTGAAGACCATCATTCGCTAGCCACAAAGATCATTCTAACCATCGCTTCGAGGTATTCTGGGAATATCCCAGAGGCTTGGCAGATATCCATCTAAAGCCATAGGTTGACGACTGCGGCTCATGTAACTGTTCGAGAATTTGCGAAGTTACAGGATGCATATGTTCGGTGCAACTCTGGCTATAGTCGTGGCTTGTGGGTAAAGTCCAGGCCATAGCCCCAGAGCAACAAACATGTTGAGCCGCCCAAACAGATCTAAGGATACATTGCGTGACAGAATACTACACGTTCTCTCCGGCGCCCCCATACCAATGGACGTCGAGAACGTACGGATCAAGTCCGGGCTAAAAAACTGGGAAAGCACCAAAGCACTACTTCTCGAGCTCGTGGTGGAAGGAATCATCAGCGGACAAAAGACAACAAAGTCCTGGGTCTTCTGGATAGACCACACCGACACTAGAATGAGCATCGCAGGGAGAAACCACGCATGAACGCCAACTCTAGAAACCTCCACCGCGGATCAACGGTATCAGCGGACAAATCAACGCGTCCTTCTCGATATGCTCGGGCTTGCACCCAACCTGGGGAACTAGCCAAGACAAGCCCACGGGAAACACGAAAGGAGTGAAAAAAATGAGAAAAATCAGAAAAATAACACGGGACAAGAAAGGCATCGACACCATTCTCGCAGCTCTACTCATGGTCGTCATCGTCGTCGTCGCAGCAGTCATGGTCTACGCGTGGTCAACAGGACTACTCAGCGCCCTACTCGTACAAAACCCAGTACCAAAAGAATC
>DASPWZ010000027.1:0-66791 GCA_035637535.1 Candidatus Dormiibacterota bacterium
GAAACGTCTCCTCACCCCTACGGGGTTGACGTGGAGACTGTTCAACGCATGCTGAAGCTCACCACGGCTAAGACGCTACAGGAATTCTTACGGAAATCTTTCCAAAGAATCGGAGATACAACAGCTAGAAACTTCCTGAAATATGCTGGCTTCCAGATAGAGGAAGGAGCCGGCAAACGGAAACGCAAATTGAGCAAGAAGGAGGCCGAGAGAAGAGATCCGAAAAACCTGTCCGCCGCAGACATGGTAAGGTTGGTCAATGCCATGAAGAGCTATGAGCACTTTCTCTCTCCTGATCCGACAAGCCTCTCCCCTCTGGGCGCGGACCTACTGGCTACAGGAATCAAGAAGGAGCTAGGGATAACTGATGAGGATGTTCAGAATGGATCCGCATTCATCGCGACTCTTCAGCGTAAACCCGCTACGTACTCGGGTTTCCCATTCATCATAGAGGTTGGCGTTGCTAGCGGGAAGCAGATTGAGACGCAGGGGAAGATTCTGCTCTTCCGGTTTGCAAACAAGATTCCTCTACTCTTCGACGAGGCTAGTGATGTCTCATGGAAGGTGGTTGACCAGATAGACTGGCGCGGCTACAAAGTCATCCCGGGCGAGACACCCCTCGCGATCTTCATTCACGTGTGCAGCACGAAGATTCCATACAAGACTGTTGGAAAGGAGTTCATTGCTGACCGTCCCGAGGTTGAGCATGAGATTCTCAACGCAATCAGAGAGGCTTCAAGGAATCTGAGGATCTATCTGTCACGGAGAGAGCATCTTGCTCAGGAGAAGAAGCGCGTCGATGTTTTTGAGAAGTATCTTCCGAAAATGGCGCAGTTCTCGACGAAATTGTCTAGGGCTAAGAAGGAGCCTGATATCAAACCATTGCTCAAGGGTCTGATAAAATATGGTGTCGAAGAAGGAGAAGAAGACTCGGAGTAAAGGGGTCGTCAAGGAGAGGAAGGATCACGTCCTCTCCTCCCTAGAACAGCTTGGGGGCCAAGTGTATGATCAACTGGCGAAAAAGGAGTTTCCAACTGTCAAGATGCCGAGCAGGTCTATTGCGAACATAATCTACGATGAAAAGACTCAGCAGTATATTCTTGGGAAGAGGAATGTGAAGAGGAGCGCGCGTAATGTCCGGCATGTTCGTCCGTTTACGCAGCTGCTCTGGACTGCTATGTTCACGGATGAGCTGACGGAGCAGAACAAGACCAGTACTCTACGGGACGTTTTCTACTCTGCTCAAGCCTACGAGATGGACTTTCAGGATCAACAAGAGAGCGACAATCTCATCACAGATCTCGAGACTGTTACAGGGTTTTCGCGAGAGGATTTCAACGTGTTTCCTGAAGAGCGCAGTGCGATTTTCGGGGATTTGACCGTCGAGTATACGGTGCCGGGATATGAGGGCCGGACGCTCAATCTATCATCACATCCGGATGGGGTGATGATCGGCCCCGCTCTTACGACCTCAGAGTTTGTCCGGCCGGACAAGAAAAAAGTGGACAAGGTAATAGCGATTGAGAAAGGTGGACTATTTACGAGGTTTATTGAGGAGCGGGTCCACCAACGGTTCAACGCGGTCCTAATTCACACAGCAGGCCAGGCGCCTAGGGCGACACGCTTTCTCCTTCGAAGACTCAATCAGGAATTGGACCTTCCAGTCTACATTTTCACCGACGGAGATCCTTGGGGAATGCACATCGCCATGGTCATTATTTCTGGGTCGGCGAATGCGGCACATCTGAGAGAGTTGAATACTCCTGACGCGATCTGGGGTGGAGTCTGGGCCACGGATATTGTCGACTATAAGCTGCCAAGCGACCCACTGACAGATTTGGATCTAAAGCGGTTGAATGAGCTTGAGAAGGATCCGCGCTATGCGGGAGGACTCTGGCAAAGAGAGATCGACACGTTCAGAAAAGTCCGGAAGAAGTCGGAACAAGAAGCATTCAGCAGATACGGACTAACATACATTGTGGACGAATACCTGCCCAAGAAGCTGAAGATCAAATCAAACGAATCCTAGGCAAGCGGATTCAGATGCGGTTATTGACAGACCGAGTTTGTTAGCATGGAACCGGAAATAGGAAACTCCGGATCTGTGCCACGAGAGAGACACGCATACCTAAATTCCTAGAATTTTCGGGTCCGCAGAATTTAGCATGCAAATGAGGTCGTGGACGGCTGGCTCATCAGTTGAATTCCCGGGAGGATTAACATGATTACGAGCAAGTTTCCAATTCTAAGGCGATTCCAAGGCGATTTGCATGGGACTGTTAGAGACCAAGCTTAGCGTCGGTGAGTGAGTCAGCATGCGGCCTCGATTCTTGACAGTCGGGATGGACCCTTGGTCGAAAGTTAAGGTCGGCTGATTCAGAAAACGAAATTCCATCCTCCTTTCAAATTGTCTAACCATGTTTGGTTCTGCAGGTCACTGTTATTCTCGAAGAGTATGCGACCACCATAATCGGCAATCTCGCCCAAGTTCCACATATGTCCATAGAATTCAACGACATCTCGATTAATACTGGTGTCTTCAGAAAATCTACGATAGCCTCTCATGACAGGTTCAATGTTGTCCTTGAAGAACAAAAGGTCCTTTTCCTTGGGAGCAAAAATCGGCTCATCCCAATCGAGAAGATATACTTCGTTATTGTCAGAAGACAGAACATTGCCCGGGGATGGCTCACCATGACAATTAACGAATTCCAGGTCCATTTTCCTTACCTCTCGCTGGAGTTCTCTCAGTCTTGCTAACTCCTGCATGAACTTCTCCCTATGGGGTTCAAGGAAAAATCTAATCTTTCTCTGGTATTCCGTCGAATCGTCATTCAGCCTACCCATTTCTCTAAAAACAGCCAAGAATTTGTCTTCGAGTGAAATTTCAAAATTCTCCTTCACGGAATATTCCCCGACGACTTTCTTCGATTGATGTATCTTGGCCAACAGTTCGCCAAGTTTTTCCAATTGGCTACCATTGAACCGACTCTCCTCCGCCGTTTTACCAGCAATCAGTCTGAAAAGCGCAATGTAAGATTCACCAGTTCTTATTCGCAGCTGACCCGACTTGGCTGTAACCGGATGTGCGACGTTCGCAATACCAACTTTGTAAAAGAGGTCGTAAGCGAACCTAAAGGCGGAGTCGGGAATATTATCATTAGCATAAATTTTCAGGAGAAATCTCTTGTGATCTAGTCCTTCAATCAAGTATCCTCTTGCAGCTTCGACTTTCCGAACAAGCGTCATGGAGGATATGCCGATTCCAAATTCCTCCTGAATGACCTTCTTGAGCAATGAGTTGTCTATCTCAGACTCGGTCAGCATCCTGTTTTTCTACCCCGCTGGAAATGCTAATCGGGCGCGAATCCCTAAACATTCTCGCTTAATAGGACCCTCGAGTGGGTCTTCAGGAAGCCCTTCCCGGTTTGTCAACCATGGCCAAAGAGGTCCGAGTCTTCCTGAACTTGTTCGTCGAATCCAAGGAACTCGAAAACGTAACCCAGAGCCTCGTCAAACTCCCCGAAGTAACCGACGTGTACGAGGTAACAGGCGAATACGACATTGTTTGCATGCTAAAAGTGGAGAGCATCCTCGCCTTCCGTAACGTCCTAAAAGACAAAGTTCTCAAGATCAACGGAGTCAGAAGCACCGTCTCATCAGTAGTCCTCTACGAACACAAACGAGAAGGAAACCCGGTCTCAGAGTGATCAATCCTGTACCTAGATCTGCGTGATTGTGAGGGAAAGAAAAGATAAATATTGTATCTAGGACAACGCCCGCTTTAGGGACGGATCAAATTGGGTGAACTTCTTCCAGATTCACCTCCACCGCTCTAGACCTTTTTCCGAGCAACAAGCCGGACGGGTACTCCAATGAGCACCAAAGACCTCGGTATCACTGTAAAGAAGGCCGCCGATCTCTCGGAATGGTACACTCAGGTCGTTACCAAGGCTCAGCTGGCCGACTACTCGAGCGCTAAAGGATTCATGGTCCTGATGCCCCACGGGTTCTCCATTTGGGAGAGCATCAAAGAACACTTCGACAAGAGGATCAAGGAGATCGGGCACCGGAACGCATACTTCCCCCTACTCATACCTGAACGGTTACTGAAGAGAGAGGCTGAACATTTCGAGGGCTTCACTCCTGAGGTCTTCTGGGTCACTCATTCAGGCAACAATGAACTCGGCGAGCGGCTCGCGATCAGGCCGACCTCTGAGACGATAATCAACGAGGCGTACAGCAGATGGGTGAAGAGCTGGCGGGACTTGCCCGTACTCATCAACGTCTGGAACTCGGTCTTACGCGCCGAGATTACTTCGACCAAACCGTTCATCCGCACGACAGAGTTCCTCTGGCAGGAAGGCCATACCGTGCACGAGAGTGAGGAGGAAGCGGAGAAAGAAGTCATGACGATTCTCGAGATCTACCGAAAGCTCGTGGAAGACCAGATTGCGATACCTGTCTTGGTTGGGAAGAAGACTGAGCGGGAGAAGTTCAAGGGCGCAGTCTACACGACGACTCTGGAGGCCATGATGCCGGATGGGAAGGCGATCCAGATGGGAACCAGCCACCACCTGGGACAGAATTTCTCCAAACCCTTCGAGATCAAATATCTAGGCAAGGACGAGAAGGAACATTTCGCCTGGACCACCTCTTGGGGGATCAGTTGGAGACTCATAGGAGCAATGATCATGGCCCACGGAGACGACAAGGGATTGGTCCTCCCCCCTCGAGTAGCGCCTACGCAGGTCGTGTTCGTCCCGATTCACTACAAGGAATCCGACAAGACAGTCATACTAGAAGCCGCTCATCACATCGCCGACGGTCTGGGGAAGCATTCCATCCGGACCTACGTTGACGATCGGGAGCAGTATACTCCGGGCTGGAAGTATCACGAGTGGGAGATGAAAGGAGTACCCCTCAGGGTCGAGATAGGACCCCGGGATATGGAATCGAAACAGATCACACTCGTAAGACGAGATACTGGAAAGAAGACGGCAGTACCTCAAGCGGATTCCGTCACTCACATAGTCGGTATGCTGGACGAGATTCAACAATCGCTTCTCCACAAGGCCAAAGAGACCCAAGCCAAACTTACGACCACTGCGAATAACATGAAGGAATTCGCGCACATCATAGAAACCACTGGCGGGTTCGTCAAAGCCTTCCTATCCGAAGACAACGACTGCGAAGAAAGAATCAAACTGGAAACAGGAGCAACCGTCAGAATCGTCCCCTTCAAAGAATCCGCCAGAGGACTGTGTGTCTATTGTGGAGCTCGGAACTCGAGAGAAGTAGTCTTCGC
This sequence comes from Candidatus Dormiibacterota bacterium, assembly GCA_035637535.1. Taxonomy (GTDB): domain Archaea; phylum Thermoproteota; class Bathyarchaeia; order 40CM-2-53-6; family 40CM-2-53-6; genus 40CM-2-53-6. The sequence goes on from DASPWZ010000027.1 coordinate 5,309, forward strand.
AAGATCATATTAGAACGACGAAGAAGCGCCAGCCCGCGCGTTTGGGCCTATTCCCAGTTGAGGCCGCACGCGAGTTCATCTCGCTACCGACTACAGATTGCCCTTTCTTAGCGCATCATCGCCTATCGTGAACTTGTCGCTTAGGTGGGCTGTTTTGCGCGAATGGCCTTCCCCACATTGAGGGCATCGTTGATTCGTCTTGTTTCCCTCAGGAACAATTGATTTCAGTGATTGGATTTTAAGTAGTTCATGAGTCACTCAAATGAGTACAAATTGGGCGGCGACATATGCGCCGTAGCCTACTCGGAAATAGAAACAACCGTGATAGATAAGGCGTCCTGTTCTGAACCCAATCAATGGCTCAGTCTATGTCGGTGATTTCGTTGAAAACGCCACAGATACTAGTGGACAGGTGACGCATCGATATGATTGTAGACCCAAACAGCACGCTGGAATAACTCAGTTCGAGATATCCGGAATTTGGAAAGTCCGGTTTTTCGAGAGGCCAGCGATGCGAAGGCTGAGCCCACAGAAGACGCCCAGGATGGATCCTTCGTCGAGAGATAGGTGCTCAGCCAGGACCCGGCGAAGACATCTCCAGCACCAGTTGAATCGCGAATGCCACGATCTGGAAAGGCAGGTACAAAGTACGGGTCCTCATGTTGTGAGCCTAGCCAAGACCCTCTTTCACCCATAGTTACAATTGCGTACTGCGCTTGCATTGCGAGAAATCGGCTCAAGATGGCTCTCGGATCACGAGATCTCACCTGTGAGCGTGCCTCCTCGATTGAGGCTTGAACCATGTCGCACTGACCAAGTAAGCGACTGAGACGACGCGGAACGATGCGAACTAGGCCGTTGCCAGATGTTTTACGTATGAACCCTTGAAGGTCTACCGATAGAAAATCGCATCTTTTTCGGAGAGTCTTGACGAGAGAACTCGATATTTCATTGAAGACAGGTCCCAGGTGGACGCCTTGGAAACCGCCGGTTCTTCGCGAGGTCACGATTTGCTCACCAGGCTCGAGCAGTTGGAGTTTTCGGGATCCATTGATTCGAGTTATTCGGAATCTGGTGGAAGGTCGCGCACTCTCTCTCAGAAAGAAGGAATCTACATGGAGGGTCCTGAGACGTCTCAGGATACTTGGAGGATAGTCTTTGCCAATATTCCCAAGAATCCCGACCCTTGATCCCAGGTAAGCTGCTGCGCATGACGTAAACAGTGCACTACCTCCAGGCGATATGTGCACCCTACGGTTCTGGACTAGTTCATCGATAGTCGGGTTGCCGCATACTACGATGTCCATTTTGCCACGCCGGCCTTCCATGACTGAGCCCTCAGCAAGAGGTTAATAGTAAAGACCCCGCTCTTACTCTTGGAAGTATAGAGAGATGCCGAAGAAAAGACGATCTCGAGGACGCAGCAAGGGCGGAAAAGGCCGAAGCGAACTAGTACAATGCTCAAACTGTGGGATGTTGAGTCCTAGAGACAAGATGAAGCGAGTTACTTCTTGGGTGTCCCTTGTTGAGCCCACGTTGGCTAAGGAGCTGCGGGCAAGAGGGGCGTACATTGCGCGCCAGCGAGTCATGAAGAACCTGTGCGTCTCCTGTGCAGTCCACTTCGGAGTATCCAAAGTCCGATCGGCGGACGAAAGACGCGGACCTCAACACTTCAGCCAGTCATCGCGATAAAGCCCTAGAGGCCCTATAGACCCTATCGACTACAGTAATCGAAGCTAGTACTGCGATCAGCAAGACCCCCCAAAAAAGAAAGCCATGAGAGAGTGGCCAGACCAAGGTCGCGAACGCAAGTATCAGAAGCCTTTCGGGTCGTTCCGCGATCCCTATGCCTTTCAACGTCACGCCTTCGGCCGCGACTCGTGCTCTGACATAGCTGACCATCAATGCCGCCGACATAGCCCATAACGCAAGCCAGAACGATATGAGAGCTCCAGCCGCCAGCCCAGCGTAGACCGCAATTTCGCCCAACCTATCAAGTACGCTATCAAGGACCCCTCCGAACTTCGAAACCTTCGCATACTTCCGCGCCATCGCTCCATCGACCGCATCGAGGAATCCAGCAATCACTAGAACAAGGATGGCCGCTCCCCATTCCCAACCGGACAAGCCTCCCCAGTACAAGACGGAAGCGACGAGCCACAGAAGGAAACCAAGCGCAGTCAGTGAATTTGGTGAAAGTCCCGCTCTATGGAAGAGTCTGGATGAAGATTGGAAGATCCCTTCAACCAAGTATTGGATTCGTGACAGCATAACTGCCTGTCCTCGATGAAATCTGCCTCTTTAGAGGATTGTCCTCTTTCTACGAAACTTTCTATTAGGGCTGAAAAGGTTCGTGTCTGGGTTAGGTCTTGGGAAAGGTCGGTAAAGGAGTCAAATGCTCGGTTGTCGGCTGCGCAGGAGACGCCATTAGATCCGTCTCGCCCGACGATATCTCGAGAGCCGGCCTTCAAGTCTCCACATCAGGCAGGGGCTACCTTTGCAAGAATCACTACAAGGAGATGAAGAAGAAGACGCGCAAGGATAAACAGGTTGAGAGATGGAGGTTCGGACCATGAGACTCCTTCTCATTCATGCTGACAAGTTCGAGTACGAGTCAAAGGAGAAAGCCGTCAAAGAACCTGAATCGATCCCGGACCATGCCAAGAAGGGCACATTGCAAGACGGGCTTGTCGTGTTCACTACAGTGGAGAAGGAGGACGAGCAATCTCCCAAGAATACCGCAACCAACGCCGCGGCTTCAATCGAGGAAGTTCTCGGCTGGCTCAAAACCAACCGCGTAATGATCTATCCATACGCCCACCTCTCAACCGACTTGGCAGGTCGTGAACCTGCCATTGAGACTCTGAAAATTCTCGAAGGCAAACTCGCTGAGAAAGGATACGAAGTAAGCAGAGCACCGTTCGGATGGTACAAGAGCTTCACAATATCGGCCAAGGGCCACCCGCTTTCCGAACTGTCAAGAACTGTCACCTCAGGGCTGCAGACTCGTCATGTCTCGGCACAGCTCAAGAGTGAGTACGTGGTCATGGACGAGAAGGGAGAACTTCACTCTCCCGAGGCATTCCAGTACGGTCCCGGAATGAAAGAGTTCGAATCTCTCGTCGAGAAAGAGGCGCTCAAGAAGGGCCTGACTGGGGGAGAGCCACGCTATCTCGAATACGCCCGACGGTTCGGGCTAGAATGGGAGTCGTACGCCGATCTTGGCCAGATGCGGTTCGGACCCGAATCCGATATGATAATTCAGCTGCTTTCCGACTACGCGAACATGGTCATCAGGAGAATCGGGATCCCGATCCTCAATGTTAGGGGGACCAACATGTTCGATGTGGATGTCAGGCCGATCAAGGAACATCTTCAGCTGTTCGGCTCACGAGCCTACGAGCTAGACGTGGACGAACGCACCTTCGTACTCCGCTACGCGGCTTGCTTCCAACAATTCTCCATGGTGAAGGACTGGACCCTCAGCTACCGAACCCTACCCTTCGGCACCTTCGAAGTCGCAGACAGCTACCGGATGGAACAGAGCGGAGAGCTACTCCTATCCTTCCGGCTCCGAAAATTCCTGATGCCGGATCTACACATCTATCTCAAGAATCTGAGCGAGGCAATTGACGTGGGGAGAAAAGTTCACGACACAATCTACGAGGAGATTCGTAAGATTCACCGAGAATACGTCTCCATTCACAATACTACTCGATCGTTCTTCCAGCAGAACAAGGACCTCTTCGTCGAAATGGCGCGAGTGGAGAAAAAGCCACTCCTTCTGAACTTCGTTCCTGAAGGTCACTATTACTGGGTCCTTAACGTGGAGTACAACATCATTGACGATCTAGATAGGCCAAGAGAGATTGGCACCTTCCAGATTGACGTGGGAAACGCGCAACGATTCGACATCCACTACGCCAACGAAAAAGGGGAAAGAGAGTACCCCGTGATCATACACACTGCCGTCATAGGCGGATTGGAAAGATACCTATTCGCACTTCTAGATTCTGCTGTTCAGATGGAAAGACAGGGCAAGAAACCGATGCTCCCCGTCTGGGTATCCCCGGTCCATGCTAGAGTGATACCTCTCTCGAAGCAATTGGTGAAAGATGGGATGTTGATCCTAGAGAAGCTCGAGGAGGCAGGGATCAGAGCCGATTTGGACGATCGAGACGACACCCTTCAGAGCAGAATTAGAGATGCAGAACTGAGCTGGGTCCCATACATCGTTGTCTTTGGCGAGAGAGAACTCAAATCGGAAAAATTGTCGGTCCGAACTAGGGAGGACGGAAAGGAGATCAAGACATCTATGCCGGAACTTGTCTCAAGAATAAAGTCGGAGACCCAAGGATATCCATCCAGAGCGCTCACCTATCCTAAGCTGCTGTCTCAACGGCCAGGCTACAAGAAGAACTAGAAAGAATCTTACAAGGTACTGCATTTATATACAGACATTATGCGCACAAACGCAAAGGATGATCTGAAAGTGAACAAGGACCAGTCCTATGGCGGACTCATCTTCGTTATCTCAGTCCTAGTTTTCATCGGGTATATTGTAGCACTAACAAACTCCGCTTGGAGGCCATGGGTCCTAGGAGCGCCAGTGGTTTTGGCTGTTCTAGGAGTCTTGGGAATAACAGGGTGGATAGGATGGACTATGCTCACAACCCCACCACCGGCGCCACTCGAAGCTGAGATGGGATCGCAGCCAAGCGGGACAACGAGCACAAGTTCTGCAAGTGGCTCGTCCTCCTCGAAAACTGACGAGAAGCATTAGCAACTCTCTGTCTTAGTACGGTAACTGTCTCCAAATCCTTAGAGTTACATCACCCATAATGGGGCCTCCGAACCCCTAAGGCTCAACTTTAGGGGCAGATGAGATGAGCGAGGTCAGCATAGACAAAGTAATGACGGACATTAACAGCTTCCGTCAGAGACTCACAATGCTCAGAGAAGAACTGGGCAGAGCAAATCGGGCGATGGCCGACAAAATGTCGCAGCTCGGAGAGACTCTTACTCAGAGGGTCAGAGACTTGAGGGATCAAGTCACTAATGCTCCTCAGAATCTTCTAGCTCTCGAGAGTCGGTTCATGTCGGGAGACATGCCTGAGCAAGAGTACAAGGCTACTCGGGAAGAGTATAGAAATCAGCTCACCAAGAATCTGCGCAACATTGACGAAATCAGAAGTTTGCTCTTGATAATGAGCCAGCTGGACGCCCGACCTACAATTCAGGGGCCTCAGGGTCCCAGCATGATGGGCAGGCCCTCTTCCCCGGATTAGCCTTCTTGGCGTAATCTACCTTTTTCCGTAGAAAAACGGGAAAGCTTATATCCATTTACCTAAAAAAGGTAGCTTCCTACGGGAAGACTCGCATGGCTGCACAAAGAGAAACTCGACCGCCAAGAGAGAAAGGGCCGACCAACGAGAACGAATCAGGATGGCACGACAGCCAACTCGAAAGGCACAGGCTAGTCATTGCCTGCGTACGCGGAAACGTCAGCGTTAGAGAAACCATTCGGACAATTCTCCGGGACGCCCTGCCTCACGACAGCCCACCCCCGTTGCTGGTTCTGGGACCAACCGCTCCAGAGGAAATCTCCAATGGGCAATCCAACCGAATAGGATGGGTCACTTTTGTTGGCGGAAGTTCAATGGCCCACCCATCCGCTCATGTCGAGATCATCTCTCCAGACAATCTTTTGGAAGTAAATCTCTTCATCGAGAAGTGCGCACAGGAGAACGAGAGCAAGGTTATTGTCGGCGATTTCTTGGACAATGTCATTCGGAGTATCAACTCTCCTGAGAGCTTCTATTCCTTCTTCTGCCAGTTAGCCTCAAGAGTCAAACTGAAGAAGAGAACAGCGATACTTGTCATAAAAGAAGACATTCACGACCGATCAGTCGTCGAAACAGTCAAGAGGTTTGCAGACTTGGTCTTGGAATTCCGCGACCAGGACGACAATGGCGCCCTGAAAGTCGAAATGCGGACTCTGAATTTTGCTGACAACATATACACGGCTTGGAGGCCGTTCTCCGACTGGCTGCAACCGCTATCAGTGACCGGCTAACGCTTAAACCGCAATTCCTAGGAGGAGAATCACGGCTTCTACCTCTGAAGATACTTCGCTACGAAAGACTACTATCGACCAACACGACAGCATACCGACTAGCGGAACAATCGGCCCCCGAATGGACGGTAGTCGTAGCCGATGTTCAGACAAAAGGGAGGGGGCGAGGAGGAAACAAGTGGGCGTCCCCAAAGGGAGGGCTCTGGTTCTCGATACTCCTTAGACCGAACCTACCCAACCCGAGACTCCATTTACTGCAGTTTCTAGCTGCAACTGCGACAAGAAAAGCCGTCGAAAACGAGACAGCCCTTAGTGTCATGCTGAAATGGCCCAACGACCTCGTTCTTGGGAATGCGAAACTTGGCGGAATCCTCGTAGAATCCAAAACCCAGGGTGAGAAGGTCTCCTTCGCGATTCTAGGAATCGGCCTGAACGTCAATCAGGGCAAAGCTCAGCTTCCCCCTGGAGCAATATCCATGCGACTCGTCTCCGGAAAACAACATGAACTTCGAGCCCTCCTTAGGGCAATTCTCGATCAAATCAGGTCGTCATTCGATGAGCTGGACCACCCTTCCAAAATAATGCATGAGTGGTGGAGCAATTGCATCCACAGACCTCTCAAGGTCCAAGTCACACTCCCCGAGGACACCGTAACAGGTATCAGCAGAGCAGTTGCTGAAGATGGTAGTCTGATAATCGAGACTGATGATCACCGAATTCGCAAAGTGAATGAAGGATCGCTAAGGATTCTCGACGATTAGATCCTGCCCTGCTTTTATACAAGGAACCGACCTCGCACTCGTAGAACCAATGAGTATGACTCAGCGGCTCGATGAGCTGAAGAAGAAAGGAGAACAGGCTAAACTCGGCGGCGGACCCGAGAAGATTGGGTCGCAACACTCTCGGGGAAAGATGACCGCGCGAGAGAGGATCGATGCTCTGGTTGACCCCGGCTCTTTCGTAGAAATCGACCGCTTTGTGGTCCATCAGACCTCAGACTTTGGAATGGCCGAGAAGAAGATTTTGGGAGATGGAGTGGTTACGGGACACGGCAGAATAGATGGACGACTCGTCTACCTCTTCTCCCACGACTTCACCACGTTCGGCGGCTCGTTAGGGGAAATGTTCGCCCGAAAGGTCACCAAAATAATGGACATGGCGCTAAAGACCGGAGTCCCAGTGGTCGGACTGAACGACTCGGGGGGCGCTAGGATACAGGAGGGAGTTGTGAGCCTCGGAGGCTACGCTGAGATATTCTTCCGAAACGTTCTCGCCTCAGGCGTGATCCCTCAGATCTCAGCGATAATGGGTCCCTGCGCCGGAGGAGCCGTCTACTCGCCAGCGATGACCGATTTCACGTTTATGGTAGACAAGACCAGCTACATGTTCATCACAGGTCCCGATGTGATTAAGGCCGTCCTCAACCAGACTGTGAGCCTCGAAGAGCTCGGAGGCGCCAAAGTCCACAACTCGACCAGCGGTGTCGCTCACTTCTTCGCCCGGGACGAGAAGGAGTGCTTTCAGCAGATGCGAAAACTCCTGAGTTACATTCCCTCAAACAACCGGGAAGACCCGCCAGAGGCTCCAGCGCGACAACCAGCAGGAAACAAAGAGGATCTCAATGCTATCCTGCCGGACGATTACAACAAACCCTACGACATGAAGGACGTTATCACTAGAATCGTCGATGGGGGAGAGCTTCTGGAGGTTCAACCTCTCTGGGCAGGAAACATGATCACGGCATTTGCGAGAATAAACGGCCGCTCAATCGGAATAGTGGCAAACCAGCCCAAATTCAACGCTGGAGTCATCGACATCAACTCTTCAGTCAAAGGCGCCCGCTTCGTCCGATTCTGCGACGCTTTCAACATCCCGATCCTGACCCTCGTCGATGTTCCCGGATTCCTTCCAGGAGTGGATCAAGAACACGAGGGCATTATTCGACACGGGTCCAAACTTCTCTACGCTTACTGCGAGGCCACAGTGCCGAAACTCACGATCATAATCCGGAAAGCGTATGGCGGGGCATACGACGTCTTGGGCAGCAAACACATCCGCGCAGATCTCAACCTGGCGTGGCCGTCAGCAGAGATCGCAGTTATGGGCCCTGAAGGAGCAACCAATATCATCTTCCGCGACGAACTAGCAAACGCCAAGAACTCAGCGGCTAAAGCAAAGGAACTAGTGAACTCTTACAGAGAAAAATTCGCCAATCCGTACATCGCTGCCGAGCGAGGGTACATCGACGATGTTATAGAACCGAGCAATACAAGAGAGGTTCTTGTCAATTACCTGGAAGTTCTCAAGACCAAGAGAGAAGCACGGCCCCCTCGGAAACACGGAAACATTCCCCTATAGACGGCCCGATCAATGTTCAGGAAAATCCTGATCGCGAATCGGGGCGAGATCGCCCTCAGGATAATCCGAACATGCAAGAAGCTCAGAGTAAAGACTGTCGCTGTCTACTCTGAACCGGATCTAGAATCCAGACATGTTACGAGTGCAGACGAAGCCTATCCGATTGGCGCCGGCCCGCCCTCTGAAAGCTATCTCAATATCCCAAAGCTTGTCAAAGCGGCCACGAAATCCGGCGTAGAAGCCGTCCATCCTGGATATGGGTTTCTCGCGGAGAACACGGACTTCGCGAGAGCTTGCGAGGAAGCCCGCCTAGTCTTCGTCGGTCCAAGTAGCAAGGTCCTAGGCAATGTAGCGAACAAGTTCGAATCCAAGCAGTTCGCAAAGGACGCCGGAGTCCCAGTCGTCCCGGGCGCTAACAGAGAAGTTCAATCCGTCGAGGAATCAGCAGCTGAGGCTCGAAGGATCGGATTTCCAGTTCTCCTAAAGGCGGCCTTTGGCGGAGGTGGAAGAGGGATGCGCATCGCTAGAACCACAAAAGAACTTGAGAAAGTTTTCGAGACCGCTCGTTCGGAAGCGAACGCAGGATTTGGGCATCCAGAACTCTACGTGGAGAAGTATCTCCAAGAACCCCGGCACATCGAAGTTCAGATTCTGTCGGGACCGAGGGGCAGACTGGTTCATCTTGGTGAGCGAGAGTGTTCTCTCCAACGTCGATATCAGAAAATTCTGGAAGAAACCCCGTCGCCTGCTCTAGACGATAAGAAACGGAGACAACTCATCTCTCTAGCGCTCCGAGTGATCCGGGCAACTCGCTATGAGAACGCCGGGACAGTCGAATTTGTAATGTCAAAGGACGGCGAATTCTACTATCTTGAAACCAACAAACGAATTCAAGTTGAGCATCTGGTAAGCGAAATGGTAACTGGCGTAGACATCGTCGAAAAACAGCTCATCATGGCAAGCGAACATCAGCTGGATCTTTCACAAGACGAAATCGAGTTCGTGGGTTCCGCAATGAACTGTCGAATAAACGCTGAGGACCCTAGTCGAGGATTCATACCAACTCCCGGCAGAATCGACAAGTTTGTCGCGCCTGGGGGCCCCGGAATTAGAGTCGATAGCGCATTATGCGACAGAGCTCTTGTGCCAGAATACTACGATTCACTCATCGCCAAGATAGCGGCCCAGGGCCTCGACAGAAAAGAGGTCATCGAGAGGATGAAGGTCGCTCTGGGCGAGATCATTGTTGACGGAGTAAAGACCACTATCCCAGTTCACCAAACAATCTTGCAAGATCGGAAATTCCTAGAGGGCAGTTATCATGTTCAGTTCCTGGACAAGATGCTCGCTGGCTGGAAGCCACAACCTGCAACTACACCCGAGGAGATTGCAGCCGTCTTCCTAGCTATTAGACGAACAATTGGCCCCGCCTCAACTCTTGGTCCTCAGAAGCGTGAGCGACGAAACCGGTGGCGATGTGGACTTGAAGAATCTCAACTAGGCAAGCAAGCACTGTTTGTGGAAGGACTCTGATGCCACTCCTCATTATCGAAGGCAAGAGGTATCGAGTAGGAGACTTGACGGGCGAGGGCCTGCTCTGGACAATCCCCGTCGATGAGAAGAAAGTAACCCTCGAGCTACTGCGTCAGTCTTCTACTCAACCAGCAACGCTTTTCGTGCGAACTGGAGGTCGAGTAATCAGCGTATCCATTCAGAGAGACGAAAATCAGCACATCTATTCTCTGGAGGTGAGTGGAAGGCCGATGACCGTCACCGTTGAAGAAGACGCATTGGCTGTCCCGACTAATGAGTCAACGACCACAGATGGACCCGCTCTTGTGAATTCGCCCATGGCCGGCAAGATAGCTTCAGTGAAGGCAAGGGTGGACTCGAAGGTCGAGGAAGGGCAGTCGCTCATGGTGTTGGAGGCGATGAAGATGCAGAACGAGATCGCTTCGCCTAAGACCGGAATTGTCAGGGAGCTCTATGTCAAACAAGGGGATCTCGTCAAAGCGGGCGAGAAATTATGCCTGGTAGACTGACTATTGGTTTGAATGAAACCCGCTGAGGCTCGCCATTATGGCTTCTGGATGACTGGAAGAATTTCTAAGTAGAACTTCAGGGATTCGGGGTTTGCAAGAGCGTCTCGGTTGGTCACGGGTCTATTGTTTACAATATTCGCGACCGCTGTCTCTACCTTCTTCATGTTAAGAGTGTAGGGAATGTCGGGAACCTCGAGAATCAAGGCGGGAACATGTTTTGGTGAAGCCTCTTTTCGCAAGGCTTTTCTGATCTTCTCTTTCAGATCCTCTGATAGCCGCTGTCCAGGGACCATTTTGATGAAGAGAATGATTCTCTGGTCTTCTCCCAAGTTCTGGCCAACTGCAAGACTATCTGCGATCTCAGCCATCTTCTCGACCACATTATAGATCTCGGAAGTGCCAACGCGAACCCCTGAGACTTTTATCACCGCGTCGGATCTACCATAGAAGGTAAGTCCCCCCGTCTTGCTGTGCATCATGACATAGTCTCCATGTCTCCACACGTTCTTCCCTTTCGGCTTGTAGTATTCGAAGTAAGCTTCTCGGTATCTCAGATCTGCGGGATCGTTCCAAAAGTGGAGGGGCATGGACGGAGCCGGCGCCTCACAGACCAGCTCGCCCATTACGTCAACAACTGGCCTCCCATCTTCATTGTAGACGTTGATCTTCATTCCAAGTCCCGGACCCTGTAGCTCGCCGGCGTAAACTGGAAGGATCGGCACTCCTCCGGCAAAACAACCGTTGATGTCAGTCCCTCCTGAAATAGAATTCAGATGCAAATTCGGTTTGACTTCTCGGTAAACCCACTCAAACCCGTCCGCAGAGAGTGGTGAGCCGGTTTGAGAAATCTCTCGGAGGGATGAGAGATCGTATGTAGTTCCAGGCTTCACACCGATGCTTCTTAGATAGTTAATGTAGCTAGCGCTACAACCGAAGATCGATATCTTTTCCTCTTGGATAATATTCCACATGGCTCCCCAGTCTGGATAGAGAGGGTTTCCATCGTGCAGAACAATCCTGGCTCCTGCCGCCAGGCAGCTCATCAACCAGTTCCACATCATCCAGCTCGGCGAGGCAATGTATGTTACACAGTCGGTCTTTTTGAGATCCGTATGTAACATCGTCTCCTTCAGCTGATTTACCAATACGCCGGCAGCTCCCTGCACCATGCACTTGGGCTTCCCAGTTGTGCCGGAGGTGAACATGATGTAGACGGGGTGATCGGGTGGCAACTGCTCGAATCGAGCCTCGCCTAATTCAGATTTGGTGAGGTCATCAAAGGCAACTGAGCTAGAAGGATCTCCTGCATCAGCTTCTCCGATATGTGATGTCAGAACGATTTTCTTGAGTGAAGGAACTCCGTCAACAACCTTCTCCACGTTGGGAAGGATGCTGAACTCCTTACCTTTGTAGGTGTACCCGTTAGAGGCGAACAGAACTTTCGGTTCGACTTGGCCGAGACGATCCAAGACGGCTGCGGGACCCAGCTCAGCGCCGCAACAAGCCCAGACAGCTCCGATGCTGGTGGCTGCAAGCATCGCGATTGCCGTCTCCTCAATGTTTGGCAGGTAGCCCGCCACTCGGTCTCCAGGAGCAATCCCCATCTTCCGGAGGGCATTTCCTAGGCTTCTCACTCTTTGGAAAAGGTCAGAATAGGTGGTCTGTGACCCGCGACCCTCTTCCGCTCTTGAGACCAGGGCAATGGTCTCATCTCTCTGTCTGAGAAGGTTCTCGGCAAAATTCAGCCGAGCTCCCGAAAACCACTTGGCTCCGGGAAACTTGGCAAGGTCATCTACGACCGTATCAAACCGACGGGAGCAGACGATTCCTGTGTAGTCCCAGATTGCTGACCAGAAGTCGGAGACCTTGTCAACCGACCATCTATGCAGCTCAGGATAGGATTTGATCTTGAGCCGGTACTTTTGATTGACAAACGCAAGGAAATTGGTGAGATTCGCTTCGCGGATTCTGTCCTCAGAAGGCGTCCAGAGTGGTCTCACTTGCGCCACGTTCCCTTGCTCGTATCGGTAGAACGCGGCCAAATAGACCTTGATAACTTGTCAGCGATCTTCTCGAAGCGCGCTCTGTCCCGGGATAACTTATAGCCCCTCAAGAAGATCGCTCAGATGATCTCGAATTGACTGTTATCGATGTGAAACTACTCAGCGACGGCTACTTCACACTGGACAAGAGTTTTCTGGTCTTCGGAAAATATCAAGGGACAAAGTACAAGGCTGCTCTGAAACCCCTCCTGGTCCGGACTGAGAAGGAGAACATAATCGTCGACACGGGCGTCGGAATCCTCCCACCCAGCTATCAAAAGTTCCACGACGTGATCAGAACCCGTGAGGAAGAACTCCGCAATTCACTCAAGAAGAACGGTTTGCGTCCAGAGGAAATTACCATGGTCGTAAACACCCATCTACATTTTGACCATTGCGGTAACAACCGTCTATTCCCGAATAGTAAGTTTCTGGTTCAGACAGACGAAATCAGGTATGCCTACTTCCCGGACCGGTTTATGAGAGTCAGTTACCTGCGACCCTTCTTCGACGTTGAAGGCGACTATTTGCCTGTGCGCGGAAAATACGAGATTGAAGACGGAGTCGAGGTTCTGCCTACACCGGGACACACTATCGGCCACCAGTCGCTTGTTGTGAAGTGGAAGGGGAGAAACATTGTCTACGCTGGCGACGCCGCGCCCCTTCCTGAGAACATTGAGAAGCGAAACATAACCGGGATGATATACAGCGGCTCACAAGGTCTAGAATCCATTGATGCGCTGAGAAGAATCGAGAATCCTGTCTACATCTACTCTCACGATAACGAACAGCTCAAAGTAGAATTCTGACCTTACATCGACTCATCATTCAGGACCAGCCTTTTCTCAGGGCCCTCCAGTACGCGTTCCAGTACGGGTCCCGATCAGGATAGCGAATCCTGAACCGTCCTCGACTAGAGACGCCGAAAATGCCCCGAGTCCCGGAAGACAAATGTCCGATTACAGTGGCCTTTGTACCGATCGACTGAAGAATCCCAATGACCCGTCTTGTTCGATTTGGTCTGCACGCGATCAGCAGGCTTCCCTCCCCGAGGGAGGTCAAAGAATCCATTCGGAATAGCTTGCAGATTAGTTCCGTCTCTTCGGAGATGGGTATGCTTTCCAGATCCACTGTGCCTCCCAGCTTTGACGCTCGAGCCATTTCGTCGATCGCTGCTAGACTTCCACCTTCCGTTACATCATGGATGGCCGTAACACCATGCTGGTGTATTCCTGCCTTGACCGCTGACAGAGAATCATTGACCGTATTAGCTCCTTGCAAATATTTCCAAGCCCTGTCAAAAATGGATCGTCCGAGATGTTTGCGGACCGTTCGAGGGAAGGCTCGGGTAAGCACTGACGTAGCTCCATAGGCAGCGCTCCTCGTAAAGATCAGATCGTCGCCATCTCGAGCCATGCTGGAAGTCAGGAACTCATTTCTCCGACACGTTGTCCACATTGTGGCTCCTCCAATTATGGAATAATTGCACCCTTCGAAGCGGCCAGTATGACCGCCGAGAATCGAGACGCCAAGTTCGAGGCAAGTCCTGTTGATCGCCTTCCAATAACGACTGAGAACTTGGTTAGACATGCCTGGAGGCAGATTCAGATCAAGCATTACGAACCGCGCCGATCGGCCGCTGGTCGCTACATCAGACGCCACCTCATACAGACTCATTCTCGCCGAGTCTTCAGGTCCAACCGAGGGGATTAGCGAAACGGGATCGCTGTTTGCTATCAAGACCCTTCCTCCACCGATATCGAGAACAGCTACGTCGACCCCCGGCGTAGGCCCAACGATTACTGCGTGAGATTTCGCACCGGTTAAGCGCCAGATGGTACTGGCCATCGTTTCAAGGCTAAGTTTTCCAAGATGCAACTTACTTTTTCGACCGGGCGAATCTTCAGCTAAAGAATTGTGTGTTGAAAGCTCTCCTCGCCGCGACAACTAAGATAAGGGCGAGCGGGATCCATAATAGGTCTATCAGCGTCCCAAAGTCAAAAGATGCCAACACGAAGCCATTCACGATCCCAGATGACCCGCAAGGCGTTTGAGGGCAATAGAAAGCTGTTAAGGAATAAACAAACCAGTCGATGATGAAGAACACGGCAGTTTCGAATATGGTGGCTAGCGCCATCCCCGAAGCTAGGAATCCAAGTGACCGATTTCGGAATTTGTAGACAATTAGCGCCTCAGGTGCCCGAGCAAGGATTATACCCGGGACGTATGTCAGGGCAAAGGCTCCCGGAGCTTCTCCGAAGAGAAAAATGTTCATCGTCTCGCCCACTGCTGATCCGATAAGTGTTGCCCAGAAGCTGATGCGACGAGAAAACAGGGCCGCTATGGCCAGGTAGAATACAGGTGCAGCGGTAATCTCGGAAAGTGGCGGCGGAAGAGGAAAACCAAACAGAACGTTAGAGAGAATCGTTCCAACCGCGACAAGGGCCGAGAAAGCACCGATCCTGGCAATTGTTAGAGACGGCGTCTCAACCCTGAGCCTCCTAGGAGTTGAGGAGTTCTCTCCGAGATGGGAGTCGTTCGCGGAATTACTGAGCTTTTCTGGAGCTTTCATAGTTGTGACATCTTTGGTTTCTGAGGTCCGAGAAACCCAGCAAAGAAGAACGGCTTCGACTCCTCCCTTCGCCGGCGTTATCCGGATCAGGTTCTAAGGGTCGATGGCAGCAGAGCCATCCTCTCAGCCGGGTGAATCCCAGCTCCCCGTTGAAGAAAGGTGACCTTGAATCCGTTATTTAAGAACTGACCCTGATTGGTGGGAGTTGAACGCTTAACCGGTTTCTTTGAAGAAGTAGCGGGGCCAGTTGGGCCATCCACCTTCCTGTGGTCTCGGGCTGAAGTCGGCTTCGAGCTGCATACCAATCTTCAGATCTTCCGGCCTAGACGTCCGGATAATGCTGGGAATCTTCACTCCCTCTGGCATTTCGACAATTCCGACAGCGTACGGGGTCATGTGTTTGAACTGTGGTGGTGAGACGTGGACGATTGTGTAGGTGACGAGTTTTCCTCGCTGGCTCAGCTCGACCCATTCGACTCGACTATGTCGACAGTTGGAACAGATGGCTCTGGGAGGGACCATGACTTGTCGGCATCGTATGCACCGAACGGCCATGAGCTTCCGCTCGCTACAGTACTTGTAGAATTCCTCGATCGTGGGATCTCGTAGCTCGCTCATAGTCTAGCTTCCCTTCAAAACATGGACCACCGCAGTAGCACCCGATCCTCCCAGGTTATGGGCTAAACCGATTTTTGCATCCTTGACTTGGCGTCTGTCTGCCTGATCAGTCAACTGCAAATATAATTCGTGAATCTGGGCTGTCCCCGTCGCTCCAACAGGGTGACCCTTCGACTTGAGACCGCCGCTCGTGTTGACGGGCATGGACCCTTTGAGGTCTGGCGCGCCACTCTCAACGTACTTCCCTCCCTGTCCCGGTCGGCAGAAGCCGAGATCCTCATAACCGATAATTTCTGCGATGGTGAAGCAGTCGTGAAGCTCTGCGACGTTGATGTCCTTTGGTCGAACGTCGGCCATCTTGTAAGCTTCTTGCGCCGCTGTCTTGGCAGCCTTGACGGTGGTCAGGCTTTCTCGCTCGTGTAAACAGAAAGTGTCCTGGGCTTGACCTGTCCCGATTATGTGGACATAGTTGTCACTTAGTTTCTTGGCAAGCTTCGGCTTCGTGAGTATGACGACGCTCGCGCCGTCAGTTATGAGCGAACAATCGTAGAGCTTCAGAGGCCAAGAGACTAGTCGCGATTTTAGGACCTCGTCCATCGTCACTTCCTTCTGCATGTGAGCGTTCGGGTTGAGAGCCCCATTCTTGTGGTTCTTGACCGCAACCGCGGCCATCTGCTCCTCCGTCGTGCCGTACTCGTGCATGTGTGCCGTCGCCATTAGTGCGAATAGTCCTGGGAAGGTCATGCCATTCCACTGTTCGAAAGGATAGTCGGAGGCTGTTGCAAGAATACCTGTAACTTCGGGAGTCGGCTGGTTGGTCATCTTCTCCACTCCACCTACAAGGACGATGTCGTAGAGGCCGGACATGATGGCCATTATACCGCATCGTAGCGCGGACCCTGAAGAGGCGCAAGCATTCTCAATCCTCATCGCGGGTGCAGGGAAGAGTCCAGCCCAGCTAGCAGCGATCGGCGCGGTGTGGGCCTGGTGCTCGTATGCCTCGCTCATCTGTCCGATGAAAGCGGCCTTGATGTCCTTACCAGGGTCCAGCTTCTCTACTCTGTGGAAAGCGGATAACGCGGCTTCGGCGAAGAGTTCGCGGGCATAGACACCTTCTCGCCGGCCGAACTTGGATACGCCTGCTGATATTATGGTGGCTAAGGGCTTCCCGCGCAATGATACCTTATAGTCTAGGGAGGGCTCTTGTAAAAATGACTTTCAGGCAAAACTGCCGAATCTGCTTACTTGACGGGACTGGAGGAAGTACCTGGAAAAAGGTCGAAGGCTGTATTTTGAAAGTGTGAAGGAGCTTTTTGTTTTGACGTACCCCCGGGGGGGTCGAGAAATAGATAACAGAAAGAGAATAGTTAGTAGAAAAAGAAAAGGTAAGAGAAAAATGGATACGATAGATCTGCAGTCAAACGAGGCAAATAAGCTAATTTCAGCGTGATTCTTGTTTGACGGAGGTCAAATCGAGGGGTTGGGATGACGTGTCTTGCGGTTGCCCTGTTCAGATTTCCTCGAAACGGTGGCGAACGAATAAAAAGTTCGAAACCCTAACAAAATCACCGGAAAAATACAGATTTATATAGCTCCACGACCTAAATGACTACCAAGGCTGGAATGATGGTTGTTCACACAAGTCGAAGCCGAAACCGCCGTCAACCAGGCCAAGATTGACATCGAGAAACGAACCGTCCGACAACTCCCAACCCTACTAACCAACTTCTCCCAATCACTCGCCCTCTACGAAGAGGCCAAGAAACACCTCCCCTCAGGAGCCTCGTCCAACGTCAGGGTATACGCCCATGAGCCCTTCCCAATCAGCTTCCGGAAGGGCCAAGGGTCACGGGTCTGGGACGTCGACAACAACCAGTACGTCGACCTATTGTCAAGCTACGGAGCGGTTGTCCTCGGACAAGCCAACCCAGCAATCCTCAGTGCCGTTAGCGCCCAGATACGGAATGGGACGATGCTCGGAACCACCACCGAGCTTGAAGTTGAGGTCGCAAAGAAAATTCAGTCAGCAGTTCCCTGCGCCGAGATGGTCAGCTTCGCAAACACGGGGACGGAAGCCACAATGGAGGCGATTCGCATCGCCCGAGCCTTCACCGGCCGAGACAAAATAGTAAAGTTCGAAGGACACTACCACGGACACCACGACTACGTGCTCTTCAGCGTCGAGTCGCCCTCGGTCGTGGCAGGCCTCGAGCAGGCGCCTTCCAAGCTGCCCTACTATCCAGGCATACCCGACGGAATATCTCGGAGCGTGGTCGTCGCCCAGTGGAACGACCCTGTGTCTTTAGAAAAGGTCTTGAAAAGGAACGCGAGCGACCTCGCCGCAATAATCACCGAGCCTGTAATGGGCAGCGCAGGAGTCATCCCACCGAAAGACGACTATCTCAAATCTATGCGAGAACTTGCAGACAAGTATGACGCCCTACTAATCTTCGACGAGGTGCTGACCGGTTTCCGAATCGCGCCAGGCGGGGCCCAGGAATTCTACGGAGTCAAACCCGACCTCGCGTGCTACGCCAAAGCACTGGGCGGAGGCACACCGATCGCGGCGGTCGCGGGTCGACGGGACGTGATGGGGATGATCGGCCCTGGCAAGATCGGCTACGGTGGCACATACAATGGGAACTCGATGTGTCTCGCAGCTGCCAATGCTACACTGGACGAACTCTTGAGAGATGACGCGGCCGCGATCCGGCACATGCACCTGACCGGTGCGGAAATTATGGAGGGTCTGCGAGAACTCATGTCACAATATGATCACGACGGCATAGTCCAAGGCATGGGTCCGATGTTCCAGCTCTACTTCACCGCCGCGCGAAAAATTCAGAACTACCGACACACCTTGCAGAGTGATTTCGAAAAGTTCCGTAGGTTCAGGAATCTAATGCTGCGCCGAGGAGTGTACTTCCACCCTGATGGGTCAGAGAGAATGATGATCACTGCAGCCCACGATGAGAGTGATGTTGAATCGATCTTGAGCGCTGCTGAGGACAGTCTCAGAGAACTCAAGAAACCAAACTAGACGTTTCTATCTCTTACCTGATTTTTCGACATTCAGATAGAATCGCAGAGGACTTTGTTTACCCAGTTTTCGAGAAATGATAGAACAACCGATAAGAACCCACGGAGTCAGGGGAACCTATCTGGAAAACTGGCCGGAATGGCGTATAACAGACTTCAACACCGCGAATTATCCATACTGGTAGGAGTTCTAGTTGGAATCCTTCTAGACGTATTCGCGACCACAACCGACAGTGTCACAAATTTCACTCTGACGGACCTCGTCATCTTCGTAACGATCCCTGCGTTGTCTGGCGCACTCGCAGGTTTCGCTGATCCGGATCACGCTATTGGAAACGGGATAATGGTCGGAGTTGTCGCAGGTCTAGTCTACGTCGTAATCAGCGCTCTAAAACTGCCAGTCAATGTCGGAGGAGATACCGTCCTCTTTCTGGCCCTAGCTGTCCCGGTCTGGGGATTCTTGGGAGGAACCGGTTCGAGGTTTGCGCACAGAACCCTGACAACGACTCAAGAGGAGACTCTGCAGGTAGCGATGAGGACTTGCGCGAACTGCAAGACGGTAAATCCGCCTGACGCACTGTTCTGTAAGAACTGCGGGACGAAGCTGCCTCGGAATTCCAAGGCTTCAGCATAATTCCTCTGGAAAATAGCTCGGCCAGGAGTCTTCCCACAAGACGAGGTGCCTGCTTTACCTTCAATAGGTAGGATCTATCCCCTAGCGAGCGGACTGTTTGTCAGATACGTAGCGACTTTTTCGCGTAAGATAACGCCTAGACTCCTCTCAATCGGGATGTTTCTATGTACACGCAGTTGTCAATTTGACTCCCGCGTGTACGTTACCTATTTTAAGGAATAAAGTCTAATCCCCAGCTACCCTATTTATGCAAAAAGGTAGGTCAACTCCTCAAAATTGTCTCGAATAGACGAGAACCTACACCGCATACTGAAAGACCATGGATTAACGGAATACGAAATCAAGACCTACCTCAAACTAATCTTCGACGGCCCCGCAACACCCTACGAGATCAGCGAGAGCGTCAAGATTCCCTACGCTCGCGTCTACGGGACGCTCGAAGGACTGGAGAAGCGGAAATGGATCAGAGCAAGACCCGGACGCCCGGTCATCTACGAATCCAACCCACCGAGGTCTGTCGCAGAGCTAGAGCTGGAGCAGAAGCAGTCCGAGATGGAAGCATTCACCAACCTCATGCGCAAAGACTTGCAAGCGATCTACGAACGGCGTGAAGTTGTGAAACACATCAGCCTCTGGGTCATCCACGGAGGCGACAAGATAGCCGACAAACAAAACGAGCTAATCGCCACCGCGAAGACCCGGGCCTATCTTCAGCTCGCAACAATCATTCCGCAAGACGTTGAAGACTTACGCGCACCGATAAAGGCCGCTAGGGAGAGAGGCGTTGTCGTAAAGATAGTGTCCTTCCTGAATCCGAAATTCGTCGATCAAAAAAGCCTTACTGCGCTTTCTGAAGACGCGGAGGTCGGTATTATCCAAGAACCGAGTGAGGAATCTCCCCGTCCCATGAACGTTTGTTCTGTTGACGGGAGAGATTCGATCGTAACGTATCTCTGGAACCTTGAAATGCCGTCAGAAGGAGGCTCGCGAATAGCCTTCAGATTATCCGATGAAGAGTACGCGGGAGTAATGGAGAGATACTTCGAATACTACTGGCTCAAGGCCAGAAGAATCTAACGAAGCTTTCTACTAATCAAGATTTGGATCCGCGATAAATCTATATTCAACAATTCGCGTCTCGACAATCTGGATACACTTTGAAGAGGCTCTTACCGTACTTTTTCTCGCGTTTCTTGCAACGTCTCTAATCGCGACAAGCTATGCCCTCGCAACTTCGCTTTCTCTTACAAACGCCATTTTCTCGATCCACCCCGACATCGACCGGACTCTGAATGTTTCGTCGCATCAGGGAATAACCGGCAGCGTCACCATTGCCAATGTCTCGCCCGTTTGTAGCATAACAGGATCAGCCCCTGCAACAGGTCCAGATCTCATCATCACATCCTCAAATGGAAGGATCCAAGTAGTGGCGCTCAATTGGACACTTCAGAACCGCTGCGAGTTGATAGCACCATTTCAGGTGACACTCAGCCCCGGAACCTATTCGCTGAATCTGTCAAGCTGCAGTTACATGGGATGCCGAGTCTTGCCGATTACTGTAGTTGTGGTACCGGGAGTCTTCACACCGGCAAGGATCGACATCATCACCGGCATATACTAGTCTAATGCGCTACCTAGCGCTCAGTGGTGCGCCAGAATGTTGTAGATCTGAGCCTGACTAAGTCAGAGGAGGATCGGATTCTGGATACGGTTCACTGAGTCGGCTGAGGCCTCGGCTGGCCCTGTGGAGCCTGGGCACCGGGGCGTTGGGAGTCGAGCTGGGCCATTATCATCATGAGCTTCTTCGACTCGTCTAGCTTGCGGATCATGTTCTGCAACTCGCCTCGGTAGTAATCCTTCTGCTGGGTATAGTCCTGATCGTTCATATCGCCCGACTGGTATCTGCCTTGTAATGACAAATAGCCCGATAGCGTGGTTCCGCCTAGTTGTTCCTTTAACTGGCCAAGACTCTTGTTTACCAAGTCGTTAAGCTGGCCAGCCCGCTCGTTCAGAGCTCTGCTCACTTTGGCAATCTCTTCCTTGATCATCGCGGTTCGCTGTCGGAAGCTGTTTAGCTCAACGACCACTTTCTCGATTCCTAATTCGCTCACGATATTGCACCGGATTGAACGTGACATTGAACGGTAGGGCACCAGTTATGCAAGACGTAACCCCCGTCATGGAATGCGGGTGACCCGTTTCCCTCAGGCGAAGCGGACCATAGCCGAACGTTCTATCAAGGCCCAGCATTCGTTGGTTGTTGATTGGCTTGTACCTCTTCGAGAAAGCCACTGATCTGACCCATCACCTGCGCAAGGGCATGCCCATCTACGCAGGGGATCCCACGCCGTCATTCGAAAACTATTCTACGCTACGGAAGGACGGCGTCAATCTGACCAAGATCATTATGGGTTCACATACTGGCACCCATCTCGACGCCCCCAGACACTTCATCCAAGACGGGATAGGCATAGACAGGATTCCAGCGGACAAGCTGATAGGGGAAGCCTACGTGGCTGACCTTTCCAGGAAGCCGATCGGTAGCGGAATCACATCCAAGGACCTTAAGCCAGAACTCGAAGAGAAAATTGCAAGGGATGATATTGTTGTCATCTATACGGGTTGCAGCGAACATTGGGGCAAGGAGTCTATGAACCGAGACTACACGTATCTTACTGCTGACGCAGCAGACTATCTTGTCTCGAAAAAGGTCCGGGCGGTTGGAATCGATTTTCTCAGCGTCGAGAAATTCAAGGCGGCAGAACCACTGGTGCACAAGACGCTCCTCGGAAATGGAATCTTCATCATTGAATCTCTAAGCAGTGCGTTGAACCAATTTGTTGGCAAGAGAATCCTGATGATCTGCATGCCCATCAAATTGCAAGATGGAGATGGAGCACCGTCGAGGGTAGTAGCTGTACCCATTCGAGAACACTGAGGTTCTCTGCCCGAGTCGTCCTTCTAGGACTCTTAAAGCACGTCTCAATCGAGGGTTTGACCATGAAGAAGCTCGAAGGCATCATAGCACCCATGGCTACCCCACTAACTCGTGACGAGAAGATCGACGATAAGACTACTCGAACTCTCGTAGACTTTTTGATTGATGGAGGAATCGACGGGCTGTTCCCATTGGGGACGAGCGGAGAGTTTGCTCTCTTTGACCGGGAGGAAAGGAAGAACGTTATCGAAACGGTTGTGGATCATACGAATGGTAGAGTCCCGGTACTCGCCGGTGTATCAGACCCTGGTCTCGAGAATGTCTTCGCTTTCGCGAAGGACGCTAAGGATGCCGGTGCAGACGCAATCGTCGCAACTCCCCCGTACTATTACGCGACTGGCGAGGACGGGCTCTTCAACCATTTCGAGACAATTGCCCGGAAATGTGAACTGCCTCTTGTCGTGTATAACATTCCAGAATGGACTCATCTCTTCGTTCCTCCAAGTGTCATTCAGCGATTGGCCGAGAAGAAGTTGATCGTTGGAATGAAGTATACTGAGTACAATCTCCTCAACCTTCTCCGGTTTCTGAAAGTCGCGGGCAAGCGTATCGCGATCTTCGCTGGGTCTGATGCGATGACTTTCACAAATCTGGAATTTGGTGGAAGCGGTGGAGTAATCGGAGTCGCCAATGTTGCCCCCAAGCTAGCGAGTTCGGTGTTTGACGAGTTCAAGCATGGAAACCTGGAAGCGGCTCGACTAGCTCAGTCGAAGCTTCTTCCGATAATCGAGGCAATTAGTGTTGGAAGATTCCCTGCAGGGCTAAAGGAGGCGATGAGAATGGTCGGGATGCCCGTAGGTGGTGTCAAGAGCCCTCTTCAGAGTCTCACTGGAGAGGAGCGAAACAGCGTTGCAGCCTTTCTCAGAGAGTCGGGACTGTTAAAGGACGGAGCATGAGAATTATGGCGAACCGAAGACCCGTGCAAGGATTAGCGAAGCATTACCGGATGTTCATTGACGGAGAGTGGGTTGATTCGAAGCGGGAAGAGACGATTGACGTGGTCAATCCTGCCACTGAGAGAGTGATTGCCTCCGTTCCGAAAGCCAGCCGCGAGCAGGCGAAGGCTGCACTTCAGGCGGCGGAGGACGCTCAACCGAAGTGGGAAGATCTCGCGCCCCTCCAAAGGGCGGCGTTTCTCTTCAAGACGGCTCAATTGATTCGGAGGGACAAGGAGAGGTTGGCCAGACTCCTGACTTCGGAGCAGGGGAAGCCTCTGTTCGAGGCTCGCGGCGAGATTGACGGTGCTGCGTCGAATTTCGAGTACTATGCTGAGTTTGCGCGCAGGATTGAGGGTGATGTTCTACCTAGCGACAACCCACAACAGACCGTCATGATTCTCAGACTCCCAATCGGTGTGGTCGCGTCGATTACTCCTTGGAACTTTCCATCTGCGACAGTCGCCAGGAAGCTCGCTCCTGCACTGATTACGGGAAATACGGTTGTGACGAAGCCATCGAGCAATACTCCTCTCAGCACGATCGAGATGGTGAGGCTGATGGAGGAAGCTGGCTTTCCAAAGGGGGTTGTGAATGTTGTTACCGGGAGTGGATCGGAGGTGGGGGATGAGCTCGTGACGAACAAGATTACTGGATTGGTTACGATGACGGGCAGTACCGATGCCGGACGGACGATTATGGAGCACGCTTCCAATCATCTTCCAAAGCTGGTCTTGGAGCTGGGCGGGAAGGCACCGTTCATTGTCTGGCGTGACGCAGACCTTCCGTGGGCGCTGAAGTGCGCGATCTGGGCTCGTTTCTGGAACTGCGGTCAGACCTGTATCTGCTCGGAAAGGATGTACGTTGACGAGAAGATCAAGGACAAGTTCGTTCCCGCGTTCGTTCGTATGGCAAATAATCTCCGGATAGGGAACCCGCTTGAATCAGACACCGACCTTGGACCGATGGTCAGCAAAGAGGAGAGAGAAACCAGCATGCGCTTCATCGAGAAGGCGAAGGAAGAGGGAGACAAGATCGTCATCGGCGGAGAGAAGCCTTCAGCCCCAAAGAAAGGATGGTTTCTCGAACCGACGGTCATAGAGGATGTAAAACAGAAATCCTCACTTGTCCAAGACGAGATCTTCGGACCAGTCGTGCCCATTCTTGAGGTGGACAGCTTTGACAAAGCCATCGACTATGCAAACGACTCGAAATATGGCCTCGCCTCCTACATCTTCACGAAAGACAATACACGAGTTCTGAAGGCTATGAACCGGATCAAATTCGGCGAGTCCTACATCAACCAAGTTGGACCAGAACAGCTCCAAGGAGTCCATACGGGCTTCCGACAATCCGGACTCGGGGGAGAAGGCTCAAGGTACGGGCTGGAAGGCTACACTCAACTGAAAACTTGCTACGTCGACTGGAACGATAAACCTAGCTTGTCGTATCTCTTCCCATACAAATCGCAGTAGCCCTGGAAATTTACCTGCCGTTTGCAGCAAGGATCGTAATGTCGTTCACATTTGTTCCAGTCGGACCTGTTATTACTAGGTCCTTGAGTTTCGAGAAGTAATGATAGGAGTCATTGTTTCCGAGATAATCTTCAGGGTCCATTCCGACCTTTAGACCCCGCATGACTGTTGTTCCATCAGCGAGGGCACCTGCCGCGTGTGTCTGACCCTCGATTCCATCGGTCGCGAACGATCCTACGACAACCGCATCTGAACCGCTGATCTTCACAGCCGCCGCTAGAACGAGCTCTTGATTCCTGCCGCCTTTCCCTTTTCCCCGGACGGTCACAGTTGTTTCTCCTCCGGCCACGAGGGCTGTTGGGGGTGCGAAAGGCAGTGAATTGTCTCGGATGTCTCTCGCGATCGAGCCGAAGATTCGACCGGCTTCTCGAGCTTCACCGGTTATCTGTATCGAGAGAACCTGGGTCCTATAGCCTGCCTTCGTCATGGCTGCCGCCGCGGCTAGACAAGATGCACGACCGTTGCCAATAATCAGGTTGTGTACGTGCTTGAAGGCCTTGCTTTCCTTTTTCGGGGTATCTGGTATCGACCCTGAGAGGCCTTCGGTAATGACCCTTCGAGCGTTTGTTGGGATCTGAGACCAGAGATCATATTTCTTGAGAACCTGTTCAGCGTCGCGATAGGTCGTTGGATCTGGAGCTGTTGGGCCTGACGCTATTGCATCTATCTTGTCTCCAACGACATCCGAGATTATCAGGGTCAACACGGTCGCAGGATACAGCCTCGCTGCGATTCTGCCTCCTTTGATCTGGGAAAGATGCTTTCGTACCGTGTTGATCTCCTTGATGCCTGCCCCAGACTTTAGCAATAATGATGTGACCCGTGCTTCGTCGTTCAAGCTTATTCCTTCAATTGGTAGAGGCATCAGAGCTGAGCCTCCTCCTGAGAGCAAGACGATAACCAGATCGTCCCGTGAAACATTCTCGACCAAGTCTAGCATTGCTAGAACGCCTTCCATGCCCTTGCGTGTTGGAATCGGATGGGTCGCCGGGTGATACGTTATTCGGTGACCTCGAGGCATTGGCCGCAGATAATCTGGAATTATTACCAACCCACCGGTAATCCACTTCCCGACTAGTTTCTCAACCTCCTCAGCCATGTATCCCGAGGCTTTTCCTCCACCAATGACGAAGATTCTTCGAAATTCTTTCAGCGGAAACTGGAGCTTACCAACGTGGAGAACTTGCTCGTAGAGTTTCAGGTGTTTTCGTATGATTCTTGCTGGGTCCGCTGCTGCGAGGGCTTCGTTCATTGCAGCAAGAACGTCACGGTGTAACTTGTCTAATCCGTGTCTATGCTCAGTCCGAGCGCGGACCCTGATCATCGTTCCAGGCTAATCCTTCCAAGTGTCTTTTACGACCCAGACAGGTTCGTCGAGGTTGAAATATTCCTGGCCCTCAGCCCGATGCTCTTCCATGACCTTCTCGTCCACTTCTACCCCAATGCCTGGGCGGGTCGGAACCTTCGTCTGACCATTCTCTACCTTCGACTGGTCCCTTACTAGTTGTCTCTTCCAGGCGGGGAAGCAGTCGTAGAATGACTCTTGAATCAGGAAGTTGGGAATCGCGGCGTCGAGCTGTACGGTTACCGCGTTCTGGATGGGTCCGAACGCGTTGTGAAAGGCCATCTCCACCCCATACGCCTCTGCCATAGCGGCGACTTTGCGAGCAACCGTAACCCCGCCGATGTTTGTAATGTCTATTTGGAGATAGTCGGTCAGATTGTTCGCGAGGACGAAGGCCGCTTGTTCCTTGGTAAGTATCCGTTCGCCCAGGGCGACTCTAACGTCTGTCGCTTCCCTGTATTTTCGAAGCCCTTTGAGATTATCCGGATGAACAGGCTCCTCCATGAATAATGGATCGAACTCGCCGAGCTTCTTCGCGATTGCAATGGCCGCGTTGGGGTCAAACCTTCCATGGTGTTCTATCAGGAGCTGGACCCTGCTGGCTGTTGCGTCCTTGACAGCTTTTACCCGCGCGTAGGCCGTTTCCAGTCCCTTCGCATCTATGGAATCGTAGTGTGTCCCGAAGGGATCAAACTTGAGAGCAGTGTAGCCCATCGCTGCGAATTTCTTGGCCCGCTCGCCAAACTGTTCAGGCGTGACACACTTGTCATACCATCCGTTCGCGTAGACCCTGACACTGTTCCTGAAGCTTCCCCCGACCAGCTGGTATATCGGAGCGCCGAGATGCTTCCCGAGAATGTCCCAGCACGCGATGTCGAACGCGCTCAGAGCAGTTGTAGATTCGAATGATACAGGGAGGTAGAAGTCATGCTTGTGCCATTCGTGAATGTTCAGTTCCATGTCTAGGGGGTCCCTTCCCTTGTACACTCGGCCGACCTCGTGCAATGATTGGATTACTGACTGGACTCGTAGAGTCGGAACCGCTTCTCCGTAGCCGATGGTCCCGTCGGAAGTGGTGAGTCTTAGAATAATGGAATTTCCGGCCCAGGTAGCACTTCCCTGCGATGAGGGCTCGCCGAGCTGGTAGATTTCAAAGTCGGTAATTTTCAACGTGAAGCTCCGATGATCAGCGGACCTTTTGACATTTCGGTATTGGCCCCAACTCTCTAGACCTCAAGGATTTCGTCAAAGGAGTAACACTTCCTCGAAATGATCCTGACCTAATCCTGACCAGCACCTATTAGCACGGAATCCCACCAAGTCTCCTGCAAGTCTTATTGACCTTGTTTCAGGACAGCCATTCAGATGCCACGAGAGTCTTAGAGTTGGCTAGGGTTCTCTCTCCATCAGAAACCTCCTGGAGACGCCTTCTATGGTATGTCCTCGCGGGCTCCCGAGGAGGACCGAACCGGGGGAGGATCGTCACTCTGCTGAGAGAGGGACCGAAAAACGTGAACCAGTTGGCCGAGGCTCTAGACGTTCACTATCGAGTCGCCGAACATCATATCCGTGCTCTAGAGAAGAATCACCTAGTCTCACCTTCAGGCGAAAGATACGGACGGCTCTACTTTCTCTCGCAGGAAATGGAGGCACACCTTCCGATCTTCGACGAGATCTGGGTCAAGATCCAACCCAGAGCCAGGGAGGTGAAAAAGTAATGGTATCACTAATGGACGCTAGTCTTTACACAGCCGCCATCGGCGCGGCACTGCTACTCGGCCTCATTATCACCTACGCCAAGGTTTACAGAGACACTAGAGCACAGTTCAGCCTAGGATTAACGATCTTTGCAGCGATCCTCTTCTCACAGGACATACTCGCAGTCTACTCTTTCGTGACAATGTCGCCATTCATCGGAGACCCGTTCCTCCCATATCTTCTGGGAATAAACATCGCGCAAGTCTTAGGAATACTAGTCCTATTCCGCACGACCCTTCGCTAGAACAGGCCCAGATCTAGACCAGACGTCCACCACATCTCGCCAATCTCTCAAATAGACTCCGACCATCACCATAGCAACAGCTCAGAAAACGGGAGGTGGAATACAGAATGAAAAAGCAGAATTTGATCACTATCCTCGGACTCTTCGCACTCTTCATCGTAGCATTCTCTAGCGGGCGAGCAATCGCACCAGCCAGCGCACAAGGAGTTGTCGGAAGCGTCTACATCATGTCTAACTCAGCGAGCGGCAACCAAGTCATCGTATACAACAGAGCAGCCGACGGCTCGTTAACCTGGAAGGCAAACTATGCTACCAACGGTCTCGGAATCAACGGCCTAACCGGAAGTAACCAGGGAGGACTAGTCCTCAGTGACGACGGCCGCTGGCTGATCGTAGCAAATGCTGGTAGCAATGACATTTCCGTCTTCAGCGTCAATCAGAAAGGCCTGAACCTCACCGACAAGGCAAGTTCGCAGGGCACGATGCCCATCAGCGCCACAGTTCACGGGAACGTCGTCTATGTACTGAATACAGGTGGATCTGAAAGCACTGACAACATTGCAGGCTTCCATCTCAACGATGGCCAGCTCTCAGCAATATCTGGCTCTGTCCAGCCTCTAAGCGGCGTGACAGCACCTGCTCAAATATCCTTCAACCCAACGGGCACAGTACTGGTTGTCACCGAGAAGAGCACTAGCAAGATCGACACATTCCTCGTCAACAGTGAAGGCGTAGCTTCAACTCCAAATGTCCAAGCCTCAAGCGGCGGAACACCGTTCGGATTCGACTTTACCCCTAGCGGCACACTCATCGTCAGCGAAGCAGCCGGCGGACCCTCCGGAACCAGCGCAGTCTCATCCTACACCATCTCTGACTCCGGCAGTCTGACCACACTAAGCGGATCTGTCCCTGACACTCAGCAGGCAGCATGCTGGCTCGTCGTAACCGGGAACGGCCAGTTCGCCTACACCGCCAACGCCCACAGCACCACCATATCGTCCTACACCATTGCTGGCAACGGAAAAATCTCGCTACTCAACACCAAAGCGGCAACGGTCGGCGGCACTGATCTCGACATGGCTCTCGCAAGGAACAGCAGGTTCCTCTACGTATTCGACAACGCAGACCATGCTATCATAGCATACGAAGTCCATGCGGACGGCAGTCTCACATGGCTACAGACGACCAGCGGGATCCCAGCAGGAGCCGACGGACTAGCAGCAAACTAAGACGGACCTGTTCATTTCAGGTCCAATCTCCTTTTTTTTCACTCGTTGAGGTGAGAAGATCGCAGTCCTCTTCCTCTCGAAAATTCACAACTTTTCTTCGGTCCAACGTGAACCGAAATATGGTTCTTCGCTAGACTTTTTCCTCGGAAAGAGAAAATCTGACAACTGCTGAACACTCCGAAACTCGTAGTCAGGATGCTCAGTCGTAGGGTCTCCACGATTCTCGGGACTCCATAATGCAGCCCCAGTCATGACTCCAGCTCTTTTCCCCGCGATGATGTCTGAAGGGGAATCCCCGACATACATCGACTCTTTCGCACTGGCATTGATTCGGCTCAACGCCAGATTGATACCTTCAGGATCGGGCTTGCTCTTCTGGATGTCGTCCGCGGTGATACGCACTTCGAAGAAGTCGACTAGTTTGAACGGGTTGAGAGTATAGTCCATCATGTTCTTCTCTACCCCCGTGAAAAGAGCCAGCCGACGTCCAGAGCCTTTGATCTTGCTCAATAGTTCGGTGATGCCAGGAAATGCGAGTCCCCGGCTGGAGACATGGGTTCGATAGCATTCGTAATAGTCTGATACTGCCCTAATTTGGACAGAATCCGGCAGGCTTCGAGTCATTTCCTTGATGATCGTATGTGCTGGAGGTCCAAACTTGGAGATTACGTCTTCAAGGGTGAGTGATGTTTTGAGATATTTGCGAGAGATCTCGTTCTCGCAATGATAGATCACCGGAAGACTACTGACTAGAGTACCGTCCATGTCGAAGATGATAGCTTTTGGTCGCGCTTTGTCTCCAGCTGGTTCTCTAAGATTCAATTTTTCAAGGGAAGATAGGGGCAGCAGTGGGATAAAGTCACTGGGAAATTATCGATCTTGGTTGGAAAGTCTCTTGACTAGTGCTTATGAAAGACAGGGAGGTCCTTGACGTAAAAGTAGTCATCGACTTTGAGCAGAAGGGAGGCGACTTCGAAGGTTCTCCAAATGGTAGCCTTGGTTAACTGCGCTAGTTCGACGATGTTTGCCTTGTCCATGTCCGTGCAGCCTTGTTCTGAAACTCCCATTGAGTTCAAATTGTTTGAGTGATCTCTCCGAAGTTGCATCATTATCTCTATGGGGTCCAAGCCGTAATTTGTCGCGAGCCACTTTGGTATGATTTCGAGAGCGTCAGCGAAAGCTCTGACCGCGAGTTGTTGTTTTCCAGGAAAAGTTAGGGCGAACCTTCGCAGCTGTAAGGCTAATCTGACAAAGATAGCGCCTCCGCCGGGCAAGACCTTCGGCCATGTACGTGCATGTTTGAGAACGAGGAGAGCACTTTTCACGGCCTTCTCAAGTTCCCGCAAGATCTCGGGAGAACTACCACGAAGCAGAATAGAGGCGGCCCCCTTACAGGAAATGAATACTGCGTCCTCGGGTGGTATCTTGTCGACTTCCAATTTTTCCGCGGTACCTATGTCTCTCTCACTAATGTCGTTGGTATCTCCGACGATGGTAGCCCCCGTGGCCGTTGCGACCTCGTCTATCTCCTTCTGATCCACCATTTGTAATGCGAAGATGCCCTCTCTGCTCAGCTTGTCCGAGATCCGATCCGTTAGTTTTGCCCGGGAGATCAAAACGTTAGCCCCGGCCATCTTCACTTTCTCTACCAGACGTCTTCTCAGTCGAGCCTCTTCCGAAATGAACGTCGGGAGCTGGTCTCCGGAAGTAACATTCAGCGTTGTGGTGAAGGGTCCCTGTTTCTTATCGATCAACTCTAGGGACTTAATTTCCATATTGTAGACAATCGCGACCTTTGGGGCACTTACTTCATCTGGCATTGATCGATGTGCCTTACCTCTCTTGATGACGACGCCATGTATCAGTTTGGAATCGTCAATTGTTCCACCAAGCTTCTTTTCTATCTTGATCCTCGAAACGTCTACCTTGCCCCGGTTGTCTACCAATTTCAGAGCTTGGGGCAGTTCACTTCGAAGTCTCTCGCCTAGGAGACCTCTTCCGCAATCGACGATCTCCATGAGGCAACCATCTAGGTCTCGAGCAGGATCCTCGGCAACTTGGTCAATGATTGCAAGGCATTTTTTGGCGGCGTCTTTGTATCCGTCAAGGATTGCGACGGGATGAACGCCGACCTCTATCAATCGATCGGCCTCGGTAAGCAATGACGATAGGAGGATGACGAGAGTTGAGACTCCGTCCCCCGCATCTTCTCGGTGTATCTTCGCCGCTTCAACTAGTGTCTTGATAGCTGGATACTGAACTCCCAGCTCGTTTACGATATCTACTGCGTCCTTAGTCACCTTTGTTACAAGTTCGGGGCCCAGGCTGTAGGTCACAAGTTTGTAAGCGCCTCTCGGGCCTAAACTACTAGCGAGTTTTGACGCTGCTAGCGATGCAAGTTGAAGGTTATTTGTCCACGCTTCTCTGCCTTGTAGTCTTGCAACGTCTTTCGAGAAAATCGGTTGTCGTAGAGGGCCTACTTGTTGAGTCACTGTCTAGCCGCCAAAGCCCGGTCCATGGTGTCGTCTCACCATTGCTTCATTGATTTTCTTCACTCGATCCATCCAGCCTAGGCCGATGTAGAGCTCCGTCTTGAGTCGGAGCGGGACGACCGGCAGTTTTTCGGACCCCACATATACGTACTCAGGTTCGTAGTCGAGTGGGTCACCCCACTCCCACTCCCCGATCCTGATCCGTAGTCCTCCGTAAACGTGAAGTCTCTGGCCTTCTATCTGGAATCTAGCTTCGTAGCTCTTGATTTGAACAGGGTATGGTTCTAAGTCTATTTTGGCTTCCCTGTCCAATTTCCTTTCTACGATTCTGGGGGTCTGGACCACATTCTCTGCGAGCCGGTTACTAATCTCTTCACAACCTTCGGCGGTGGTGAGAATGGAGAGATGGTCGGCGGGGAGACTGACCCCGGACATGAGCTCCCCTGCGTCACCCGACAAAGCCCACTTTGACTTGCAATCCTTCAGTAATCCAGCAAGTTTCATCGTGGCATTCAGCAGAGGTTCGCTAAGAACAACAAACTCTTCAGGTCCTGGAACCCGGCTCTCAACAAATGGGGCGACAATCGGCTGAGCCTTATGCGGAATTTTCAATGCAGGCAATTGCAGGCTTCCAGATTAAATTGGAGTTTTGCAGTCGTGCTAAGGTGTCAGAAGTCCCGGGGTCTGCAAATATTGCCTGATGCCTTCCGCTGCACGCCATGATTGTGGTCCTGCGACGTGTGTCCCCGATGGAACAGTGTCCCCGGCAGTGTTTGTGATCTCGCCCGCGGCGAAATAATTGCTTCCGATGTTCGGCCCCGGCGCCCCGGACAGCCAGTGCTGGTTCCAGCTGTTGAACACAGAACTCGTAGGATCTTTCCCTATTCGACAACCACCACGAAGGTGGTGACCCCACCAGTCATTGTGAACTTGCGCCGGCGTTGCTCCCACCTTGACGTTCGAGGCACCCATCTTTGTAAGAATCTGGGCTACGATCGTTGCCAGATATGTTGCCCCGTTGTACATGTTGGCTGTCCAGTCGTATGTGAGCCGGCTGAGAGGGTCTCCATAAATGTCCGTGTAGTGAGGGTCTAGGTCGACATAATGATCATATGTGGGTATGTCCGGTGCGAACGGAGTGGCACCTACGTTTGTAGTTGTTGGAAGGTACTTGTCTTTCTGTTTCGCTTTGAAGGTACCTCCGACGCCTGTGTTTGACGGGCTTACATTCCCGGCTAGCGTTATGTTGCCCGGTCCTCCGCCCGCGTATCCCCCCATGCCGATCTGGGCTCCTCCGATAAAGTTCAGGTTCGTATGATCGAAGTTGTCGTCCATGAGGTCGTAGATGTCTACGCTCCCTCCACTGGCGTTTCCCGCAGAGTACGAGTTGGCTCCGATGTTGAGCGTGCCGCTGGCTGCAGTTCCCGTGTAAGGCGCGTATCCGTTTGTTAGTCCCCTTCCGACAGAGCCAGTGCCGGTTCCGCTACTAGAGCTGTACTGATAGGGAACGCCAACGCCCGACAGGAGCATGATTCGTATCATGTTGTATCCCCACATTCCATTGAAAAATACGTCCCCTGGTTGAATGTGCACGTTTCCCTGTGCATCATAGTAGTGTGCCTCTGTGACCGTGTGAGTGGTTGCGTCCCATACCAGACGGAAGATGTAGGCGTTTGTTACCAGCTTGAAGTTCCCGGTCGCCATTGCTGCAGGAATCGTTCGGTAGGCTGCGTTTGCTTTTGCGCCCGTCTCGCAGGCATAGTTGCAGTTTCCGCCGCAGTATCCGTCGTAGACGCATGGGTTGACCGGAACGCCGTACGGGACATTCGTGTAGGGCTGAGATGCTAGCGAACTCACATGTGGGAACGGGTGATATGAAGTGAACTTCGCGCCTTGAGGCGGAGAAGTCGCGAGGCAAGCATCTCGAAATTGTGTCCCCACGGGTGTGAGGGGGTGTGGCGGCATCGGATATTTTGAGCCATAGCTCGAGTCCATCCATGGATAATTTAGGTCGCCGGAACTGTCATTGGGACTCCCATTGTTTGTCCCGCAGAGACCATAGACAAGCTCCCATTTATGGTAATACGGCTCGTAACCAGCGTAGTCCAAAGGCCAATCTTGAAGATCATGATTAGGTTGTATGGTGGCAAGCTTACCCGGATACGCGGACTCGCTGAGACTCTGCTGCTTGTATCCCCACGGGCCCTGGCGTCCCATTGTTCCTCCATAATGCTGGGCTGCGCCGCCGACACCGTGTCCGAGGGCATGGTACTGGATCGGCATCGTGTATCTTCGGACTGGGAGCGCGAACTGTGTGGGGCTGTTCCGTATTGTTGTGGACTGGACGGGAAGAGGGCTGTCATACTTTCGTCCTAGTCCTACTCCCCATTCGTCGTATTTCGTGGTCGAGAAGTCGCTGACGTAATCCCACCAAGGACCCTTAGTGATTGCTACTACCGAGTAGTTGTGAGAGTCACGCGCCACTTCAGCCGCGACTAGGCCGCTCATGAAACCCGCACCTAGGCAGACTAGGTTTTTGCGGGGCTCCGTAATGACGCTAGACATGTTAGGCTCCTCCCGCCGCAGCCTGTTGATATTGGGCTAGGCTGGCGGGCTTTAGGCGAGTCGGAGTGTTAGCAACCATAAGGTCCTTCTGGCTCAAACCCTCACCGTAGGCGTTCCCTAAGTTTACGCCGTTGAATCCCATGTACTGCCATCCGACCATGTTCTGATTTCCTCCGTACAAGGGGTCCATCGTGAACCCGGCCCAAGTCATGAAGCTCAACTCATACGCAAAATCAACGGGGCGGATGTTGGTTCCGTGGTCATCCGCAAAAGTCGATGGCTTGCCGGCCCAGAGGTCTGCAAGAAGCGCCAGTTGATTGGCACCTGACAGTCTTTGGAAAGTCGTTCCATAGGCCGGAGTTTTGGTTGAATAATTCTGCACAGCTTCCAAACCAGCTTTCCAAAACGCTCTGAGGTTCAGAGCATACTGATAGTTGATGCCAGACCCAATCCTGGGAACCACGGTTCCCGAATAGTCGATCGAAGTAGGCAGAGATGGATAAAGGTCCTGATAGCGCGCGCTAGTCGGGACCCCGGTTATCGCATTCTGAGTCGGGGGTATGAATGGTCCATCCATGAACATGTTTGCACTTTGCCCATAATCCCCTGCCAACTGTCTGTCGATAAAGTAGATCACTCCAGCCTCTTTTGCTCCGGGACCAGTGCTGTCGGATGGAATGATCGTCTCAACTATCGGTTCCAGCAGGGCTTGCTCGTTGACGCTGAGAGTAAGGAAGCCTGTTACGGTCTTGAGTTGATTCTGCAGATTTGTCAATTGCATGTTCGCATTATTCAGCTGGGTCTGCATGGATGAGTTATTGCCGGAAAAGAGAGGGATTTCCATCCCCGAGGCTGCAAGGGCACCACCGGCTGCTGCTAATCCGATTTTGAGAAATTCTCGCCTAGTCGTCTTCGACATTAAAAGCTCGTGTTTCCCCTAACCCACTCATATTTAGGATTAAGCCATGAACTAGATAACTGAAGGAGCAAACATCCATTTTCAAATTTAGAGAAATGTTAGCCCATCTCTTTCTTCGCAAAAACTTATCTTCTTACCCGCCAACCAAACCGTAGTGCTACGAGTTGGGAAGCACTCCGCCAAAACTACCCTGGTACAAGAAACCCCTGATCGTTCAGATAATCGCGCCCGTCTTGATTGTGCTCGCTGTCGGTGCGTGTGTAGGTCTCGCAGGAGTTGGAGTCTCTCAACTCCTTGGAGGACCCAACGTCTTCTCAACGATGACGTCAAACGGTCCTGCGCCCAGCTCTGTAAGCGTGACTATTCTGAATGGTACTGGTATTCAGCAGTCCCTTAACTATCAACCAGCAAGCGTAACAGTCGCCAAAGGGGGCACAGTCACCTGGACAAACAACGATTATCAAATTCCGCACACCGTCACGTCAGTTAGTGTCCCATCCGGAGGGTCAAGCTTCGACTCTGGACAGATGAATTACACCGCCACATTCAAAGTCACATTCAGCGTAGATGGAACATACAACTACGTTTGTTCCTACCACCCCTGGATGCACGGATCAGTTATCGTCACCGGGTAACCTTATCGGCTAATGCGAAAGAGCCGGACCGCTCGCACCCCTAGTGTGAAACCTAAGCTAGCGTGCTTCCACTCGTAAGCAAAACAGCCGAACATCTCATCGATGATTTGAAGGAAACTCATTTGCCTAATACCAACAGTTAGATTCAACTATCAGAAAAGTGATCCCAAAAGGCCGATGATACCGCGGCGAGTCGTTGTCCTAGTTATCGCGATAATGGCCGTACTAATGGCTGCGATCATCGGTTATGTCTATCTCTCGTCGCTCTCTCCAGCAAATAGCGGCACCAAACCCGGAGTCACCACGATAAACATTCCCCAAGGGTCTTACATCGAACCTTCCGGTTTCAACCTGACCCGGTTCCAGACAGAATTCGCGACGGGTGCATACCCATATCCCGTCAACATCACCGTTACAATCGGAATCAACAACACAATAGAATGGGTAAACAAGGACACCCAGCCGCACACAGCCACCGCAATCGTCGCTCCGCAAGGAATCCCGCTGTTTAACTCCGGGCTAATCCTTCCAGGAAAAACCTTCTCCGTCACCTTGACCACTCCCGGAGCCTACAGGTACACCTGCGCATGGCATAACTGGTTGGCAGGGCAAATAATCGTCAAACGAGCATAGCCTTTGCGAACGCGCTAAGCCTTGAATGGAAGTAATCGACCCGTACAGCATTACAATGTCACCTGCCCAAAATGCTGCTCCAGGCTGGCCGGGCATCGCACCGCGATGGACATCAAGCGCGAAAGAAGGGGTCGGAACCTCCGCCAGTTATCAGAGTAGAGTCTGGTTCACTATTTCTCACGGAATCCTTAACGAGGTCTACTATCCGAGGATAGACCAGGCGAATACTCGCGACATGGAATTTCTTGTCGCTGACGGTGACCAATACTTCTCTGAAGAGAAGCGAGATACTAACAGAAGAATCTCGCCCCTAGAACAAGGCGTACCCGGATACAGGCTCGTCAACTCCTGCAAGAGAGGACGTTACAGGATGACTAAGACCGTTATCACCGATCCAGAGCGAGACGTGCTCCTGCAGAAGGTCCACTTCGACACTGGCAAGGGGAAACTGGAAGATTACGGCGTCTTTGCCCTGCTTGCTCCACATATTGGAAACCGTGGCTACGGAAACAACGGATGGATCGGCGACTACAAGGGCATTCCGATGCTCTTCGCGCAGAGAGAAGGAGTCTCCCTCGCTCTGGCTTGTTCGACAGCATTCAGGAATATGAGCTGCGGATATGTAGGCGTTAGCGACGGCTGGCAGGACATCAGCGCTAACAAGAAGATGACGTGGGAATATTCCACCGCGTCTAATGGAAACATTGCTCTGACTGCGGAACTCGACTTGACGGCGATTGATGGTGAGTGCGTCACAGCTCTTGCGTTTGGACGAACGCCAGGCGAGGCGGGGCAGCAGGCAAGGAATGCTCTGCTGAAGGACTTCGATAGAGTGCAGCAGGCATTTGTTGATGGTTGGAAGGAGCTCCAGTCGCAAAGCATGGATCTTGGGAAAATGTACGAGACGGGCTTCGACCTCTACCGCGTCAGCAATACTGTCCTCCGAACCCACGAGGAAAAATCCTACCCGGGCGCAGTGATCGCAAGCCT
This sequence comes from Candidatus Dormiibacterota bacterium, assembly GCA_035637535.1. GTDB lineage: Archaea > Thermoproteota > Bathyarchaeia > 40CM-2-53-6 > 40CM-2-53-6 > 40CM-2-53-6. The sequence goes on from DASPWZ010000027.1 coordinate 42,968, forward strand.
CTCCATACCATGGGGATTCTCCAAGAGCGACGACGACTTGGGCGGATATCATTTGATCTGGCCTAGAGATCTATCGCAAGCAGCTGGGGGGTTCATCGCATCGGGAGACACTGAACACGCTAGAGAAACCCTCCTTTACCTCATGTCCACCCAAGAGGAAGATGGCCACTGGTTGCAGAATATGTGGCTTGACGGATTACCGTATTGGGGAGGAGTGCAGATGGATGAAACAGCCTTCCCGATACTTGTCGCGGACCAGCTGAAACGTGTCGATGCTCTTTCTGGATTCGACCCGTGGTCGATGATACAACGGGCGGCAGGATATCTCGTCCGAAACGGCCCTGTCACACAGCAGGACAGATGGGAGGAAGACGGCGGATATTCTCCATTTACTCTCGCGGCCGAGATCGCGGGATTGCTCGCAGCGGCCGATTTTGCCGAAGAGAAGGGCGACTATGCTCTGGCCTCATATCTCAGAGAGACAGCAGACACATGGAATGAAGCAATAGAACGTTGGACCTATGTTACAGGAACAAAGCTGGCGAACCGTGTTGGAGTCAACGGATACTATGTCAGAATCGCGCCCGCGAATCCTTCCGATACTGAGCTTCCAGCTTCAGCCTTCGTCTCTCTACGAAATCGTCCTTTGGGACAAGAAGTGGTCTCGGGCGAACAAGTAGTGAGCGTGGACGCGCTCGCTCTCGTCCGTTACGGACTGCGATCGGCCAAGGACCCGCGAATCCTCGACACGGTCAAAGTGATAGATTCGATTCTTCGGAGAGAGACCAGGACAGGTCCGGTATGGCATAGGTACAACTCAGACGGCTACGGCGAACATGACGACGGTTCGCCATTCGACGGGACCGGTGTCGGAAGAGGATGGCCTCTTTTGGCGGGTGAACGCGCCCACTATGAAATAGCCAGAGGAAATGTTGAGGAAGCTGAACGGCTCTTACATGTGATCGAAGCTCAAGCCAGCCCTGGAGGACTAATTCCAGAACAGGTCTGGGACGCGGATGACATTCCCAAGCGAGGCCTTCATAACGGTCGCCCCGCGGGTTCAGCAATGCCCCTCGTCTGGGCGCACGCGGAATACATTAAACTCGCGAGATCCATCCGGGAGCGAAAAGTCTTCGACATGCCGCCTCAACCCGTTCTTCGATACCAGACTAAGAAGACCGGCTCGAAACTGGTAGCTTGGAGGTTTAATCAGAAGATTCGGACAATCCCGCATGGAAGAAATCTCAGAATCGAGGTGCTCGCGCCCGCGACCATCCACTGGAGCAGCGACGGTTGGAAAACCGTAAGGGATTCCAAAACCGGTGACACTGGGCTCGGAATCCATTACGCTGACCTAGAAACCGCTACCCTCTCGACTGGCGAGAATGTTATGTTCACTTTCTTCTGGCCCGAAGCTAACAAGTGGGAAGGAACCGACTTCCAAGTTGTAGTCGCAGAGCGACCAATAGCCACAGTTGAGGTTGAATCGTAAGGCTTAGCCATCGCCCCCAAACCAATCCTCGAAGTGCTTCCAAAGCCATGGACCCGGTCACCGAACATGAGCTGCTGACTCCCTACGACATCCACCTCTTCAAAGAAGGAAAACACTTCAAGCTCCATGAAAAACTGGGCTCACATCCGACCCACCTTGATGGAAGGGAAGGAACTCAGTTTGCGGTGTGGGCACCAAGTGCGAAACATGTCTCTGTCATCGGGGACTTCAACGAGTGGCGGTCTGGCCTACACCCGCTTAGTCTGAGAAAGGACGATTCTGGCATCTGGGAAGGGTTCATTGCCGGTCCGACAAGAGGCTCACTCTACAAGTATCACGTCGAATCGAAAGCCCATCTTGGATATTCAATGGACAAGGGCGATCCCTTCGCTCTTCACTGGGAAATCCCGTCACGGACGGCATCAGTTGTCTGGGACCTAAAGCATTCATGGGATGATGCCGAATGGATGAGAACTCGCGCTGACAAGAACTCCCTCAACTCGCCCTTTGCCATCTACGAGATGCACATTGGATCATGGAAGCGAGTCCCGGAAGACAACAACCGGTCACTGACGTACAGAGAGACGGCCCACGATCTACCGAGCTATCTTGAAGAGATGCGTTTCACCCACGTCGAATTCCTCCCGATTATGGAGCACCCGTACTCGCGATCGTGGGGCTACCAGACCCTCGGGTACTTCGCACCCACAAGCCGATTTGGCATACCGGAAGATTTCATGCATCTAGTCGATGAACTTCACAGGAGAGGATTTGGAGTAATTCTCGACTGGGTCCCGTCGCATTTTCCGTCGGACGCCTATGGCCTCGCGTACTATGACGGCTCGCATCTCTTCGAGTATGCTGACCCGAAGAAGGGATACCATCCTGACTGGAAGAGCTACATTTTCGACTTTGGAAAAGGCGAGGTCCGATCCTTCCTAGCGAGCAGCGCCCTGTTCTGGTTGGATGTCTATCACGCTGACGGGCTCAGAGTCGACGCTGTAGCATCAATGATCTATCTCGACTACTCCCGGAAGAAAGGCGAGTGGATCCCAAACCAGTATGGTGGAAGAGAGAACCTCGAGGCACTGTCTTTCATCCGAGATCTCAACCAGGCAGTATACCGTGCACACCCAGATGTGCAGATGATCGCCGAGGAATCGACGGCCTGGCCGATGGTGTCACGTCCCGTCTATTTGGGAGGACTAGGCTTTGGAATGAAATGGAACATGGGCTGGATGCACGACACACTTGAGTATATGACGAAAGACCCGGTCTACCGGAAACACCATCATAACCAGTTGACTTTCAGCCTCTGGTACGCTTTCGCTGAAAACTTCGTCCTTCCACTGTCGCACGATGAAGTCGTCTATGGAAAACGGTCGCTGCTCGACAAGATGCCTGGAGACACTTGGCAAAAATTTGCCAACCTCCGACTTCTCTATGGATACATGTACGGGCATCCTGGCAAGAAGCTTCTCTTCATGGGCGGGGAATTCGGACAGTGGGACGAATGGGACTTTGAGAAGAGTCTCGACTGGCATTTGGCAAATGAACAATCGCACAAACACCTCCGGCTCTGGATCAAAGACCTCAACACAGTCTATAACAGGGAACTAGCTATGCACCAGTTGGACTTTGAGAGACTGGGATTCGAGTGGCTTGACATCCAAGACTGGGAGAAGAGTATCATCAGCTTCTCACGTCGGGGGAGAAGCCCAGACCATCCGATCGTAGTTGTCTGCAATTTTACACCGGTGTCGCGACAGAATTACAGAGTTGGCGTCCCGACGGGTGGATACTGGAAAGAGATCCTCAACAGCGACGCATCCGAATATGGAGGAAGTGGACAAGGCAACCTCGGAGGAGTAGCCGCTGAGGCGCATCGCTATCATGGAAGAGATCATTCCGTCTCGATTATGTTGCCCCCGTATGGCGCCCTGTTCTTCAAGTCCGAGGGTTGAAGAGACCGGAGACTCTCTGTCCTAAGTTACTGAGCGTCCGGCTCCTTGTATGATCGAATAGAGGCCCATGCCGATGAGCCCTGCAGCCACAAAACCGAAGACCAAGACCGCTAGCCAGACGTAGGATGGTCCTTGGACCGCGAACGCAATCAGCCCAAGCAGGATGACACCACCTAGGACGCTTGTCACCAGTCCAGCCTTGACGCCTTCATCCAATCAATTATCACTGTGACTTTTGTAACGTCTTAGCTGCAAACGATCTTGCTGCGTCGTATCTTTTCAGAGCCATTTGGCCAGCGTTCATCCATCGGAATTTCTGAGAAACCCGATCTCTGCAATTCTCACGAATCTTCGAACCTAGACTTCGATTCTTGATGACCATCTTTGCTATTGGCTTCAAGGCTATTTTTCGCGATTCTTCAGCTTGATCTTCTTGCCCCTGTTGAGTTTGTTCGTCGATCTGCATGACTATCAAGAGAGAGACGAGAGATTCTGCGAGCCTTGCCACTTTTTCCGGAGGAGTCAGAATTCCCGTTCCCGACTCTCCATTCGTGGAAATGTCAAGAACTGTTTCAGTAATTCCACCGACACTCGTTCCGACGACGGGGTTTCCGGTAATCATAGCTTCGAGGGCACTTATACCGAAAGGTTCCGACCTCGATGGCATTGCGTAGACGTCTGCTGCAAGGTGTGAGAGGAGGTAGATCGACGGATGCCTGCCGAAGATTACTCTGACATTGTCGGGATATTTCTCAGCCTTCTCGACGGTTATCTTCGTAAGGTCTGAATCGTTTGAAGGCAATAAGAAGAGAAGGAACTTCGTTTCTGGGATAACGCGACGGACGAGCGGTACCGCGTCAAGCAACAGATCTACTCCCTTCTGAGGACTCAGTCTGCCAGTCATCAGAACCAACGGACCGTCACTTCGAAACGACTCTATCGACCCATCCTCCTTCTTTCGAGAACCGTCGCGGAGTCTAGCCGGACCTTCGATTTCTGATTCCTTCTCGATTTTCGAAATTGCTTTGGTGAGCAGGTACTCTCTTAGGTCCCACCGTTTCGGTGCGCCATCGACAAGCCCCGGTCTGATTTTCTCGAATTCATCTGCGACGATGGATGACTCCATGATCGCCGGGTTCCAGTCGCAGCCGTTGTAAATGTGGCCACTTTTTCCTCTGATTGTGTTCCCAACGTAGGTGCTGACATCATTCCTCAGGTACGTGTGGCTGACCGACGTGACGTAGTCGGCTATGTAGCATCCGAACTTTTCCAGGGAGTTGCGACACACGTCTTGCCATATCTGACTGAACTTCAGAGTCGAAACTCGCTTCGCGTTCGTTCGCAAGGAATACGGTATGTCTCTGATTCCGCACCATTCCTCGGAAGCATAATGCCAAGGCAATATTACTCCGCTCAACAGGTGGACTGTGAGGACAAGAGGAACAGCAATGCCTCTCTCCGCAAGACGTTGTTTTACAAGGACCCCTGCCGGCACCATGTGCCAGTCGTGGGCATGAATCAGGTCCGGCAGCTCTCTTGCTCGGCCCATCGAGATCAAATAATCAGCGTAACTTCCGACGGTTCGTGCGAGAAGGGACATTTTCTCGAAAGTAGCCTCGTGATCGTAGATTACCGGATCGTCTAGCCACTTGCTGGTTGCTGAATCAAGACCCTTGGCGAGGAAATAGTTGACTCCGTCCCGCGAGCCGTTCTCCATGCCAGCTAGGTAGTTGTACCATAATCCGTTGACTCCGGTCCGATGCCCTTGGGCTATGAACGTCGCCAGACCCTGGAGGCCATAGGACTCTTTGATGCTGGGGTTCAAGTGTCTGCCATGACTTGGGAGAAACACGCTGACATCTAGCTTAGAATCCAGAGCCAGGGTCTTGGACAATCCCGCGACCGCTTCTCCAAGACCGCCAGCCTGGGCGAGACCGGCGCACTCGTGCGAAAACATCCAGACTTTCGAAACCGGCCGACTGGTAGAACGAAGAGAGTCCTTTGAGGGAAGCTTGGGATTAGCGGCAGGCATTTTTTCCCAGCTCATCCTCGGTTGTCTTCTAGATAAATAGCCAAAGTTTCATAGCCAAGCACCGATCGACACTCGAAGAGGAAACAGGTGAGACTTTGGCAAACAAGATCTTGAGAAACGTCGCTTCAAACGTTCTCCGAAGCGTACCTCCACAGAACGCGTTCTACTTCTACCGAGCCATTGGAGCTCCGACCGGAGCGGCAGCCCGAAACCTTCCCGACTTTCTGGGAATCCTCAACACTATCGACCTCAACTCTCTCCAGTTCCATCTCGGACGCGGTGACTTTGAGAACTGGGTCAAAATGTTGGGCGACAATACGCTCGCCAAGCAGCTCGCAGATCTGAAGGAGAAGAAACTACGGGGAGAAGATCTAAGACTGCAATTGGTAGAAACCGTCAAGGCGCGACTCGACAGTCTGCAAAAGACTCCTTAGACCATCAGCAACAGCGGCGACTACTGAAGAACCGAAAGGAATCGTAACGGAGTCTTGTCCCAAAACTTGCTGATTTGGATAGGATAGTTCTCTGAAAGCAATCGCCGTAACTCCTGGCAAAGCCGATAGTGTCCGCCTCATTGATGCTCCTCAACCCACTCCCTCCGCGGGACAGGCTCTCCTCCGAGCTAACAAGATCGGCATTTGTGGAACTGATCTTGAAATAATTCAAGGCTCATATGGGGAAGCGCCGTTAGGATCTGACTATCTCATTCTCGGGCATGAATGTCTAGCCACCATCGAAGAAGCATCGGTCAATTCTGCGGGAATCAAGAGGGGCGATCTTGTAATCCCGACAGTGAGGCGGCCTGATGGCTGCATCAACTGTCAGAGCGGCGAATCTGACATGTGCCTCACGGGACAATACATGGAGCATGGAATCAAAGGCCTCCACGGCTTTTGCTCGGAATTCTCGATATCAGACGTCAACTTCCTAGTTCCAGTCCCACCGGAATTGTCGGACGTAGCAGTTCTGCTGGAACCGACGAGTGTTGCTGAGAAGGGTGTTTTCCAGAGCTTCAAGATTCAGGAGAGAATGATCTGGAAACCCCAGAGAGCACTCGTCCTAGGAACCGGCCCTGTAGGCATTCTCACAGTGTTGCTCCTAAGACTCAGAGGACTCGATGTGACCGCGGTTGCCACAAGACCAAAGGATAGTCTCAAGGCCCGCATAGTCGAGAAGATCGGAGGGACCTACGTCAACGCCAACGACCAACCAATTACTAGTCTCGGAAAGTTCGACCTAATCCTTGAAGAGACTGGAGTCGCCACGCTGGCCGCTGAGGCACAGGGCCTACTGAACAACAACGGAGTCCTCTGCCTATTAGGGATCTATCAGCCCAAACTGGCTACGCAGGATATTGGACACTCGTATGATGACATTGTCCTGGGCAACAAGATAACTTTCGGTTCAGTAAACGCGAACAAGCGGTACTTTGTCAGGGGGATTCAAGATTTCAAAGCTATCCAACAACGATTCCCCGGAGTCCTGAAGTCGCTCTTCACCAAAATGGTCGGGCCCTCCGACTTCGCGCAGGCATACAGTCCCACCAAGGATGACATAAAATCATTGATAGACTTCCAAACGCTCAACTAAACCATCTGAAACTTTCTTGGATCACGCGGCGTCTTAGCAACCACGAATATCACCGAGCAACGTCAACGAGGCTCCTGTCTATCTCGGATATGGTCCGTCGACCTGTGAGGGCCATGACTGTCGCGAGGTCTGTCTTGAGGAGAGATAGCAGCTTTGACACTCCTGCTTCTCCTCCAGCTGCGAGGGCCCAGAAAACAAGACGTCCGAGCCCGACCGCTCTGGCTCCGAGGGCGAGTGCCATTACAATGTCGCTGCCTCGCCTGATTCCACCGTCAAAGTAAACCTCGACCTCGGACCCGACCTCTTCTACCACTTCTGGAAGAGCATCCAAGGAGGCGGGAGCACGGTCCAGCTGGCGCCCGCCGTGATTAGAAACTACAACGCCTTTAGCGCCGTGATCAGAAGCGCGTCGGGCATCCTCGCGAGTGAGGATTCCTTTCAACACCAACGGGAGCCGAGTTATTTCGCGAAGACGATCTACGACCTCCCAGGTGTTTGAGGCTTCCTTGCGAATATGGGCGTGGTCGCCATCGACGATAGGGTTTCTGAGAGGCCGAACAACTTCTCTACCGTTTCCCAAAACGATCGAAGAAGCCAATGGAGAGCCTGCTTGGTTCTCCTTGTCGCGGGTGCCCGCGACCGGCATGTCAACAGTTAGGATTATGGCCTTGTAGTCGGCCTTCTCGGCCCTCTCGACGAGGTTCTTCGTGGCTGAGAATTCTGGTTGCAGGTAGAGCTGGAACCATCTGGGACCTGTCGGAGCGGCCTTGGCGATGTCTTCCATTGAGATCGAGGATAGGGTACTGAAGCTAGCGAGGATGTCCGATTTGCTTGCGGCTCTTGCTGTCGCAGCCTCGGCATCTGGATGCACGAGGCCGTGAGAAGCAGTTGGAGACACGTAGAATGGGGCTGATACCTTTGTTCCCAAGAGAGTCGTACCGAATTCTAGATTCTCAACATCAACTAGAACTCTCGGTCGCAGGGTCCTGAGGTGGAATGCTTCGCGGTTCGCCCTCACCGTCCATTCCTCGCCTGCACCGCCCTGGATGTAGGCCCAGGCGGACTTGTCGGTCTTCCTTGACGCGGCCTCTTCGAGATCGCTTAGTGTAGAGAAGCCGGCTTGTGATTCGTCTGTCATGACAACTACAGGAGACGCGGCCGGTTCTCTACTTCAATCTGAGCCTATCGCTGCAACCGTAGTTGCTATGCTGTTTCTCAAAGTCAGGACATTTTGGGCGACTGGTGCTGATTGGTTGTAGACGCTTGACCCGGCCACCAAGACTGTAGCGCCCGATTTCACGGCTAGCGGCGCGGTCTTCGGATCGATTCCTCCGTCGACAACGATTGACGCTTTCAAGTGTCGCTGATCTACTTCTTTCCTTAGACGAGCAATCTTACCGAGCTGATCTTCAATGAAACGCTGCCCCGCAAATCCCGGGTGGACCGTCATCACCTGGACACAGTCCACAACATCCAGGACCCCCTCCAACGTGGTGATCGGCGTCTCGGGATTTACGGCAACCCCTGCTTCGACCTTGAGCTTCCTGATCGACTGGAGCACCGCGGGAAGATCTTTGCACACCTCTTCATGCACGATGATCCTGTTTGCGCCTGAGCGCGCAAATTCTTCGAGAAAGCTGTGAGGATTGTCGATCATCAAGTGAGCGTCCAAGAATAGGCTCACCGATCTCCTCAACGCCTTGACGACTCCGGGTCCGAACGTCAGGTTTGGAACGAAATGTCCGTCCATTACATCAATCTGAATGCCTTCGACCCCGGCGTCCTCTGCTTCTTTCGCCTGCTGGCCCAGCCGGGCAAAATCGGCACTCAGGATTGAAGGCTCAATCGAGATCCGTTGCTTCATACGGTCTGGCCCTTGGATTTGTAGGTCGACTGGAACTCCTGGACCAAGTCTGAATCGCCTAGATACGTCGGGACACGCTGGACGATACTCGTGGGTTCAACATCGAGAATCCTCCCCATTCCTGTGCTCGCTTGGCCTCCCGCCTTTTCTGTGATGAAGCCGACTGGGTTCGATTCAAACTGCAACCTGTATTTCCCTTCGGGAGCGTCGGTCAACTCGGGATATGCGAAGAACCCTCCCTTGGTCAGGACCTGGTTATAATCGCCTACGAAAGACCCGCCGTATCGAAGGGACATCTTGCGCTTCTCTAGACTCTCCACAAACTCTCTTACTCTTGGAGTCCATTTCTCCCTTAGGCCTCCGATACCGTAGACAGTCGGTGGCTTGGGAAGCTGGCGAATCAGACCGTCCGATACGAATCTGGTTCCTTCAGATCCTCTGCCGAGGGCTGCGAAGGTCCGGACCCCATCCTGGAGTGCAAGTACCAGCTGGTGGAACGGTCCATAGAGGAAGTACATCGCAGCGTGAAGGTCCCTTCCTCTTGCAGGGAGAGGCTTCTCCCGGTAGACTCCGACTATGGTTCCTAGCAAGTTGTTGCTCTTCAGATTCGACGACCCATCCAACGGGTCGAGCACAATCGAGTATTCGCCAGCTTTTGATTCGGCAACCTCTTCCATTTCTTCAGAAGCGATTCTCTTTACAAGACCGCTTCTCAGCAGCTTCTTGGTGAAGAGATCGTTTGACCAGACATCGATCTGCAACTGCTTCTCCCCGTACGGATTGATGCCTCCGGCGAATCCTAGCTCTCTCGGAATCATCTCTCGGACGAGGCTCGACAGATCAGCGATAAGCGAGATCAGCTTGTAGAGACTCCTCTCCTCGGTCCCGATGACGTCCTTGAGCGTCTTGCCCTTCATTCGACCAACCACTTTGACATCCTTGTTAGTGTTGACTCATTTCAATTCTTTGATGACGTTCGAGAACTCGGTCCACGCAGGCTTTGGATTTCCCTTGTTGTCGAACAGGCCAAAATGATTCTCTTGAGGCGGGAAGGATCTCCAGGCCGTGTCGATGTAGCGCCATATTCCGATTCCAGTCACACCATCGAGCCCGTGTGCCTCTCGACACGCGTCGGCGACATACTTGGCTTGGCTGTCAGCCGAATATCCTAGGAGTGACGGCCCGCTGGGGTATCCTGTCTCGGAGATCATAACAGGTTTACTCAGTTTCTTCGCTACTTGGTCTGCCATTTTCAGAACCTTAGCGTTAATTGGGTGGGAGATCTTGTAGTTGGGATAGAAGTCTAAGCCTAGAATATCGCAATAGGACGAGTAGGCGCCTGGGTCCAAGACCATGGCGTCAGCCTCAAGGTTGATAATCGTTGTCGCGGACGGGTCTTCTTTGTGCACTGTATCGTTGAGCGACTGTAGAAGTTCATGTCTGAATCCGTGCTCGTGGACCCATGCTAACCCCGACCGCCATCCCCCTGCGGCGTGTTCAGCCCACCAGTTTGGCTCGTTCTCAATCTGCCAGTTCCTGATTCGATCTTTGTAGTGGCGCACCATGAGCCGGGTATGGATGGAGACTCGCTTCAGGTAGAGATCTCTGTTCGGGTCAGGCTCCAATCCCTGTGGAAGCATGCGTTGGTATCCGCAAGCTATCACCGGTACGACGCCTATGCCTAGACCGGTCAGAGTATTGACAAGATCATCCATGGGCCACTGAGCGTATGATTTCTCAAGAAACTGGTCAAGCGATGCCTCTGGCATGGGGAAGGGTTCGAAATATTTCCACGGGAACCAGCATCGGACGAAGCCTACATTTGCGTCGATGAGAGTATCAGCCAGAGCAGCTACAGCTCTGCCGGCAACAGTCGCGGGCTCCACTTCTCCGCGTCGTCCGATCTCTTGCTCATCGGCTTCATCCAGAATTTTCCCCTCGGGCAGGCTCGCCGACAATAGATGCGGAATGATTATTGATCTTGGAGGAGTTATCCCACTGTATCTCCAAGGGTCGTCAAGGTTTATGCCGAAGGAGAATCTCTTGGTCAGATCCAACAAAGACGCAAATGAGATAGCGTCATGTGGTAAAAGGCTTCGAAGCCGAGGCTTGACGATTTGCGGTCCGTCCATCGTTGGATTGAATTGTGATTCCAAAGGATGCCGATTGTAGCTGTACCGTCAATAGTCCGTGCCCAGATACCTAACCCATTTAAGATTCCAGACACGTCGCACCTACTTACAGAGCCACCGGAAGATGTTTTCAACCAGCCAGCAAGCCCCAATGGGAAACCGTTCAACCCTAATCACAATTGGGAAGAACGGCGAATTGCGGCATCTCTTCTGGCCAAGCCACAATTATCCGCAACACGTTCGCGGATCCCTCCCCGGGATTTTAGCCGGCCGAAATGGTAACGAATTCTTCAGTTGGTTGACGGATGATCCTTGGATACGGAAACAGCGATTTCTTCCTGATAGCACGATTCTCGAAACAAGTTTTGCCAACCCAGACGGGATACAGGTAAAGGCCACGGATCTCGTTCTGCCAAGCAAGGACGCTCTGGTCCGGATTTTTGAAGTGGTCAATGGGGGTAGCGAAGCTTTGAAGATCAGTTTTCTCTATTACAACGATTTCGACATAGCCGAGACACCGTCGGGCGATGCTTGCTATTATGATGAGAAGACTGACAGTGTCGTTTCGTACAAGCGACACTATTGGTTCGCGTACGGGGCGGACAAGCCTTCGTCCCAACACCAGTGCGGAGTACATGAGGAGGGCTCGGACGCTTTTGTTGATGCGAAGGATGGTCATCTCGGCGGAAACTCTCTAGCCCTGCATGCTGGCGTGAAGGGAGTAAATTCCTGTCTGAAATGGAATCTCGGCGACCTACCCCAGGGTGCGAGGGAACAGCTTGTCCTTCTGATGACCTTCGGCCACAACAAGCAACAGGCGCTCGACATCCTTGAAGAGGCCAGACAGAGTTCGCTCGCAGAAATGGTCAACGATGTGAATCGATCCTGCCAGGACTGGCTGAGAAGGAACAAGGCTACAGTGGTCCAGGAACATTGGAGGGAACTGCTTCGAAGATCCCTACTCACTCTCCAGACGCTCGTCTCTCCTGACCTTGGAGGAATAATCGCAGCCCCAACTCTGGAGCCTGACTATCGCTATGTCTGGTCGAGAGATGGCACGTACGTCGCTTATGCTCTGGATCGTTGTGGTTACAATCACGACGCGGCAGCTTTCTATCAATGGTGCAAGGAAGTCCAACAGCCTGATGGCGGTTGGGCTCAGAGATACCATGTTGAAAAATCTCCTGGTCCTTCTTGGGGAGAACAGGAGGATCAGTGCGCAACTATTCTCTGGGGCATCGGCCAGCACCATACTTTGACGAGGGACGAGGAGTTTCTTGCTGACATGTGGCCGACAGTGAAGAAGGGGGTCGAGCATCTCCTTCGAAATAGGGACGCCGAGACGGGTCTTGTAGGACCCTCCTTTGACCTATGGGAAGAGAAACAGGCTCTTCACACATACACCAACGCGGCCGCCACAGCTGCTTTAAGAGAAAGCGCTAGAATCGCTTCAACCCTCGGTTTTGAAGTGCTATCCAACGCATGGTCAAACGAGACCAAGAATCTGCAGACTGCAATCGTTAAACACTTGTGGGACGAGCAGAGCGGCCGATTCTTGAAATCAGTCAAACCCCATGATTCTTCCATAGACACAGCAATCCTCGGCCTCACATATCCGTTCAGAGTTCTTGAACCGGACGATCCGAGAATCCTCAGTAGCTCCCGACAGATCGAGAACGCGTTCACCTACGCTTCCGAAGGGATCGGGCGGTACCCGGGCGACACGTACCACGGAGGGAACCCATGGTTCATAACAACCCTCTGGATGGCGCTCTACCGTTGCCAGCAGGGAAATTATGAGAAGGCGAAGACCCTCATCGAATGGTGCGTGAAACACGTCGACGAACTGCAACTCTTCGCCGAACAGGTTCACAAGGACAATGGAGAGCCAATATCCGCATCGCCACTCGCCTGGTCTCACGCCATGTTCATTCTGGCGCTATTGGATTACAGAGGAGCTTAGAGCCGCGTTCCCCCGAACACGGTTCTGCCTCCATCTCGTACGAAAGAAAAGAAACTCGGGAATTTCGAAGTAGAAATTAGATAATCCGTCGGATTCTACTTCTTACTCTTCTTTTTGGGCTTAGCTCGCGTCCCGAATTCACCGTATCACATATAAGCTGACTTTTAAATATAAATCTATTGTATTCTAGGGATAATTTCCAAACTGATAACTATTCTGGGATTGTTTACCCAAAATTACCGTATTTCTCTCACTTTCTAACTTGCGCTACGCTTACATCCAATTTTCGGAGAATAAGTTCCTCAGGATTCGCAGGATACGGTCGGTGAATTCAGTCTTTTCTCATATTCACATCTCAATGTCAAATATTCAGAACTGAGCTGTCAGACATGTGCTCCGCAATTTGAGCAGTTTTGACTTGTCTCTAGATTTAACGTGCCACAGTATTTGCATCTGACTTTGACGATCTCCCTGAGAACCTCCGTATGGGTCGAAGTGGGGTCAGGTTTCTTTTCGAACCCGCCCATCGCTCCTACCATCACCAGCATGATTCCGATCAGCATTATGAAGAACGAAATCCCGATGGCGAAAAAATTCGCTGTATCCAGCACAACGACCAAGACTGAGAAGACGAGCAGGAACACCCCAGTGAAGCTAGTCATCTTGGTGTTCGCCGCTCTGGGTTGTTTTGACAAAGATAACCCGCACCAGGTGTAGCGGCGTTGAATTGATGCCGTTACTTGTTAGTATTTTGAACAGTTACAATCGACGAAGATGAGCAAGTTCTACGGTTGAAGAAGATCCGAGATTAGGAGCTATGGCGCCGTTTCCGGAGTCCTCTCACTAAACTTCCGCCGCGATAGACGAAGAATGTTGATGCCCAGATCGTGTAACGGACGTTTAGGACCCAAACTTGCGGAATAGCAGATACCAGAAAAATGATTGCGACAACAATCTCAAGGTTACGACTAAGCTTGTATTTTCTCAGAAGATCGGGAGCTACTAGCTTCCTCTCCTCGGATGCGAGGATGTGGGTAAACAGAGCTAGGATTCCATAGATGGCGCCTATGTCCAAGGCGTAGATGGAAGAGGTAACGTCGTAGAGCTCGCTAAAGGTTTGTGGAGGACTGAGAAAGAATGGCAGAATGTTGAACAGGTAAGGTTCGAGAGCGACGAGTAAGAGGAGGATTGTGTTGAGGACACGGGTCCAGGTCGTCTGAACGGGCAGGACGGACATTACTTCTGTGAAGCGGAACCAGATTTGGATTAGGATCAGAAAGCTGAACCCGAACCCGGCGATGGCCCGGTAGAGGTCTCCTGGATTTGTGGGCTGTTTGCTGATAAGGACGATCGCACCTATCGATAGAGCCAGGCCGAATACGAGATCAGTGAGAGACTCGATTCGAGGCCGCGGACGCTGTTGAGGCCGGGCCGAGTCGGCCGTTTCAGAGCTGAAGTCCGTCTACACCTCACTCGTGTCTGAGATTGATTGATTTGAATCTGCGAACTTACTTTAAGCCTCTAGGAAGCAAGTTCAGAATCGTTTTTCGCGACTAAAGACCGCTGACTACTCAACTCTGTATCGACTACGTCCTCTCGATTTCGCAATAATCGAGAAAGAAGGGGAATCCCCAGATATTTCCGGAAAATGGTAACATAGTGTTAAGTACAAACAGGAACAGAAAGGAAAAAGATATTCTCTTTGATTTCCATCGAAAAAATGCCTAGCTGGGTACGAGCAGCAGAAATTATTCTTGGACTGGTATCATTGGTCGCAGGATTATTGGTCATAGCGTATCCTGGTCTGGCATTCTTCACGCTAGTTGCTATACTCGCTGTCGGTCTCATTTTTCTGGGATCTAGAGACATTGTTCTCGGGGCAATGGGTGCATTCTTGCCTAGATGGCTGCGTGCTGCTGACATCGTCTTCGGGGTCTTGGCGTTCGTGCTTTCCGTGATCGTTCTTGCATCGCCTGGGGTTGCCGTGACGACCCTAGTCATCTTCCTCTACTTTGCCTTGTTTGTCCGTGGGGTCGCAGCATTGACTATGGCAAGAGCGGGTAAGATGTTCCCTACGAGATTGAGAGCGGGCTCGGGAATCGTTGGAGTATTGAGCATCGTTCTCGCCGTCATCTTTCTAGCCTTTCCTGCGTTGGTGATTGGTACGTTGATCTTTCTATTGTCCATCGGCCTTCTATTTGTTGGGATAGAAGCCATAGCACCAGGAGTAGTCGGTCGAGAGATCGTGCCGGTGATTGGGTCCGTTCAGAGCAAGGTCTGATCACGGCATCTCAATCAAATCTCGAACTGTAAACCCGAGAGGACTTTCTCACACTTTTCCCGCGGGGATCGCCTGTTGCCCATCCGACTCTTTTCGGGTATAGGGTATGTTTCGTTTGAATCTTGGAAAGAATCGAGCCAGTAGGATTCCATAGGCCAGGTAAGCTACTAGTCCGATCATTACTGAGATGGTGTCGTATAGGAGGCCGAACTCGGAGCCGAAACTGGATAGGGTCAGCAGTATCCAGAGAATCAAGCCGAATATGATTCCTCGAGTTCGAAGGCTGCTGCTTCTCAAGTATCGGTCATGTACCCTCGCGAAGATTAGTCCCAGAATGGCGCCGCCGATAACTCCAGAAAGAAACACGTCTACGGCTAGTACATAGATTGTGGCAGCTGCCAGGCTTTCAATCGCGCTTGTGGGCGCTAACGGGGTGCCTTCGAAAGTTATTCCGATAACGTCGTAGTTCTGAGCAAGTAGAAAATTCCCGATGGCTGCGATGCTTCCAGAGATTATTCCGGCGGCGATCCCTGCTCTCGCCGCTTCGAATGCTCCAATGATCAGAATTATTCCGATCGCTGCTAGTACCAGACCGAGTGTGATGCTGTTTACTGCAAAGAAGATTGCTGATAGTCCGGCTAGATTTATTCCGATGTAGATGAGCCGTTCATTCCAGCTTGTATGCGTCACGTCCTTCATGACAATCTTCCGATACCTCACCAGTGTGCTTGCGAGAATGATGAAGCCGATCACACCAACGAAAAAATCCGTAGTAAGACTCGACTGATAATCTCCAAATGTCAGGAGCAGTCCCACCTCGTCTCCGATAAGACCGGCGCCGAGCCCGAAAATCATAGCGTAAGTTCTAACTAGCCTTGGCCGGTTGAAAGCTATACCGAGCCAGCCTACCAGCGTAATCATTCCCAGTCCGTACCAGAAATGGTGAAAGTGGATACTCCCTTGTGCGACAACCACGGTTGGGTTCAGAATTGCGAAAACTCGGGCCCCAAAGAAGGCCGTCATGAAAGCAAGAGTTCCTATAAAGGAGAGGCCACGGCGATTGATGCTCAGCGGGGCAAATATCGACAACTGCCGTCTTACGAAACCCATCGTCGTCCCATATGCCTCGTCTTTAGCGAGTTATTTAGTAGAAGCTTAGATTTTCGGCAATTCCCTCGGCTCGTGGAAGCGAGGTTCCCAGCCAGCCGCACCCGGACTGGCTTGGACACTAAGAAATCTATTCTGATCACAGCTTTTCGACGACGATGTTTCCACACTCTTTGCAGAGAAAGCATCTCCCACCCCAGCGGAAGGTTATCTCATGGGCCGTAACTCTGCCGCACGTCCAGCACCAGACCTGCAGCAACCGAGCATAGAAATCCGGATTCTTCTGCAAAGTCGTAGAAATTCAAAAGAACGCGTTCCTTATGTCAAGCAGAGCAGGGCGAAACTGGTTAGGACTATTTCCATCAGTCAGCAGAATCCAGCAGCACTTTCTAACCGCCGGGTACGAAGGAAGATGGCGATTGTAGCGCGGGTCCAGGTATTTCGCGGCGCTCGACCCGATTTCGAGCAAGGTTGTACGCGTAACCAAAGATCACTGCCGGAACAAGCGATGGTAAGGCGTTTAGGAGTATATTGCCGGTGAAGATGGCCACGAGTACCGTGGCGACGCTTGCCGCAACACCGACTATGAAAATTACGATCGACTGAATAACGTTTCGCGAGTGCTCCGGCCCGAAGGCATGTCGTCCAACGATTACCATTGCTGCCCGGACGATTTCGAGTGGGCTTCCAATTACTCCGACAAACGGAATCCAGCCCATGAAAAATCCGATCCCTAGTAGCAATGGACCGGGTCTTGGTCCGATCTATTGCACGGCGTCTCGCTTCTTCGTAGTATGCGAGGCATAGTTTTGATAGGGGCTCGGAGGAGGGGCTAGAAGGGGAATGATGGAGGGCGGAACAACGCCTAAACCCTTGCTGAGTGGTTATGGGAGGGCGGTTAGCGGGCCCCACGGTTAGCGCAGAACGCCGACGTCGAGAGGTTGCTTTTCCCGCATTTCGGACAAGACTACGAGGACATGGCTCTCCGAGTTCAGAATGAGTGCTCCAGTAGGGGAATAAACATTCGAGCAAAATCCCGAATCCAAGTTGTTGATGGCGATAGCATGACATGCTCACAAATGAGAAGATGATTTGTTCATTCTCTCAATAGGGAGGAGCGGAGATTCTGTTAGTAGAACACTGTTGCGCCATAGTAGTATGCGACTATGCTGGCATCGATGCTACTTATCATTCCACTGCCTGTCAGGTCCGCGGTGGGGTTGTATCTGGGACTGCCCAGTGACGACCCATAGTCGAAAGCTACTATAGAGAAGTCGATGCTGTTCACGATACCACTCTTGCTAATGTCTAGCTGCCTAGTCACAATGACCGAGGCAGACCAGACCCCGCCGGTCTGCGTGACCGAGACATCTGCTGAGAGGGGATACGGGTTCACAGGCACGTTAAGCAGGAACCTGGCCTGACTATTGGCAACCTGAACGTTCGCTATTGTATACGTCTTCGAAAACAGTATCACGCCGGCGCTGCTGTTCGTCGCCACTACCGAGACGGTGCCGGATACGAAACCTGAGCTTACTATCAGACTGCCAGACGTTGTTACGGTGACTCCTTGAAAGTTGATAGTGCTGCTTACCGGAGGATCAGTACTAGTTACAGTTACAGTTGCACTTGCAGAGTGTGAGTCCGTTCCATCGTAGTAGCAGCCACTACAGACGAATGTTCCTGTAATGGTCGCAGCGTATGTTCCGGGAGATGTTGCAGCGAATGTGCAAGATGCCGTAGAAGTGCCGCCAGCTGAGAGAGTGGCACTGGAGGAGCATGATGCTATGAGGTCTGGTGGTGTTGACACGCTTAGAGTTACGGGTCCGGCGAGCCCGGAAAGGCTGGTCAGACTTACAGTACCACTGCCGGACGATCCAGCGGTGAACGAGACAGAGGACGCGGAGATGGCATAATCCATCACGGTTACCGGTAGAACGATGGAATAGTTCAGTGAGCCGCTAGTCCCGCTAATTGTAACAGTATAGGATCCGGCGGAACCGTAAGCGCCACATGTCGGCCACTGCTCTGCTGAACCGTACGACGGGACGGATACAGTCGCCTTGTTTGTCAGAGTGTAGGCGAACCAGCAGGCGACAGCTGTTGACGAAGGAGTTGCAACAAGGTTCACGTTCCCAGAGAAACCGTTGACACTACTAACATAGATGGCGGTCTGCATCTCAGAGCCTAGGGGAATGGCCTGAGAAGTTGGGCTCTCAGAGATTGTGAAGCCTGAATTGGAAACAGTCAGACTCAGCGTTATCGAGTGTGCCAGACTGCCACTGGTTGCCATGACGGTGATCTTGTAAGACCCCGTCGGTGTCGTAGACGTTGTTGACAGTGTCAGAGTGGAAGTTCCGGTTCCTCCAGAAGCTAGAGTAACGGTCAACGGATTCAACGAGACGGAGGGTCCAGCGGGGGAGATCGAGGCTGCCAGGCTTACCGTGCCAGCGAATGCGAGACTTGTCAGACTAATTGTCGATGTCGCTGATGATCCAGGCGTGATGTCAAGCCCGTTGGGGTTTGCGGAGGCGTAAAAGTCGGGGTGTGACGGCTGCGAAACCTTGACTGCAACTGTTACCGAATGGGAATCCATTCCGTCGTAATAGCAGCCGCTACAGACGAAACTGCCAGTTATCGTGACGTTGTAGGTTCCTGGAATATTGGAGGCGTAGGTACACACTACCGTGGTTGTTCCGCCGGAGACGAGGCTCCCGCTGGTTGGACAAGAGGCCGTGACCGCTGATGGGGGAGAGACGTTGATACTAACAGGTCCTGATAGACCTGAGAGGCTGTTCAGAGTCAGGGTCCCGTTTCCGGACGGAGCTGTGAAGGAGACTGATGATGCGGAGATGCTGAAGTCTAGGATCGTGACCAGGAGAGTGATTGAGTGACTGAGCAATCCGCTGGTTGCGGAGAACTTCACGCTGTAGCTTCCTGCCGCACCATAGGCTCCACAAGTTGGATACTGGTATGCTGAACCATTGGGCGGGATGTAGAGGGTCGCGGTGCTGGTCAGCGTGTAAGTGAACCAGCAGGCTATCGCATTGGACGATGGCGTCGCCACTAGATTCACATTGCCGGAAAACCCATTGACACTGTAGAGGTCAAGGACGGTCTGCTGTTCTGAACCGAGGGGAATCGCCTGGGAGGTTGGACTCTCGGAAATGGTAAAGTCCTGGTTGACGACGTTCACTGTCACGAGGATCGAGTGTGTTTGAGACCCACTCGTGCCTGTTACCGTAACATTGTAGGATCCTGTGGGCGTTGAGCTTGTTGCTGTAATCGTCAGTACGGATGTCGCTGTGCCTCCGGACGCCATGTTGACGCTCGTTGGATTGATTGAGGCTGTAAGACCCGCCGGGGCTGATGCTGAGAGAGAGACGCTGCCAGAGAAGCTATTGAAACTAGTTGATGTGAGTGTTGAAGTGATTGACGAGCCGGTCATGATCGTGAGACTGGACGGATTGGCGGCGATGTAGAAGTCTGATACTGAAGGTCCGATCACCGTCACGCTGGTCGATATGGAGTTCGAGTCTATCCCATCGAAGTAGCAGTCGATGCAGACGAAAGTGCCTGTTACTGTGAAACTGTAAGTGCCGGCTGTAGGAGAATACAGAGAGCATGTTACAGTTGAAGGATTATTCGGGGTGAGGATTACGCTTTCCGGGCATGAAGATAGGAGAGATGGCGGGGAGGTTTCTGTGAGATCTATTTTGCCTGAGAAGCCAGAGAGACTTGTTAGGCTGATGGACTCAGTTTTGGAAGTGCCAGCATTGAGAGATATTGAGGAAGGACCCGACATCGTGAAGTCTGTGATAGTTATGTTGAGAAGGAGAGTGTGACTTAGGGAGCCGCTGGTCCCCGTCATCTTGACACTGTAGGCTCCAGCTGGACGGGCGGCACTGCATGTTAGATATTGGTATGCAGGCCCGTAAGAGGGAGGATAGTACGAGTAGTAGCGTATAACCGGAACTGCAACTGTCGCCGTGTTCGTCAGGGTAGTGAACCAGCAATGAAGGGCGGTCGATGAGGGTGTTGCGACCAGCGTTACATTGCCGGAAAACCCGTTAATGCTCGTCACTGTAACCGTGGTCTGTCTCTCTGACCCAACCGGAATCGCAATGGAGCCGGCGCTCTCGGTGATGGAAAAGTCGGCCGTCCCTGAATTGACAATGACCGTCAGGGTTGTGGACGCATCCACGGTGCCACCCGTTGCGCTAACGGTAACGTAGTTCCCACCATTTGGCGTCGAGGCTTGGCTAACTATAGAGAGAGTTGCATTTGTCGAACCCCCACCTGACAATGTGACCGTCGATGGTATGATCTGAGCAGAGAGTCCCCCGTACTCTACCGTTACAGAGAGGTTTACCGTTCCCGAGAAATTTGCCTGGCTTTGAAGCTGGATCGTGGAGTTGGCAGATTGTCCGGCCACGAGGGCGATTGCGGAAGGATTAGCGGATATGGTGAAGTACGGGTACGTTGGGGATGGCGGGGGCTGCGCGGGAGAATTGTTTGCTTGCATCCAGTCGAAATTGTTGTTTGTCTCCCATGAGGCCAGAGCCTGGACATTGATCAGCTTGGTGTTTCCTGGAGTCGTATCCGGCTCGGTGTATGAGCCGACGAGATAACCGTCAAAGTATCCGTAAAGCGTTCCGCGGATCATGTCCAACTGGAGGACATGCCAAACGTCGAGCTGCTTAGCATAGTTGGCAAAAATCGCTACCCCGTGGCCGTCCATCCCCATCCCGAACCGGCCGTAGTAGCCATCAGCCATCCAGTCGTAGGAATGTCCTACAGTACCAACAGCAACTTGTAACGAGCCGACTGGACTAGATACTCCCCCAGAGGTTCCTATCCACTCGACGCGAGTGGAAACGCTCCAGTCAGAAACATTCGCGGGTACGTTGTCATAGCCCGCTCCCGCACCGACGTGCCCATCGTTCAAGAGTGTAAGTATCGAGTTACCTACGCTGTAGTAGGACGCAGGCGCAATTGACTCTGTAGTCCAACCTGCAGCCTGGAGCTGACTGATCGACGCGTAGTTGAAATCGTCACGGAAGGTCCACGGCGAAGAACTTGATGCTTTAGCTGGGGGGATACTCAGGTTTGGAATTGCTACTAGGGCCGCGAGAATAATCAAAAGGATAGGAAGGAGTGTCAGCTTCAAGATTCTCTCACCCCTCCAAGAGGAGGCTGGAAGCAAGTCATTGGGATTCCATTAAGAATCCTGAGTGGCTCCAAGATATCTCACAATAAGGGGCGAGCCTCATCGTTAGGGTTTAAAGCTTATCGCTCAAGTGGGCGGCGAGAGATATCTCAAGGTATAGAAATCTGGAAAAAAGTCCACTCCGCTCTCACTCTGACCTAAAAATTGCTTCTACATGAAAAATCCGGTCGAAATCTAGCCGTCCGAGATACATCGGTGAATGATGAAAGCTTAAGGGTCAGATAGCCGCAACTCGCAGCGAGAGTCTTGTCCGAATCGGCTTCTCAAACGAGCCTCGCTGTGAAGTGTCAGAGCTGCAACACGGCTATGGTTGACACGGGCGACATTCCATTCCGGACCGGAGGAACGAGCGGAGCCGCACACCTTCTCTTTGGAAACTGGGCGGAGCTCGGAGAAGATGTCCTGCACCTGGACGCGTTCCTCTGCCAGAGCTGTGGAAGGGTTCAGCTCTTCGCAGACTCGCACCAGAGATTCGCTCAACCGCTGAGTATCGTCGGTTGGGGCTCGGCCCGCAGCCTCGACCTGTCTTGATAGGGACAATATCACTTACTCGACCTGAGTTTGCCTAACCCCAGAACGAATGTCCCGCAGAAGATCCCCAGAAAAACACCCCCGATGACATCACTCGGGAAGTGAAGCCCCAGAATGATCATCGAGACCCCGGTAGCGATCGCGAGCAGAACGAAGGGAACACGCCAAGCAGGATACCGAGACCATATCACTGTGGCGACGGTAAACGCGTTTGTTGTATGTCCTGAAGGGAATCCAGGATTTGTTGGGATTTCACCGCGGGGCGTTATTCCGAGCGAAGGTACCTGAGATGGTCTTGGAAGGTTGAAAGCCGCTTTCAAGATGTCCGTTAGAGCCATTGCAGAAACCATCGCCACAGCCAGTATCAGTGAGCTTGTCCATTCATTGCTGTCCCTGCGGAAGACGTAGAGCCAGAAGACTAGTGGGACCCAGATGAGATCGCCTAACGTTGCTATCCCAAAGACTAGAGGGACAAAGGTGTCACTGGGTAAGGAATGGTAGAAGGCAAGGGCGAGGTACGTGTCTGCTGGAGTTCCGAGTATTCGCAGACCGAGCAGTGCAAGGACGAACCCTGTAATGCAGATCAGGATAGTCCGGTATGAGGCTCTCAGGCTCTTGGCCCACGATCTCAGGTCAAGCCCCGCCCTTCCTAGTAGAGACATCTAAAGGGGCCTCGTTGATTGGTTGCTATTATGTGAATGGATTAGTACGCGCTCGACGACCTGATTACTATCGTCATTGTAGAGTAGGGTTGGAGCCAGAATCCAATCCGAGGAATGTTCTGGCAAAGAATCGGAGACTTATCCGGGGGGAAATTGCAAGCGACTCAATTTTGGAGTAGGCTTCAGTATTTGTGATCTTGCAGGCAACAGCCAAACTTTAGGCTCCTCTGAGGAATCTTCGACAGGTTAACGACTTTTGTCTTGAGACTTGCGCTTCTTCCGCTTGTACCGTCTGCCTAGCTCGGCCAGTTCACTATACCAAGGACGCTCCACATACACGCCCAGAATGCCTCCACCTTCCGGATTGGGAAATGTAATGGGCCGTTTCTCCCATTTCCGCTGGTTCTTCCTCTGGTTCTGCAAGATATAGGCCATGACGAGGAAAGACAATAGTCCTATGGTGGTAAGGATAGGCCAGCCGCTCTCCGGATTGATGTTGTAAACGAGACCGAAGAACCCAGTCGTGAAAACAGCTAGAAAAAGCGACGCGATGAGATCGCCTTTCGCGACCATCAAACGCCCTTCATCCGAGACGTGTTACGAGTCATGTCGATAAGAGCTTTCATGTCATTATGCAGATCCACTAATTTACCGCTCTCGACCCGGATCGGAACCAATTCGAGTCGAGGCAGTCTTGTCCGCCCTCAGCTAGTCCTCGAGAAGCTTCTGCTCCACGGAGCCCAGAATATTCAGTCGTCACGAATAGCCAAAATCGGCTGTGATACGCCAGGGGTAGCCGAAGATAGCGATGGCAGGCGTTTGTGAAACGGTTGGTCGATGATCTTATATTTTCTCGGCTACGCAACGCGTATCTGAAAATACGATGTTATTCAGACTTCGACTCCTTTTCGCGAGCGCTCTACTTATTACAGCGATCTCGGCGTCGTCAGTAACCTCCGTTAGAGCTGACGGCAAC
>DASPWZ010000028.1:0-13855 GCA_035637535.1 Candidatus Dormiibacterota bacterium
ATTCCCAGTCCTGTGAAGGTCCTGTTACTTTTACAGTCGTTTGTCATCGCCTACCTTGGGTTCTGGATGTATGAGAATTACCAGAACGACTTCTACTTCCAAGCATACGTCAACGCGTCGCTACAAGGAAGCGGCTTCGCGATAGTTGCCTTGAGCAGCGTGGGAATCTTCAGCGCCGTAGCCATGGGTCTCTACATGAAGCTCCGACGGACGCATAAGGAGTTGGAGCATCTGATCTTGACGGAGCATTCGGCTCCGCAAGAGCATGGTTCCAACACGATTCTGGAACCACACGTAGAGCAGCACCTGATCAATATGATAAGAAAGTCAACATCTTCAGAGACAAGCGGTGCATCGTCCTCTATGCCGGTTCTCAAAAGAGAGAACAGTCAGTCTTCGACATAGAACTTCAGCGCACAGAGAATTACTCAGGTTACGACTTGGAGATCGGTGAAATTGAACAATCAATCAATTCTGTAATTCAAGTCAAAAAGGCGAAGACAATTCCGAGTCAGAGCATGATTGATGATGGGTTTAGAATCTCTGAAGTAATATTCTAGATACCTAGGCGGAACAAGAGGATGACATACCCTATGCCGCTTCTAACGAAGCTCAGCTTGCTCGTTCCCCTTGGACGGCGAGTGAAGGTAATGGGGACTTCCGTAATGGAGAATCCCTTCTTCTTCGCTCTGATGAGAAGCTCTGCCGTAACCTCGAAGTTCTTCGCTACGAGTTCATCTCTCACGCTCTCAATCGCCTTTGTTGAGTAGATCCTAAACCCTGATGTGACATCGCTCGATTGCATCCTGAAGGTGTTCCTCAATACCCAGTTGGTAGAGGCACTCACCATTCTCTTGAACCAGGGCAGCTCTTGGACGAGCCCTCGAGTCTTTGATCGACAACCCACGACCACATCGGCCTGTTTCGTCGCGTCAAGAAGCCGTTCGATCTCTTGAGGATCATGGTTCAAGTCGGAATCCATTGTCAGCACATAGTCGGATTTCGGATCCACCAGGCTCAAGCCCTTCTTTGTCGCTTTTCCTAGTCCGAGTCTCTTTTCGCGATACTCGACTCTGACTCGAGGGTTCCATTTCGCGAGCTCGCTAACTTTTTGCAGGGTGGAGTCTGTTCCTTCTACTACGAATATGACTTCATAATCCCTGTTTAGTGCTTCGAGAGATTTGATTAGACGAGCTGAGAATTCATCAATTACTTCTTCTTCGTTGTATAGCATTATGACCGTGCTGATCTTCACCATTCTGTTCTTCTCCTGACCACACTAGTGTCAGATGTGGATTGCTTTCTCGACCTCAACCTTCTGAGGAATCACTGTCCTTGGTTTGATTTCTGGGTTCCTTGACACTGTCGAGAGCTCCGTTTCCGAGACGATGAAGTTTTGCACTTGACAGTTTCCTCGACAGCATTCCGACCGTTGAGCCCCGGGGTCCATCCTAGTGATTTTAGCTTCGTCACTTCGAGAAGCATTGATCTAACATCTCCAACCCATCCCCTGCCGTCGCCAAGACCACCGTTGAACTTGAACTGAAAGTTGGTCAAACCCATCGTTTTCGCGCCATGACCTCCCATCCATCTTCCGCGAGTCTCTCCGAGAAAACTAGAATCAATGAATCCTCTACCCCCCAGTGATAAAGGCCTTCAAAGCAGCGAAGACGCCTTATCGCAACGCGTTTCTAGTTCACCGATTTCAGTTGGTACCAGATCCCTTGCCTTCATCCGGATCACGTTCTGCAATCTTATGGATTCCACACAACCGGAATAACCTCGGTATAAGAAGTACCATGATTCTTGACCGAATGAACAGGAGTCATTCACCATAGATCGGGATAGAACCTTTCCTATTCTCATATTCCGAAACCACGTAGGGTGGGCGTGGACTATTGTGTCGCTATGAGTAGGCGCAAGCCTGAGCGAGGGTTGCATGAGTTCGTGCCGTGAAACATCGAGGAGACCGCCCTTAGACCGTAACCGCGACTCTTTATTTCTGCTTCGGCAAACTCGCCAAAATGGTGTATCACGTTTCTCAACGATCTCGTAACCAGTTTCCTTGTGTTCCACTCGTCGACTTGGAAGCCCACGCGTTGGAGCTGACGCAGAATTCCTTGGCGAATTTTCTCCGTGTGAGTTTCAACGAAAAGACAACGACACTCTTGGATGATCTTCATACTAGAGTCGAATATGCTCCGCTCCGCTCCTTCAATGTCCATTTTGATTACGTCCACTCCTGTTGGCACCACATTTTCAAAAAGTAGGACCTTAACCTGAATGTCTCCGTCAGCAGAGAGTGCCGAGGCGTGTCCGTTCGATTTCAGAAAGGTCGGACTGATTGACGAGCCGGTGACGGCTCCGCGAATAAGAGACACATTCTCCGCGTGGTTCAGTTGGACGTTGCGCTTCAAGAATGAGAACGCCGTGGGATTCGGCTCGACAGCCACCACCTTCCCTTGGGGCCCCACCTTTTCTGATGCCATTAGAGTGAAATCACCGAAACCAGCCCCCAAGTCCAATACCACATCGCTCTTGTTGATCAATGAAAAGGGATACGCCTCGGCAAAGTAGGTGCTGTAATAAGCCGCAACGAGATCTGGGGGCAAGCAAATCTTCAGATTACTGGCCCTGAGCATTATTGGTTGAATCGTCTGATTTTTTCTGAGCCTCATAGGCCTCACCTAGTAACAGTGGGTGAGAACTGTCCCCTCACTCTTTTTCCAATGGGCGCTGGCGGAGTAATTGTTCGAAGAAAGTGGTGCTTAAAACGACAGGCAAGAGAAGATGCAACATGCACTTTATCCTCTAGCAATCTTCCGTTATTCCCATAAATTCGAGGACCGAAACCTAGGCATATTCCCAAGCGAGGTCGCTGCTCATTCAGTGAGAAGGGGATCCCCGCCATTTGGCAGTTCGTCGACACCAATCTGCTTGAGAATGCTGTTAGAGAATGCACGGGCTGAAAAGAATGCGCCTCGCGCTCGGGCAATGGCAGAGTGCTCCTGCCATCCAGCCTCGTCATCCATCAAACTGTCGATCCGGTCTGCGAGCGATTCATATCCGTCGTATCCTAGCCCGTATCGACCTTTGGAAACGATGTCTACCCAAGGACCGCCATTCTCGCTCGCACATACGATCGGTACCGCACCTGCGTTCATTCCTTCGGCGACGGATATACCAAACGGTTCGAATCGAGAAGCATGAATGATCAATTTGCTTCTTCCCAATAGGCCTAGCAGAGTTTGCCTGGGTGCTTCCGGAAGAATGTGAACCCGTCGTTCAAGACCTAGATTTCTCACTTGGCGAACGAGGCTTCTGAAGTATGTGACGTCGCGGAGGTTGCCTATTATGAAACATTTGCAGTCTGTTTTCACTAGGCTCATCGCTTGGATGACTTCCTCGAACTTTTTGTTGGGTTGTATCCCCCCGACTGAAATGATGATGTTCGACTTTTGAGGAACCTTGTATGGGAAAGCATCAACTGGCGGGAAGATTGTTGTTATTTCTCTATCATTGAAGGTCCTCCTCATGTATTTCTTTGTCACGCTAGAGTTTGCGACCGGCCAATCAACCCAGAGCCTGTCCATCTCGAAGAGCCTCGCCATGAAAGGCATGACGAGCATTTCTGACATACGTCTCAACACAGAAGAAGTTTCCAGCATTTTGTTTCTATATTTGACACGGCACGCGTAAGGAAAATGGCTATACAGCAGGCTCCTTACGTTTCGAGTCTCAAAGATTGAAGAAAGGGCTGGGGAATCATCGTTGAATACGACGAGATCAGGTTTGAACCGTTCCATTGTTCTCTCTAAGAAACGAGTCATGCCCATCAGAACCGCTGCTACGTAGGGCGTGGTCATTGCGCCGATCGGCAGTTCGTAGCCGGTGCTACTGGTCAGAAGCGAAAAATGCTTGACCCTAGATGTTGATAAGGATACTCCGAATATTTTCTCGAAAACCTCTGGTCTTGCTCCCCAGAGCGAAACAAGGCCGACTTGCGAATTCGGGAGCCTTGATAGCGTCTCGGCAATTTTAATCGCAACAAATGACCCTCCGCCTCCTCCGAAGCTAGCTCCACCGTTCGGACCAACCACGAGAAAGCGCTTCAAGCAGTTGCCATTTCCTGGTAGATGCGGAGGAGTTTGTCGGCGATCACATCCGGCGAGTTCTCGCCTAAGACTCTGCTCCTCGCATTACGCTTCATCCTCCGTTTCAGGTCCTGATCTGAATCGAGGAACCTCATTGCTTCTGATAACTTGGCCGGATCCGGAGGGACGAGGAACCCATTCTGCCCGTTTGTTACCAACTCCTTCAAGACAGGCAGATCCGTCGCCACTACCGGGGTGCCACATGAGAGTGCCTCCATGACTACCATGGGAGACATTTCCGAGAGAGACGGCACCACGGCAAACTCTGCACCCGAATAGAGTCCGGGTAAGAGATCTCGCGGTACAGATCCAACGAACCTGACCATCGAATCGATACCCAGTTCTCGAGAGAGTATCATTAATGAGCTCCTCTCGATTCCGCTTCCTGCGATAATTGTTGTAAAATTCGGATGAAGTCTTTCAATAGCGCGAAGTAGAATTGAGACTCCTTTGCGTGGATCAAGCCTCCCGACGAAAACAGCATATGGTCCCTCTCCGAGGTTGTAAGTCTCCCTCGCTCTTCGTGCCCCGACCATGTCGGGTAGAAAGAAGTCCGTATCGATGGGGTGAGGGACAACGTTGGTCTTTTGTTCGATTCCGAGCCAGGCACCGAACTCTCGAGCGACGATCGATGAAAGAGCAATGAACTTGTTCACTCTCTTAATCACCCGTTGGGCCGTGAGCAGAGACAACGTCCGCCTGACATATGCTTCGGCACTGGACGGAATCTGCCCGATCCAAGGGGGAGGATTGTGAAGGGTGAATGCAGTGGGGACGCGAGGTTTGAGACTTAGATACATTGCGGCGGAAGTCTCTTCATGGAAATGAGCAACGTCCGGTCTATGGGATAGGGTGACGGAATAGCCGGTCATCGCGGAGAGTGCTCCACCTACTGAATGGGTCAATATCCATGTCGGGAATGGAGCGGGGAAAATCTTGATGGGTGAATGCACAGGATGGACTCTGACGTTTGGATGAAATTTAGCCCCTGGAACGACATCGCTCACGAAGTGGACCCTAGCGCCCTTCCGAGCAAGCGCGTTTGACAGGACGAATGCGTGGCTCTCTATGGCTCCGCCGAATGCAGGAGGAGCAGGAATTATGCCAGTACTAACCAGCATGATAGAAAGGTCCAAACCGGAGGTCACCTTCAATCCTGAGTATTGCGACTTCTGAATTCCTGAATACGCAAATGAGTCCGTCTCCCATCTTCGTGAACCTGACGGTTTGGGCGTATCCTCGCAGGTCCAGAAAAATGTAGCTGACCGAGTATGCCTGCATAAGGCTGAAGGCCGAGTAAGAAGAGACGGGTCCGTTGAAAGCTAGATTGAGCAGAGTAATCCAGAGATTCAGGGAGACGATTGAAGAGCTAGATGTTGCTAGGATTCCGAGGGTTGGAAGTTTGGTTGTGTTATCACTCGCGTTGAGGAACGAATTGGCACCTTGTCCTGGTCCTTGGCGATAGGTGATGGAGATGGGAAACGTTTGCCCGTCTGGCAGTGATATTTGCATTAACGTCGTGTTCTGAGAGATCCGAGAATAGTCGAACCTTTCGCCAGCGAAAGCTAGCATTCTGCACATGAAGCTTGTACCGGTCGAATTGTTCATCAAAACTGAGTAGCCAAGATGAATAACGTTGGGTGGATTTGCTGAGATAGTCCGGTTTATTTGGCCGAAGGCCCAAGAGTAGCTGAACGAAAAAGAGGTTAAGTTGCTTGAAGACGATCCGTTTAGGACAGTTTTGAGCGGGGCAGAGACAAGGCTCTGAACGTGTGTTCCCGCTGTGTCATTGAACGTGACAACTTGATAGTCATCGTCGAAGAACAGAAGCCCCTGAGGCCCTGATGCCTTGTTCAAGAAGACCGCAGGAGTATAGATCGTGGATGGAAAAAAGTCTCCGATAGTTACAGATCGGCTGTCGAGAACGTAGTTACCAGCACTTATGATGTTTGCCACTCGAATTAGGGCTAGATCGGGAGAAGTTATTACGTAGTTGACCGGTTTAGGTGTCAGCTCCGTTCTTTCGCTGTATCCTGCAATCCAGGCGCCTAGTGCAGGATAGTCCGAATAGATCGCATCATTTCTGGCCGTATGGAGAGAAATCCAATCCAGACCCTGAACTATCTGAGGGTCTAGAATCTGATTGGTCGCGGTTGCAACCTGAAGCGTCTCGAAGTCGCCTATCATGAAACCCGCTAGAATCAAGCAAATTAGCAGCCCAGCCCCAAGTTTGACCCACGACATATGCCGATCCATAAGACTAAGCAAATACCTGTAAGATTCGGCTATGAGCAGGAAAAATGGGATCGGGAGGAAGTAGGCGGCCCTTTCGAAAATTGTGGAGTTTAGCAGACTGACCAGAATTATCGCCGCAACGCTCGACGCGGCAATCATGCTAATCCCGGTCTTGTCTCTAGCTTGAACGATCATTACGAAACCGAAGACCGAGGCCGCAATCAAGAGATACGCAGAGATGCTTAGCCTTGCATTGATGTAGATCAACTGAGCAATGACCGATTCTAGCGACAAAGGCGCACTGGAAAACAGGTTCACGCTGTTAGTCACGAGAAAGACGTAGGTCGGAATATACGGCGCGCTAAAGATTACCGCTAGCCCAGCCGTCGAAGCATACGCTCGAACAGGAGGCTTGAATCCAAGACGAGGAATGAACGTTAAGGCACCCACGACTACGAAGACGATTATTGCGTAAAGAGCAGTCAACTGATGGGAGCCGATGGTCAACGACAAGAATAACGCAGCGAGCAAAATATCCTTCGATGTAGATCCTCGAATTATCCTCGTCAAATAGTACAGTGACGGTATTGCGAATACGAAAGCGAACATGTTCAGTGTCCCTCCCCATCCCATAATTTGGTTGAATGCTTCGCTAAAGGAGAACATGAGGGCCGCAACTGATGAAGCGAGTCTTTTTTGGATGAGGAGCTTGCAAAGAAAGTAAAACGGGAAAATTACAATGCTAGGCACGAAGGCATCGACGATCTTCTGAGCAAGAAGTGCCGGGAAGAGTGTGTTCATGGGCAGAATAACGAGAAGGTAGTAAAGTGGCGGTGCCTCGAGCCTGAAATTTGGAAATACAGGATCTGCCTGGGTATACGTATGAAGAACTACTAGATCGCCCCCCAAATCCTCACTAGGCGGACCGACTTGAGCATTGATCGTGAGAAACCTGACAAGAAATACGGCCACGAAAAGTGCAATTAAAGTGATGGTGTACTTTGTGACCCTCGACCGGACAGTCTTGATTAGGCTTGTTATTCTATCGGAAACTGTTGAGAAGCGACCTAAAAGGGCGCGAAACCCGCTCATCTACTCTCTTTGTCCTGGTCGAAATCGGCGGTCGGTGCTCTTAGCTCCCGTTTTGTCAGCCAAGACCGCTCTTCTTGGATTGGAATCTAGAGTTGCTTTTTTGAGTGTGCAAGCTTTCCCACCTCTCGCCCGGCGGGATGTCGATGACGGTTACCTCCATCCCCAGTAGTTTTTCAGCGAGTGGGCCAACCAACATTCAGGGCGCCAGTAATCAGAATCCTGTTGCCTGGCATCTACGGACGCCCGGATGAGAATAATTCATCGATCCGAATCCATCCATAAAAGCATCATGCTTGCGATTCGAGGCCATTTTTTGGTAACTTCTTCAAGCGCGAAGACAGCAGGAAGAGCAACACAGGAATGCCGTCTCTCCAAAAGTCGAATTTCGACTTTGAGTAGTTATGGCGCATCTGATAGCGAACAGGTACCTCTGTAACGTTGTATCCTAATAGACGCCCGACTACTAGAATCTCTGAACTGAGCGACATTCCTTCTTGCCGCAAGGCGCTTGCAATCCTGCCTGGGAAAACCTTGAAACCTGATTGAGTGTCGGCAACTTTCTGTCCGAAAAGTAGCCTGTAAAATAGAGAGAGAACTTGGTTGCCGATTCGGTGAGACATTGACATTCCACCGTCCGGTGCGCTTTCTCTTCGCCCAATTACCAGTTTGCCCTGACTCGCGAGGTCGAGCATTTTCGGCAGTCGTGATAGATCGTAAGTATCGTCTGCGTCTACGATAGCATAGAGATTCGCTCTAACCGATTCAATACCACTTTTGATTGCTCTCCCGTATCCCCTCTTAGACTCGTGAACTACGTTCACCTTGGCCCTCCGTGCCTTTTCGGCGGTACCGTCAGAGGACCCTCCATCGACCACAACAATCGCCGCCTCAGGGACCATGGCCGACAACTTGGAAATTACTCTTGTTATTGTGTGTCCCTCCTGTAAAGCGGGGATTACTATCGCTACGAAGGGCCGCGACCTAAGTTCAACTTGCGGCCATGATAATTGTGCAGAAAACGGCACATCGACTGGCTTTTCCATCTCGGAGGCAGTTACTTGCAACCGTCAAGCATCCTCAGAGTTACTTTTTACGCTGACTTGGCTCCGTGAGATTTTGAAAGCTCGACCAGAAACGTCGACCAGAGACATTACCTGCATAACTATCTGAATGTCATCTCCTTCAATCTCGAGGTCGCGACCATCTACGATGTTCTCAAGGTCCGGCGTGACGACATAGACAAGATGGCTAGGGTGTCCATTCTCACGTTTCCAAACCCCAGAGATAGACGTAGCCACCGCCATCGTGCCATCCAAAGCGGGCGAAGATTTCCTAAGGCAGAAAAAGCTTGAGTTTGTCAACGATATGGCCTGGAGTTACAACCGTTGTATGACGAAGGCGTCGTAGGATATGTGTTTGATATGTCAAAACTGGACCTATCGGCTGCCAACCTACTGAGGATTCTAAGTTCGGAATCCTAACGCTATACAACTATCCTCAAAACAATTCGAACCTTATTCGACCCAAAGCCCAAAGCCGTTTCGCGGATGCGTTGGCTGTTTCTGGAGGATGGATAATCTCTATTGGCGAGTCAAAGATCGAAGAGGCGGCCACGGAGATAGATGGACCTTGTTCCGGGCAGCTACTAGTTCGTTGCACATCGAGATGAGCCAATTATCTTGTTGAGCCTGGTGCTGCCTGTTTCCATTTTCTGCTCGGGAATGGAGACAAGTATTAATTCAAATGGTTGTCAAGTCCCAAGTAACGATACACATTGCCCCTGCATAGGGCAGTCTTCCTCGACCGGGACGGTGTTCTAAACCGAGAACGGCCAGACTTTGTCAAATCTCCTGAAGAGCTCGAAATTCTTCCGGGAATTGAGGACCCGCTCCATGAGATTCAGAAGCTAGGATTCCGAATAGTCATTGTAACGAATCAGTCTGTGGTTGGGCGAGGACTTACTACTCATCATGAAATGTTGAAGATACACCAGAAGCTTCTTCGGGAGCTCGCCCGATTCGGTTGCACGGTTGACGGTGTCTACTACTGCCCTCATCGGCCTGACGAGGGTTGTGATTGTCGGAAGCCTGAGCCCGGACTGATCTTGGAAGCATCGAGGGAGCTCGGAATCGATACGGCAAGATCTTGGATGATTGGAGATAAAGAGATCGATCTCGAGGCGGCGAGGCGGGCGGGATGTCGTGGTATCAGAGTCCCGACGAATGGTAATGGTCTCAAGGAAGCGGTTCACAGTATTTCACTCGCAGAAGATGGGTCCAAGGCGGCTGGATCCTCTTGACGAAGATCCGAGCTCGAGCTCCTCTCCGGGTTAGTTACGCTGGCGGTGGAACGGACGTTCCTCCATACCCTGTATTAATGGGGGGCGTGGTGCTCTCATCAACCATCAAGAATTATGCCTACTGTTCTGTTGCGCCTAGGAGTGATGGTAAGATCACCGTCTCCCGAGAGGATCAAGATGTCAGTTATGGTCCAGAAACTCTTCAGGATCTAAAGGGTGGTGGGGAAGTCGAGTTTGTTCGAGCAGTTGCCAAGCGGTTTGGTACAGATCAAGGATTTGATGCGAGTCTTCGTTATGACGCTTTACCAGGAACCGGACTGGGGTCGTCTTCTGCTCTTTGCGTTTCTCTCATAGGCGCGTTTAGAGAGTGGAAGGGGAACTCAATGACTGATTACGATATCGCAAATCTAGCTTACGATGTTGAGAGGAAAGACGTTGGTGTTCCTGGTGGAATGCAAGATCAATACGCTTCAACTTTCGGGGGCTTCAACCTGATCGAGTTCAAAAAGGAAGCCACCATTGTAAACGCTCTCCGAATTAAGCGGGAGACCTTGAACGAGCTTGAGTACAACAGCCTCCTCTGTTTCACGGGAACGACAAGACGATCTGGTGGGATTCTCCAGAGACAGATAGAATCTTATGAACACAGAAGCCCCGCGATTATGAAAGCGCTGGAGCGTATGAAAGAGCTGACCTTGCAGATGAAAGACTCCCTGCTTACGGGCAACCTCAGAGATTTCGCCGAGATGTTGAACGCAGAGTGGGAGATTAAGAAGAAGCTTGACCGGGCTATCTCTACCGAGGATGTTGAGACGCTCCTTCATGTCGCAAGACTGAATGGTGCCATCGGCGGCAAGCTTCTTGGAGCGGGTGGTGGAGGCTTCCTCTTTCTATACTGCGACTCGGGGAAACAGGTTCAGGTGGAAAAAGCAGTCGAGAGCCTAGGGGCTAAAGCCTTCCCTGTCAGATTCGACGAGGATGGGTTGCAGACTTGGCGAAGCCCAAAGTAACAACCCCGCAAACGTTGGGAAGTTCGCCCATGGAAAGAGGGCGGTCCACTCAGCGGGATAAAGAAATTTCGCTAGCACTTGCGTCTATACAAAGAAGTATCGAGGCGAAAGAACGACTGTCCAAGGAGTGTTTGAGCGACATCATAGAGATGGCCCACATAATCGCAACAGCTCTTCACAAAGGAAAAAGAGTCATTTTCTTCGGAAATGGGGGGAGTGCGGCTGATGCTCAACACATTTCAGCAGAGCTAGTTGGTAAATTCAAGAGAGCTCGACCCCCTCTGAGGGCTCTCGCGCTAACAACCAACACATCGATTCTTACGGCGATCGGGAACGACTTCAGCTTCGATGAAATCTTTTCCCGGCAAGTCCACGCGACCATGGAGAGGGGCGATGTCGCTGTGGGCATAAGCACGAGTGGACGCTCTAAGAACGTCATCCTCGGTGTTCATGCGGCTGCAAGGATTGGTGCGAGAACTATAGCTCTCACTGGGGGAGATGGGGGACCGCTCGCTCCTCTTTGCGAGCACAAGGTGATTGTTCCTTCGAGTGACACCCAAAGGATACAGGAGTGTCATATCATGATTGGGCACGTCGTCTGCGAATTGATTGATGAGGCGCTTGTCGAGAAAAAAGCCGAAAAATGGACCCGGACATTCCGACGAGATCGAAAAACAGTGTTACCTCTCGTCGCGGCAACCTAGGAGCATAGAGTCCGCTGCATCATGAGGCAACTTGGCTGCCTATTCTTAGGGAGCGACTTGCTTGCGATGATAGTCCATAGCTTCAATTCCCGCACAACCCTTAAAGGGGAAAATTCCTAGACAAGTCGTCGTCTGGTAACCTGAAATACTGTTGTCGTGGTCCGCCGTTTGATCTTTTCCAAATTCCTCGAAGGTTTTAACTGGTCGAAGACCAAGGTCAAAGACTACCTCGGTCTGAGCGACGTTCTGTCCGAGGCTACGAAGGTCTCGCGTACCGGGCTCGGGCTGTCTGGCGCACTACTAATTCTGGCTAGCTTGTGGCTTCTTGTGGTTGAACCTGACGTTCTAGCTGGAATGGTCCTTGCTGCTGGGCTAATCGGATTCGGCCTCTTCAATATGATTTCAGCGCTGAGAAAAGGACTGCATCTCTCTCGCGCAAACCAACTTTCTCTGTTAGGCCACTTCGTTGCCATTCTAACGTTCTACATTGTCGTGTCTAGATTTCTCGTAGTCAGCTACACTACTGATACTATGGTTGGCACCTACATGGGAGTCTTGAGGGTTCTTCAATTTCAGAGTCCTTACGGCTTCTCAATCAAACCACTATTGGACCAGTTTGGCTTCTCTTCTTCGTTCTATACTCCAGGTGTTGACGGCTCCTTCGACTTTCATTTGGCCTATCCTTCCCTCAGCTTCCTTTCCGTTCTTCCATTCTACCTAGTCGGTCTACACGATCTGCGTGACCCTGTATTCATCTTCCACATCATGTCGATTCTCTTGATATTCGGTCTGGCTCCTGCGAGGCTAAAGAGTATCAGTCTGGCTCCGTTCAGCCTGTTTTCAATCGTAATTGCAGGGAGCTGGACTGATAGTGTCTGGGCCTTCTTCCTAGTTCTGACATCCGTTCTGTGGTATCGTAATCCCAAGGCGAGCTGGGTTTCGCTAGGCCTCGCAATTGCAGTGAAACAAATTGCCGTTGTAATCGCTCCATTCCTCATGGTTCGTCTCTGGTACGAGAGACCAGGGTCGAGACTACGCAGTCTAGCTTCCAGCATGAGCTTGATGCTATCAGCGTTCTTCCTACCGAACCTGCCATTCATCATCGCTTCTCCAAATTCATGGTGGGCCGACATCGTCGCTCCCTATCTGCCGAACGCGACACCGCAAGTTCCTGGAGGAATAGGTCTCTCCAACTTTCTCCTAGACCTTGGAATCGCGCTTCCTTCCACGTTCTTCCTCGCCCTGATGCTAGGTACATCTGGCATCTTGGTCTTCCTCTACGCTCGGCATTTTCGCGGCCTAAACAGTATGGTTTTCGCATTCCCGATCCTCCTCTTCTTCTTCTATTATCGATCCTTTCCGAATTACATGGCTTACTGGTTATTCCCGCTCGTCTTCGAGCTAGGCCGACTCGGGGGTCCAAGACTCAGGCTCCACTTGACAATGAGGCTCCCTAGCATCGCTTGGCGTCCACCCAGCGGGACGCTTCTCCGGATATTCCGTCAGAAGCTGACCCCATCAATCGTGCTTGTTATGGTAGTAACATTGGCCTTTGTTGGAGTCTCAGGCGCTTACATCTCACAAGTCTCAAACCCCAAGGCCTCGATTCAGATCAACGGCGTAATGGATCCGGACAGTCTCGGAGCCGCGACACGCATCAACGTAACTCTCACGAATCTCTTGGCTACCCCCGTCTCGCCGACCTTCTTTGTCAAGTATGGTCCGCTACCTTTCTACTGGACAACCAATTCTAGCGCTGCGCTAACGGGCGGCACCGAGAACACTTACCTAATCAGTGCTCCTGATGCGCTGAGTGCCGTGCCTCGAGGCGACCAGTTCCGCATTATGATTTATGACAAGCTTACTGGTCAGTTGCTTGGCGAGTCGTCATCTTGGAAGGTCGACGTACCGCCTCCGCCCCTTGTTAATCCTGGATTGAACTGGTGGGTTTTGGAGCAGAGTATTGGTAAGAAAGTACCGTTTGGCTGGAAGTTGTCTCTTTCCAACACCGACCCGCTAGTCTCCGGCGTCACCCCGCTTGGGGTCAATGGGACCAGCGGTTTGCAAATGATGCTGAATTACACGTCTGCCGGGAGAGGGCTGGTTGAAGGATTAGCGCTATCGCAGAGAGTCTTGCTCAACGCCACGAGCGTGAACATCCACTTCAACCAATCACTGACGACCGAAATTACCACCAAGACCATGTTTGCGGCGAGTGTTACAGATGGCACCCATACACTCTTCTTCATCTTCTCGAACAAGGTAACACAACAGACGATAACGCCCTACGCGACAAACACCACAATTGTCGTCCCGACACAGATATCCATGTGGAACAGCGTCAGAATGGATCCCCAGAGT
>DASPWZ010000029.1:0-26031 GCA_035637535.1 Candidatus Dormiibacterota bacterium
TGATGTGGGGCCGAAGCTCAGCCTTTCGGACAATCCTTCGCGAGCGAAGGTGTGTCCGACCCAACTCTCTGAAACGATGACTTTCCCGTTCTGCTTCCACTCATCGAAGTGCGTCTCCTGCTGGGATAGGTTTCCTACGAGCCATCCGTTACTCGACGCGCTGATGATGACTCTTGCGCCAGAATCAATCAGTCCCTTAAGTGTCGAGGAGAGAAACGAGGTTGCTCTCTTTCCTGAGTCGTGGAGGATCAGGTACCGATGCCCAGCCTTGACTATCGTATCGGGAACAAGTTGTCCCGGTGAGAATCTCCCCCAACCCGAAGAATAGAGTTGAGTAACGGACATCAAAAAGAACAATACCGAACCCGTGATAAGCGCCATCTCCCACCCATACGGAAGAAATATCGGAAGCAAAGGAGGCTGCGTTCCAAGTATGAACAGGAATGTCCCAACTGTGACGAAGAGGGCCCAAGCTATTGAAAGGGTGGCCATCGCGTTTCTGATATGTGGCGGCTTCGCTCGCCTTCGAGCTAACAAGAAGAGGGTCGTTGGGTAGACCGTTGCTGCCGAGAGCAAGACTACGGTGAAAGGAAGGAACGAACCCGGAAGAAACAAGTTGAGCATTATCCCAGCAAAAACCACCCCTTCATAGAGCAGAAATGATGTGCGTGACTTCAGTCTCGACCAAGCTTCTCGAAGCGTAGTGCAGTCCGGACAGAAGCATAGGCTTGCGGCAGCCAGCCCGACAACAGAGAAAACCAAGCCCGCACATACATTCTCGCCATATGTTGCCCAACTGTAGCCTAAGTTACGAAACATGTCGAAGACAATTGCAGACAGAAAGCACATGTTGAGTCGTACTAGGTTTCCCGCTCTAACTCCGGTTAGGGATGCTTTCTGATGGATGAGGCGCCAGAGGGCGATGGTTGGAAGAATTAGTGCCGCAGCGTCAAGGTAGACTTCGGTGTACGTCGGGCACTACGCTCCAATTAGCGAGATTGTGATGTCAGGGCTCCTGCTGGCGGTTTCAATCTGGCGTAACTGTCAGCGCTTGTTGAACGGTACTGTTCGACGAAGGAGACGATCTACTTGCTCTCTTTGATATGAGATTGAATTTGCTTTACTAGGCTCTCGTACTCTTCTCTCGTCAGCCTCTTCCTGCGTCTAGACCCTGCCCATATCGGTCGTCCCCACATGGGGTCAGTCTTGTATCGTGGAACTAGGTGCCAGTGAAGATGAGGCATTCCATTACCGAGCAGTTCGTAGTTCATCTTGTCAGGATTGAGTGTCTTGGCAAGAGCTGTGGCTACTCGGGACATGTCTTCCAGGAAGCTCTTCCTATTCTTGTCTGTTAGATGATAGAGCTCTTCGTCATGCCATTTGAGGGTGAGGAAAGAGTAGCCTTTGAAGAACTGGTCTGGGTTGAGCTTTCCGATAGAAGTGCGGGATTCAAAGAAGACTAGGTGCGACGGTTCCCGTAGAGTTTTGCAGATCCAACAGTCCGGTTTCAGTTCTACCAAGGACGAACGTACCATTTTGAAAGGGTCGAATGCATATGTTCCGTAAGGTTCCTCCGAGAGGTCTGTTGCAAGGCGTCGTGTTGACGATCTGTCATGGCTGACGTGATATGCCCATGTGGAAATTGTCTCCCTCTATCTTCCAATCTTCCTCTAGTCCAGTAGCGGGCCGTGGCTGGTCTGGTCGTAGCAGAACAAACGTCTTGGCTCGCACTTCCTCCATCAAATACTCCTTCTCGTCCTCCAACCAGCCAAGCTTTTCCGGGTCAGAGGCTGAAACGAATGCCTCGACGAATGCGTCGACAGGAAGGTCTAGGCGTTTTCTCATCTCCTGCAGCCTACGGATTACTTCTCGGACAAAGCCCTCTCTAACTAGCTCGCTTGGAATCGTCAGGTCCACGTAGACGCGTCCTTCCTCGAACGTTCCGATAGCATGGTTCTCAGGTATCTC
Organism: Candidatus Dormiibacterota bacterium; assembly: GCA_035637535.1. Lineage (GTDB taxonomy): Archaea > Thermoproteota > Bathyarchaeia > 40CM-2-53-6 > 40CM-2-53-6 > 40CM-2-53-6. Next base: position 1,969 of record DASPWZ010000029.1, read on the forward strand.
TTCCTTGAAGGAGACCATCTCGCTCGTAATCCTGTGCTCTTTCTCGTCTAGCTTGACAAAGAAATGTCCTTCTTCCTTGAAGGCTCGCATGAGCTGGCGGCCATCTAGTGAGCGGATTTTCTCGGCGATCTTGTTCGCGTATCCGCGAAACACTGGACCGAGAGCCTTGAAATTCGGTTCAACAATCAATTTCTTCAACCGTTCTTCTTCACCTAGACTGACCAGTTTCACATCCTTAGCGTTGGCCTGCTGAAGGAGAAGTTCCCGGAGTGTCCTGAGTGTGCGTCTCACTATGGGTTTGTCGGCCACGATCAGGATCGTGGAAACTGGTTGACGGAGTTTGATCTTCTTTGATTGGCGTGCCGAAGCTGCAGCGTCAGTGATGTGCTGTACGATGCGCATATCCTCTTCTAGTCTTTTGTTAGTCCATTTCTCGTCCATGCGGGGCCAGTTGGTCATGTGGATGCTATCCGGACCAAGATGTTCAGTGCTCCTGAATGCTCCTCGGTAGATTGTTTCCGTGAGAAATGGCATTGCGGGCGCCGCGAGTCCGAGCCAGCTTCTCAGCGCGTGATGGAGAACCGTGTAGGCTGCGAGTTTGTCTTGGCTTGTCTTTTCTAACCAGAATCGTCGACGGACGAGTCGAATGTACCAGTGGCTGAGATCTTCTATGACGAACTCTCCGAGCGCCCGAACTGCTAAGTGGATTTCGAGCTTCTCCATGTGCTTCGTTACGCCTCTCACCAGGGTCTCAGTTCTTGAGAGTAGCCACTTGTCTTCGGGATGGAACGATTTCGCTAGTTTTCGTGTTGTCCACATCTTAATGTTGAACTTGTCGAGGTTCATGTAGAGGGTTGCGAAGGAGAAGACGTTCCAGACAATCTGTAGATCCCGGGCGGCCGTCTCTACAGCGTTCCAGGAGAAGCGGAAGTCGTCCCAGACTGTGGCTTGGAGAGTATAGAACCGAAGAGCGTCTCTGCCATGCTTTCCAATGACATCCTCTGGACTGACGAAATTGCCTTTGGACTTGCTCATCTTCTCCCCCTCTTGGTCCAGGGTGTGTCCATGCATCAGCACTGCGTTGTACGGTGTTTTATTGAAGACTAGAATGCTGGAGACTAACTGATTGTAGAACCAGCCTCGGGTCTGGTCGTGGGCCTCGACGATCGCGTCAGCGGGCCACCATGCCCTCAGGTCCTTCAGGTTAGGTGGATAGTCGAGACCTGCCCATGAGGCTACGCCCGAGTCGAGCCATCCGTCGAGGACATCTGGCTCTCTTCTCGCTTTGCCGCCGCATTTGCATCTTGTTTCTATCTGGTCGACGCCGTTTCTGTGGAGCTCAAACTTTCGTGGATGTCCAACGGCCATCTTCTCTAGCTCGGCTCTGGAGCCAACGACAGTATGTTCTCCGCAATCTCGGCATGTCCAAACGGGGAGTGGGGTTCCCCAGTAACGTTGGCGGCTGATGACCCAGTCTCTGGCGCCAACTAGCCATGTGTGGAATCGTTTGGATCCTCCCCATTCTGGGGTCCATCGGACTCGTTTGTTCTCCTGGACCATTTTCTGCTTGAATTTGGTGACTTTGATGAACCACTGATCTGTGGCTCGGAGTATGAGGGGGGTCTTGCAGCGCCAGCAATGCGGATACGAGTGTTCGATCGTCTCCTCCCTGAAGAGTAGTCTCTTGGCTTCAAGATCCTTGACGATCACCGGGTTTGCCTCTCTGACTTGGAGGCCCGCATACTTTCCGGCCTCGGGCGTGAAGTGTCCCGATGCGTCTACAGGCGACAGTACCGGTAGGCCGTTTCGCTCGCCCACCTCAAAATCCTCCTCACCATGTCCGGGAGCCATATGGACTAGGCCTGTGCCATCGGTCATCGTAACGTGCTCCGAGCTCAAGAATACTCTGTGAAGTTTCCCGCCCGTCTTCTGATGAGTCTCTTCTAGTAATGGCGGAACGTAGGAGACTCCTTCTAGATCCTGTCCTTTCAGTTCCTGTGAGATCTTGTACGGTTTTTCTCCGAGTACCGGTGGCAGTCTCTCTTTGGCAATTATCAGCTTTTCGCCATCAACTTCTACTACTGCATAGATCATGTCGGGGTGAATCATGACGCCCTCGTTTGCTGGTAGGGTCCATGGGGTAGTGGTCCAGACTAGGAGGAATTCTCCAGGCTTGTCAACGATCGGTAGTTTCACGTAGATGGAGTAGTCTTTGATGATGCGATACTCGTCGGTCACCTCGTATCCTGCGAGAGCTGTTTCGTCGTGGGGACACCAGTGGACAACTCTCAATCCCTTGTAGAGCAGTTTTTTCTCGTGCGCTTGTTTGACGGTCCACCAGACTGACTCGATGTATCTGTCGTGATAAGTGACGTATGGACGGTCCCAGTCCATCCATATGCCGAGATCTTTGAAGACTCGCGTTTGAGCCTCTATGTTCACGTCAGAATACTTCTTGCATTCAGCGATGAACCGGTCAATACCGTAAACATTCTCAATGTCTTTCTTTGATGTGAGATTGAGGCTCTTCTCAACCATCAGTTCGACGGGTAGTCCATGACAGTCATAGCCGGGCTGGTCATGGACATTGTGGCCTTTCATTCGTTGGAACCGTATGACGACATCCTTCAGGGTCTTGTTCCAGCCCGTCCCTACATGGGGCGGATTAGTTACAAACGGTGGACCGTCTAGAAAGTAGAAGTTGGATTTTCTCAGGAGTCTTCTTTTTGTCTTCTCGTAGGCTCCGCTAGTCTTCCACCATTGGAGAACCTCTTCCTCGGTCTTTGATGGTTTGTAATCGCGGCTGATCTTGCCTACCGTTTTTGTCGTCAATAGTTCTCCTGCTCCGGGAAAGAGGATGTGGAATCGAAGATCTCCGGCCTCGCTCTCGGCCGACGATTTATGTTCCCTAAAAAAGTTAGGGGAAGTCGATCGATCAAATCATGTCGGACTTGTGCAACTTATTACAGTCTCAAGAACGCTTTGAAGCGCACTGACGTTGATTTCGCTCACGCTTCTCAAATCAACCGGGTACGGTGCACCCGCTCAGACTGTGAGCGTCTTTCCCGATAAGGTTCACGAAGGCGAAATGCTCTGGGTCGACGCTGAGAGCCCAACAGCCCAAGAGCTTGCTGATCTAAAGAGCAGGTTTGACCTAGACGAATACGCCATCGAGGATGTTGTTCACAGGAATCAGAGGCCGAAGCTGGAGGAATATGGGAAAAACGTGTTTGCAGTAATCCACGTGCCTGACGTAAGGAGTCACAAGAGCGGGATAATCGAGCTCTTTGTCTTCTTCCAGAAGAACTGGATCATAACTATACATTCAGATGATTCAGAATTGATCCATTCAATGGATTCAAGGATTAGAGCTAGGGGTCTCGCGCCACTGACAACCGCCCCCTCACCTGACCTGTTCTTCTACGTCTTTCTCGACTTCGCCGTTGACGCCTACTATCCAATTTTGGATGAGGTGGAGGAACGACTTGAGGATCTTGACAAGCAGGCAATTACGACCTTCAAGACACGAGTGAGGAGAATGGAGAACGTAGTCTCTATCGTGACCACGATTGGCGGGGTACGAAGAAAACTGATGAATCTTCGACGGTCTCTTACGCCGACAAGAGACATGCTCGGAATGGTGATGCGCGGCGCAGTGCCGTTCGTCGCTGACTCAAATCTTAGAAGCTTCAGAGATGTTTACGACCATTCCTTCCAGCTTTTGGAGACGATCGACAACGACAGAGACAGGACAAGCGATGTCCGGGACCTCTACATCAGCCTACACTCCGCCTCAACAGACAACACAATCAAAGTACTGACACTTGTCGCTACAATATTTCTTCCCCTTACTCTCCTCGCTGGAATTTACGGAATGAACTTCAGCCCAGGTTTCTTCCAGCCAGGGAGCGGTGATCCGCGTGGATTCTACGTGATGATTCTGGCAATGGTCGTTATATCATTGGGACTCGTCTACTGGTCCAAAAGGAGCGGCTGGATCTAGGAAACTTCGCTTCCTCTATTCAGAGAGGAGTTCACTATTGAGTGTTTCTTGTCGAGGACCGTCGCTTCAAGATCTGCTGGATAACTCGCGTGGCTAGACAGGAGAAGTTGTTTGATCTCCCTCTTCAAGATCTCGGTCATCGCATCAGCACTGGCGATCATGCTGCTGCGAGCATAGTGTGGAAGAGAGGCGTTGCCGAGCTCGTCGCGAACAAGGCGAGGAACTGTTCTTTCAAATCTCTGTCCCGGAATCTTCTGAGGATGGTGGGCTAAGACAATGAGTTTGAAGGCGTACTCTCTCATCTGCTGGAGTTGGGTGAACGCTGACCAGAGCCTTCCCCTAGCGACAGCGGAGAGGAAGACGTAGTACCAGTACCAATACCAGCGTAGTTGTTTTTCGACGTATTCTTGGAGATCTTTTCCTTCGAGTGATGATTGAAAGGGGAAGACGAAGCCGTCGAGCAGATCCTTCTTGTCGACTAGGACCTTGTAGGGTCCAGCGTGTAGAGTCTTGAGGTTCTTTGTGGTTCCTAGGCCAAGTTCGCCTTTGACTCCGTTCTGGAAGATGAATAGGATCACGTCGAATCCGAAGTTGTTGTGCTGTTCGAGGAATACGAGTGGACCCATCTCGGCGAGACGAGCTCGCATTTGAGAGGTAAAGTCGGAATAGGATTGCTCTTCGAGAATGTAGTAGATGTCGAGATCGGAAAAATCATCCTCTGTCCCGTCGGCGAGTGAACCTCCAAGAAAAGCGGAGAGCACTCGGGGATCTTCTCTTGCAATCTGTTCGAATTTCTGGATGAACAGCGAGCGTTCTTTCATCAGCGTCCAGCGGTTGTGGTCTTTGGATGATTCATATTTTGAGTTGTTCCAACGGAGCTGGGGTGGAACTTTGGACAGAGGGCGCGGGCGCGCCTATGACTGTCGCTAGTTGAATTCGCTAATCTTTCGTTGGAAGTATGCTTTCTGGAGCATGGCTGAGTTCTCGATCCAGCCACGTTTCGGGATCTCAAAGATCGTGCTGACATAGTTCATCGCGGCGTCCATGGAGTCGAACTGTTCGAATTTCGTTTTGAAGAGTGCTCGAAGGCTCTCTCTCACATTCCAGACGCCAACCGGCATAATGTAGCCCGGATGAATCTCCCTCAACATTATTGCACCGGCTTGCCTTCTGATCGTGTCGAGATACTCGGAAACCGCGAGTCTCGCGGAGTAATAGCAGCCTCCGGGCTTTGCGTAGGTCTTCCTATTGCGAAAATCTTCCGAGTCGCCTAGCATGACTGGTCGATGCCCATCGGGCGAAACATAGTTGGTGTTCTCGACGTCCGTGGCCATGTTTACGTCTGGGAAGCTAGTTGCAAGGAGTTCAGGTTCGAACCAGGCCTCGATCCATTCGAACCTCCAGCTCTCAGGCGTTAGAATTCCCACATACGTGTTGTCCAGATAGTTGTATCTGTAGACCCGGTACTCGTCGATGAGCGGATGCTGCCTGACCCGCGCCATTAGCCTGAGACTCAGATTGCTGTCAATGGCTGTGATGCTCCATCTCGTGGGGACGAGTTTGCGTCTTTTGCTCTCACCGAACATGCCGAGGCTGAACGCTCTCTGAATCCGCGTAACTAGGACACCGTTTCTGTATAGTTGGAGAACCGCGTCGTCTGCCGGAAGATCGCCATCATAGAATGCTTTTTCGATTCTCTCATCAACCGAGGAATTACCTGCTTCAAAAGATGCTAGAGGAGCAATGGGTCCGAACGGCTGAGAATCCTCACGCATATCCAAGATCTTCCGGGGCGGTCGAGTGAGAGTGAGTTGTGTGTCTACGGGCTTCGTCATCATTGCAACCTCCTGCAACGTCTCGATCAATCTCCCGCCCTCGTGAGCATCAAAGACGCTGGACTTAACGTAACCGCGAAGCAAGCTGTAGCGGAAATCGACAATCTCGTCGAATCCTTTGCCCATCCACCACTCTGGAGTGTCCAGTATCTCAGTGTCCCCTGAGATTGGTGGGACCATTGGTCCAACGAAGACCTTCGGATAGCCGAATCTTCCTACGAAGACGCCTGGGGGACTGGACCCGGAGATCTGTTTGGTGTCAAACTCTTTGTGATGAGCCGCGAGTGTCATAGCCTTGACGTGGATCGCGCATCTCTCCTCACCAGAGAGTCGTTGGACCCTCTTACACATTGGACAGAGTTTCTCAGGGGTCGAGACAATACGGTCTCGGCGCGGTTTTGCTGTGCCCATGGATGCTAGGAGATTACTCGACATTGGGACCACGGAGTTTTCAGCTTCAAGTTCCTGAAGACTATCTTCACTGCTTTATGCGATGAGCTGGCTCTTAATCTTGAGGAGAGGTCTCAAAGAATCCGTTTCTCCGGCCTTTCAGTTGGTTTGATCGTGAGCTATCTTAGCTCGAAGGGTTACTGTCTTGTTAGAGAATCCTTGTGAGGGCAAAGGCGAGGAGGAAGCCTGCTGCTGGGGAGATTATCCAGCTGGATATGATGAGGAAGACGTTTCTAGCATTCATCATTCTCATACGTCGCGCGAGCCCTGATCCGATGATCCCAGACGACACGGTCTCGGTGATCGATAGTGGCACTCCTAACTGGTTTGCCAATTCTACCGTTGCGGATCCTATTAGCTGAGAGAAGAACGCGTTGGGATATCGGAGGCTGAAGATGCCTTCTGTCAGTCTTCGAAGAGCACCTCGCCCTAGGACGAAAGTGCCGAGGACTGCTCCCAAGCCCACTGCTATGGTTGCGTAGAGTGTCTGGTTGTAGATGACGCCAGCGATGAGTCCGAGTGTATTACTGCCGAGGACGTAAGCCGAGAGAAATGAGACCACTAGGAGGCCGGTCTTCAACAATGAAAGTTTCAGCCAGAGGTTTCTGGGGCTGAGCCGGTCGTCCAGTCCTACCAAGAGGACCCCCAGCGCGGTTGCGACGAGTGGGACGAGAAACCAGAATGCTAGGATCAGGATGAGATATCCTGAGCTGTTGAAGGCTCCGAGGGCTATGCTTACTCCGAGGATGGCGCCTGTGAGTGCTTTAGACAGGGAGAGTGGGATCTGGAAGAGTTCTCCACCGAGGAAGACTATGAGTGAGGCTAGCAGGATCGAGAATGTTCCTGTCGCAGTATCAACGGGTAGAAATATTTCTCTGACCCTGAAGAGCTTCGGTCCCTCTAGTGCGAGTCCTAGGAGGTAGCCTATGATTGCGATTGTTATCCCCGTCCGTCTGTTGACCATTCCGCTCCCGATAAGGGGTCCGCAGCAGGCTGAGAGGTTGTTTCCTCCAACTGCCATGCCGAGCAATCCTGCTAGTACTAGTGACACTATATCTAGAGTGGGGATCATTGCCTGGCTAGGCGCCCAGGGCTTTCATAACGGCGATAACCAGATCCGACGCATCCTCACACAGATCAAGAATATCGTCCGCCTCTATGGTCGTCTCTAGATAGTTGTGGAAGGAGGCATAGTCCAACTTCTCCCAAGACCCATAGAGCTCATCCAACATCGCATCTTTGACATCATCTCCCTGCTCCTCTAATCGTTCGATCTCGCGTGCAAGTTCGATTGCTTGGTTCCGGTTCGTCCCGGCAATCGTCAACAGTTTCCTGAAGGCTCGGAGCTGGGTTAGACCAATCTCGATCAGCTGAATCATCTCTTTCCGATTCGTTGTGTCAAATTCTTTTGCCTCACGCAAGGGTCGGCGTGTAACTCGGCGTAGTTGTCGAGACAAGCCGTGGGCCCGATCCAGAATACTATCTACATTATCGGCCAATCGGCCGAAGTCGTATTCGATCGAGGCTGTTATCGACCCTCGCCCCAGCATCTCCTCAAAAGACTGAGTAATCTTGTCCCCCATCTTCTCCAGAACGTTGATACGCTCAGTACATGTCTCAATTTCGTGAAGGCCGTTATGCGTCCCATTACTTGGGCCATTAGCGGAGGATGAAAGAATCTTTACCAGCAGTTCCAGCGATTCTTCGCCCAGGCCCGCTAGCTCTTGGATCCGGAGAAACGCGTCCTTCTCTCCGGGTACGAAGAAGCCTTTGACACGACGAAACAGATCGCTCAAACCGCTTTCTCATTTCCGCTAGAAGATGATAGGGAGACTCTAATCTTTGGAATCCGGTAGAAAAGAATACTGTGCCTCAGCGAGGCACAGGGTCGGACGGTCAGCCCGTCAAAGTATATACCTCTCACGCACCATCTTAATTAGTGAAGGTTCGTGTCGCAAGCCCAGGTTGACCTGACCAAAGCTGACGCAGTAGAGTTCTCGATGAAGGATGAGCCTTGGATAAAATACAAGCTCGAAGACGGTACCTCACTCTTCGGCCGACTGATCATCACCAAGATCTTCCGCGGCACAGACTATGACCCAACCGGTCAGCCTGTTTACGCCTGGTCGTCCCAGAACCTCTTCACAACCATCGCTCCAAAAACACTCAAAAGCACGCCGACAAACCCTCCCCCGACAACACTCGAACCGAACAGCGTTAACACCACACACGTCGACTTCGAACGGGTCGGCGTCGAGAAGTGGAACGTATACGAACTCTCCGACGGCAGCGTGCTGCGAGCCAAGCTAGAGATAACGGGAATTCTGAGGACCGACAAATACGGCCCTGACGGCGAGCCGCTCTACGTCGTCAACGCGCAGATGATCCCCCGAATAAAAGTCCCACAGACCCTAATCAAACACCAACCGCAAGCCCCTAGACAGGAACGTGACCACAAGGGACTCTACGGCTAAGCCACCAGCTCTGCTCTTCTCACTGCAAAGATAGAAGCTGAGGAAGAAAGGCCAGCGAGACCCGGGTTCACATCTGCCCGACCTATGGCGAGGAATTATGTCTGGCGGAAAGAATACCTACGGAACGGGTCCATATGGTTCGGTCTGGACCGGCAGAGAGACACTTCTGGAGAGAAACCTCGGGAAAAGTCGAAACAGAACGATTACTAGATTCCTCTAGAGGCGGACTAGCAGAATAATATTTGCAATCAGCAAATCAATAATTGTCAATGGTAAAGATCTCTTCGCAAACCTGGCGAAGCCGAGTCTCTTTTTTTCCTTGTTGAGAATGTTCAGTGCAACCACATTGGAGGCTGTTCCCATAGGCGTGGCCATTCCGCCGATGCCCGCGCCGACTGCGAGGGCCCAGGCTAGGGGCGCGATTGACACCCCAGGAAAGCTGCTCATCGCTGCGATGACTGGGATGAAGACCGTTACTAACGGAACGTTGTCAACGATCTGGCTGATGAGCGCTGTAGTCCAGAGGACCAACGTGACTGCTAGGGCTAGGTTTCCTCCCGCTTCTTGGACCATCCAACCGCCCAGTTGCACCAGTAGTCCGGTCTTTGCGAAGCCTGCGACGAGTATGAAGAGTCCTCCGAAGAAGAAGAAAATCTGCCAATCGATTCTCCCCAGAACATCGCGGACTTCGCTGGACCGGGATGACTCATAAACAAGAATCAGAAACGCAGGAAGGAGAGTAGCAAGTGCTGCCGAGACCCCGAGAAAAGTATGGACAATGAGGAACGCGACAGCGAGTCCCAAGGAAACAATGCTTACCTGGAGTAGGCCCCGATCCTTGACTGCACTCGAGGGTTTCGGAAGCTGGAGCGGTCCACGTTCACGATGCCTCTTCATCGCGTCCCGATGCAGAAAACCATGATTGCGCAGATACAGAATAGAGCTGTTCACTGCGAGGACGGCCAACGCGATCGGTGCAGTATTGTAGAGAAACTGGTTGAAGGACAAGTTGACAAGTGGAGACGAGCCGATGATAACATTCGTCGGATCCCCCACCATCGTCGCGATCCCTCCCACGTTCGCGGCCAAGACCTCCGCTATCACGAAGGGGATCGGATCTACACCAAGACCGTCGAAGACCTCCACGGTCAACGGGACAATAAAGAGAGCTACGGTGACAATGTCGAGGAGTGAAGCCATACCGGCCGTCAACAAGGGCAGTAGAACGTACATCAAGACCGGATGAGCGTCAACCGACCGTGCCAGACGAAGACCCATCCACTCAAAGAACCCCGCCTCCCGGAGACTAGAGGCGATGATGAACATGCCTACGAGGACGCCGAGCGCCGTCCAGTTAATCGCTGAGACCAAGTCCGTCTCGCTCAACACTCCCGTCCCAACCATCAGAGTAGCGCCGAGGACGGCTGCGGACGGCTTGTGGAACTTGTCTGAGAGAATCAGGCCATAGATTCCGAAGAAGACACCCACTACTAGGACCGTAAGACTTGTCGAGAGGGCCAAGGTTCGGGTTGGGTCGTCGCCAACTGATAAAAAAGCCTCCTCGGGAAGTTCCGTTATTAAGAAATCCGGGTCGGGGAGGCCCAGCTTTTGCTTGCTACTACAACAAATCCTTTGACATCCTACAATTTGTTCCGGCGCACCCTTGGAACCAGTGACTCGTCGCTCTCGCTGTCAAGCAGCGTACAGAAGAGAAGTGAATCAAAAAAAAGCGTTGCAGCCGTTTTTCCGATAAAGTTAAGTCTGGTGTCTAGCAAAATTCGTTGGCTAACGAGCGAAGCGCCCGTGGGGGTTTCTGCGCGTTGTAGCCTCATCGCTCATGTAGTGCTACGTTACGCCATTCGACGCCAGTCTGACAAGATGGTTGGCGCGAACAGATGAGGATAGGCACGATTGTATTTCTTCCCATGATGCTTTTTCTAGCAGGTGGGACGTCCCTCCTTCAGGGAATTAGTTTTTCTCATCAAAATAGCGTCCTAGGTTCGGTGTCAACTCTGCCAATCGGGGCATCTGCTATCGACAAGGTTTCTCCCGCTCCATTCTCTGACCCTGCAATAGGTCTGCTGTTGCAAGAAGGCAGAGTGACGGTGCGCGATCTATCTTTCCCTAACCCTCAACCTTGGGATGAAGCTCTCTCGGACGGAATACGACAGAGCGAAGCTCCCACGCTATCAAATGCGCTCCCAGGCTCCAGTGTAGGTTCCTCTATCGTCGGGTCCATGATCTTGCCTCAGGCTACTGAGTTGACATCCTTCGACGGCATAAACGCGCCTCAAGGAGGAGCTAACCCTCCAGACCCTCAAGTCGCCGTCGGCCCAAGCCAGATTCTGGAGATGGCAAATCATGACATCGAAATCTTCTCAAAGCAAGGTGTCTCACTGGCTACACTCTCGTTTCGCCAGTTCTTCAACAATTCGCGGAATGAATACGATTCACTCGTTGACCCAAAGGTTCTATTCGATGCTCCAAGCGCAAGATGGTTCGCCTCCGTCAGCGACGAGACCGCTAACAATGTGACGATCGCAGTTTCCGCCACAACTGATCCAATGGGTATCTGGAAGATCTACACTGTAAGCGCCCACGGAGATTTTCCTGACCAGCCAATAATCGGCATCAGCGACGACAAATTTGTCATGACTGCCAACGATTATGTCGGGCGAGACTATGTTGGGGCGCAAGTGTGGGTGCTCAACAAGGGCCAATTGATCGCTGGAGCTGAGAAGATCGACTTCTCCTCATTTGGACCAATGAACGGTTTAGAATCAATTCATCCCGTCCAATCCCTCAGCTCATCTACAAGTCTCTACATGGTTTCTACGGGTGGTTCAGACATAAACAATCGTGATTTTCGGTTCTACTCTGTTGTAGGAGTTCCGCCCGAGAGAGTCACGATTCAAACCATTGTTCTCTCAATCTCGACCATAGTCCCTTCCGTGAATGCTGCGCAACCTGGCACTTCAGTCGAATTAGATACTGGTCAGGCGGCCGGAGGTCTAGGGGACGCGCGAATACAGAGTGCTGCTTGGTTCCAAGGCAAACTCTGGCTGACCTTGGACGATGGCTGCACGCCCTCTGGTGATAATCAGGTGCGATCGTGCTTCAGGCTGACACAGATCGACACGGCAGTATACCCAATGGTTGTCAAGCAGGATTTTGATGTCGGCGCAAAGGGATTGTACTACTTCTACCCAGCTCTTAGCATCGACAGCTCCGGCAACCTCGGTGTTGTATTCGGGTACTCTTCTTCGACGAGTTACACATGCTGCTTTGCCAGCATAGGTGTCACGGGACATGCTACCACCGACCCAGACAACACGTTTAGGCAACCCGTAACTGTGAAAGCGGGAAACTCGAGCGAGACAGGCCATAACTTCATCGGCACCGTCAGGTTTGGGGACTATTTCGGTGCCAGCGTTGACCCGTCAGACCAGACTGTAATTTGGGTCGCCGGAGAATATCTGGCTCAATCATCGTCTTGTAGATCGCTAGTATCGTGCTGGGTGACACATGTTGCTAGTGTAACGGTATTGAAGAGGGCATTTTCACTTTCCACCGAACCGACGTATGTCAACATCATGATGGGCTCTTCTAATACTACCAAGATCGTGTTGACCAGCGTAGGGGAGTTTACCGGTCCCGTCACCCTGGCGGCATCTGCGCTGCCTAACGGGCCATCAACTTCCTGGAGCTCAACAAATGTTACCCTCACTGCGGGAGGGTCAGCAAGTTCGACTCTGACTATCAAGGTACCAAGTTCTACGGGTTTTCAGGCATTCACTGTTGAAGTTATAGCGACTAGCGGAGCCGTGACGGTTTCCGGCAGCGTTTTCTTGTCTCTGACTAAGTTCAACCTCTTGTCAGAACCCAGCGGTCTGAGTCTTCTCGAGGATTCTGCCGGGGCAGCGGCCATCACAATTGCCAGCGTCAACGGCTTCTCGGGGGCTGTTGAATTAGGCGCGGTCGTCTCAGCGTCTGGTCCTAAACTATCCTTTAGCTCGACTAATGTTGTACTCACACCAGGGTCTGGCGCTTCCGAACTCTCCATCTATGTGGGAGCCAGATCTCAAGGGATCTACTTGATCAATGTGACTGGTACGAGCGGCTCAGAGATAGAAACTATCACTTTGTCCCTGGCCGTTAGGCCATTCACCATTCACATCAACAGCATTGACGACTTCAAAGGAGTGTCAGTCTCGACGGTCGGCGCACTCTCAGTCGACCTCTCGGACCCATTGTCCCTCTCGGGAGGTGTCAGAGTTACGGCGACCAACAACTCCACCGGTGTTTCTCTCTTTACAACGAACTATAAGATAGCGGGACTCCCAATCATCGCCTCATTTGTCCGAGCAATCTCCAAAGCCTCCTTCTTGCTTGACATTCCCACATCTCCGTATCCGCTTGTCTCCGAGGTGGTGCTCACATTCTCGGGAAACAAGACCAGCATCGAAGTAGCTGTGACAAGAAGTCCCGACGTTAATCTCGACGGGATTGTTGATCAACTTGACGCGAGCACTCTGCAACTCGCGATAGGCTGCACGGCATGGATGAAATGCTACAATCCACGAGCTGACTTGAACGCAGACGGAACGATAAACGGCGTTGATGTAGGAATTCTCGAAGCCTTCATGGGGGTAACGAACTTCCTCGCCGACTTCACGGTGCTCGCGCTTCCTAGCAACATCAGCTCGACAGTCTATTCTCAAATCGCATCTGATGTTACCTTCAGAAGTATCAACAGTTTTGCGGGCAAGGTGAGGGTTAATGTTTCAGTGGCCACTATGGGTCTCAATACTTTCCCCTCTTTGTTCAAGATGGCGCTAGCTACTGACAGCGTTATGCTGGCTACAAATGGCTCAGTTGTTTTTGCGCTGAAACTAACCCCTCTAACGGCTGGCGATTTCGCCGTCAATGTGACTGGGACCAGCGGGTCACTATCTCACTCAGCAATTTTGACTGTTCATGTTGGCGACTTCAGAATCCTGAGTGCGACCAGGCTGACTTTCATCGACAATAGTCCTGCATCGGAGCTTGTCTTACTCACTAGTATCAACGGATTCTCAGGCAATTTATCGTTGTCTGGCACTGTCTCTCCGACCGTTCTGAACGGACCCATAGCATCCATCAGTCCGGCCAGCGTTTCGTTAACCGCAGGCTGGACGGCTTCGTTTGTCAGAGTTTCGACTCTTCACACGCCGCCGGGCAACTACACACTGACCGTGACGAGTGGTCGAGCAGCAACCTCCCACTCCTTCAACACCACCCTCGCAGTGTTTGACTTCTACGTGACGGTTTTGCCGGACTCGGTAAGAGTCTCCCCCGGTAATTCCACTTCAGTGAGCGTGCAGGGACGCGCAGTAAACGGATATGCAAATGATATTTCTCTGACCATACTTGGCCTCCCGTCCTGTGTTACTTCACCCCTTGGTAATGGCACAATCGTATACGTGAACAAAGTCGGTTTCCCGAATGCCTCCATAGTTCTCTTGAAAGTGGCGACTAATTGCCCCGCGTCACTAAGCGTTGTTACTGTACAAGCCTTCGACAGCTCTTACGGGGTCTACCGAAGAACTCACTTCACTCTTATCATTTCAGTGTTCGAAAAACCTCCGCGGTGCGACTCAAACGGGACACCGGACACTGAAGACGAATGCGAATCTTGCACGCTCAAGAGGTCTGAGTGCGAGGAATGCCATTATCACAGCACATCCAGCAAGAATTGCCTTCGGCAAGCCATAGCTGAGAGTGGGCAGGACCTTCCGCGTTCGGTTCAGTGGCATCCTAGTCGCCTTGCTCCTAGACCTGTCAGATGGCCGTTAGGGCGATCCTGCTCGGTGCAAAATCCCTTTCCTTCCTAAAATCTCGCGACCGGATTACCGCGCTTCGTCGAAGGAAATCTCACCTTTCACCATTCGATGTGCCACGGTAGGACGACAATCTTACTTCCCACAATCTTAGAGCACGTTGAGGGGCGCTTCACTTCGGATAGTAGACAGGCCACAATTTGCCCGAGCAGTTGAGAAACCCTGTTTTGAGATGACCAAGGCGTCAGATAAGGGTTGAATCCGCGAGACCCCTTACCGTCTCTTGTCATGACCATGTCTATTCCTCGGGATCATGGTCCTATCCCACCTTATCTTGCGGGGGTTGCCAATTCACACGTTCTGAAAGGACTATGCCCACAAATGTCCCCAGTAGTCCAGCAATAACAACGAAGGGGAAGAAGGCAGCGAAGGTCACAGCGAGGGCTGTCGTCACGAGAATTTCACCTACCGGTATGACTCCCAGCGTGGCGGGGAGTGACAGTATCACGAAGGCGATGACCCACGCGGAAGGAAATGCAAGAAAGAAACCGACTATGGACAATCCCGTATCATCGATTAAGACGGCCGCGAGAACAGAGACAGCCAGAATCCCCAAGTAGTAAATCACAACGATAACAGGTTGCCCTCCAACGGCGACGGGTCCGTGGAGGGTTGGAACAAGATAACCTTGGAAGACTGCGGCTAGGATGATGCCGGAAATGGTGATGCTCCAGCCAAGAACTATAAGCAATACTCTAAAGCTTCGTTTTAACGCGAGCATGCTATGAGGCCCATTTCGGTTATCATATTGTGACCTAATTCGACCTTAGCCGAAGCGTTGGCCGAGAACTCGGAACCAGTTGATGATTCTTGTCATTCAGCACTATTTCCAATTCGAGCAGGGAAATGCATTTTCACAGTGTTGAGGCTGCTGCCTGTAAGGGAAAGTACCCTAGGCTGGACCCCGTCTGAGGGTCAGGTCCAAGGCTGTCCATCACGCTTTGAACTGATCCGCTGACCGTACCGCCGGCTAGTAATAGCTTCGCGAGTTGTTCAAACGCGCTATCTGTATGAGTAACTGTTACGGCTTTATCCCATCCTATCAGCGCGCTAGCTCCTCTCTGAACAAACGCATCTCCGAAAGTCTTATCGAATCCGTCACACCCCATAACTAGGATCATCGTGCCTGGAAATCGGCCACACATCTCATAGGTGACGAAGGGCGCTTCTAATGCAAAGTAAAGAGTATCATTGATCTTGACTGCGCCGATTCTGTCCCAGATCTGTTGAGCAATGTGAGAGTCTTGCTTGTACTTCTCCGAAGTTGCTAGTATAGGAGCACCTACTACGCTTCCATGGATCCTCATTATTACCAGGGAATAGTCGTACCGAGGAAGGTTTGCGAAATAGTCCACGGTGGCCCCGTTGGGTCCGACATAGTCAAACCTTAGACCTGAACTCATGGTCTCGGATCGTACAGCTTCGACAAATGATGGATCCGGATACTGCGAGGCGAGCTGATCAATCAGCGCAACCGCCCGAGTTGGAGACTGTGAAGGAGTCTCTATCTGGGAACACCGATAATTCTCTCCCACGCTAAACCAGAAACTCTTCCCCGCTGGACTAAGATTGACACCTAATACGACTAGAAGTATGAGAACGCTAACTGTTAGTCGCGGTCTCAGCCGCCATTTCTTTCTCTGAAGCGTCGGGAATCGAATTATCTTTCTTCTCTCTGAGAGATATGCGTCTAGAAAAATGTCAAGGCGGACACCTCCATGGCCTGCTGGCTTCAGCAAATGCTCGGGGGAATCTGGCTGACCGGAGTCTAGGGACGAAACAGGGGAAAGTTCGTTCTCAGGAGGATGCTTCTTCAGCGGGATGTCGACTGTCCTTCTATCCTGCGCCGACGGAACAACTGGTAGATCATGGCCAAGGTCGAGAGAATAATTATGGATGACAGGGCGAGGTAGGGAGCCAGTAGACCAAGCCTATCGACAGGAACGACCTCTCCGCCAACGGATGGGCCTGGGCCGATTGTAAGCGTGAAACTTGTCATTCTCATTATTCCAAAATCATTGCCTATGATCGTTACGGTGAAAGTTCCAGTCGGTGTTGTCGAATACGCTGTGAATGTAAGAGCCGTAGAACAATTCGGAGTACAATCATTAGCAGCGATTGTTACGCTGGGAGGAGGATTTGTGGTCGTGAAACTGACGGGGCCGGATGTTGAACCGGATATGATGCTGGCTGTGACTGTTACTGAAATACTGGCGGCCTGAACAAGAAGCCCGCTGTTCGGCGAGACAGAAACAAAGTAGTCAAATGAAGGCACCACTGTAAGAGTGAAACTTGATGCTGTCGTTATCTCAGGACCATAGGTTTGGCATGACGGTTGCCCGCAGAATGGATAGTAGTTAATGGCGTGACCGATGATCGTAATCGTAAACGAGCCTGTATTTTGTGTTGAACTTACCGAGAATGTAACAGAGGCACCGTTCAGGCTGGGCGTGGCCGTGACGCCCGAAGGCACACTTGTAGGGTCAATATTGCCGAAAAACAAGCAATTGCAGTAATTTGTGTTCAGGAAGGCAAACCCAAATGCAGCCCCCGAAATGCTACCAGTCTGAGCAATAGTTGCAGTGTTTGGCGAGAGGGAAACGCTGTACTGAAACGCAACTACTGTGAGGGAGATCCCCACAGTTCGCTTCAACCCTTCCCCTGCTCCAGTTATCACAGTGCTATAGGGTCCAGGAGTCACGGATGAATCTACTGAGAATGTAACTATCGAGGAACAGTTCGGATTA
Source organism: Candidatus Dormiibacterota bacterium (assembly GCA_035637535.1). GTDB lineage: Archaea > Thermoproteota > Bathyarchaeia > 40CM-2-53-6 > 40CM-2-53-6 > 40CM-2-53-6. The sequence goes on from DASPWZ010000029.1 coordinate 19,357, forward strand.
CAACTGGTCGGTGCGATTGTAAGTATAATGCCTGAAGGAAGACTTGGGGAAGCAGTGAAGCTGACCGGAGCACCTGTACCAGGTGCAGACACTAGAGTAGCCAAGACTGTTGCTGAAACATTGGTAAACTGAACAACAGAGACGCTACTGGGCGAGGCAGAGATACTGAAGTCAAAAGCAATCACTGTAAGCGTGAAACTTGTCGTTCTCATTCCTATCCCACCACCTGTACCAATGATTGTGACAGTAAAAGTTCCAGTTGTGGCTGTTGAACTTGCGGTGAATGTAAGAGTTGAGGAACAATTCGGATTACAACTACCAGGAGAGAATGTAGCCGTGACGCCTGTAAGGCTTGGAGGAAAAGAAGCAGATAGACTGACAAGAGTGGTGGAAGAAGTATCCGAGAAGGGCAGAACCACGGAGACTACGGTTGAAATGCTCCCAGATTGAGCAAGAGTCCCACTACTAGGCGAAGGAGTAAGACTGTAGTCAAACGGGTTCACTGTAAGCGTGAAACTTGTCGTTCTCATTCCTATCCCACCACCTGTACCAATGATTGTGACAGTAAAAGTTCCAGTTGCGGCTGTTGGACTAGCGGAGAACGTAACGGTCGAAGAACAATTCGGATTACAACCAGCAGGGGAAAATGTTGCAGTGATACCTAGAGGAGGACCGCCACCACCAATACCGAAACTGACCGTAGTGGTGGAGGAAGTATCGGAAAAGGGCAAAGTCACAGAGACTAGTGCCGAAATGCTTGCAGTCTGAACAACCGTCGCACCACTAGGTGAAACTGAAATACTGAAATCGAATGGCGCCACAGTAAGTGCAAAAGGAGCCGATCTTCTTGCACCCGCTCCATTATCGGCCACGATTCCAAAGCTGAACGTTCCAGTTGCCGCTGCCGAAGTTGCGCTTAATGTCACGGTTGAAGAACAATTTGGATTGCAACTGGCGGGGGAAAATGTTGCAGTGATACCTGCGGGAAGACCCCCACCACCAATACCGAAACTGACCGCAGTGGTAGAGGAAGTATCCGAAAAGAGTAAAGTCACGGAGACTGCTGCTGAAACACTTGCCGTCTGAACGACAGTAGCACTGCTGGGCGATACTGAAACGCTGAAGTCGAACGGCCCGACGGTAAGAGTGAAACCTGCTGTCTGCGTTAATCCAATGCTTGTACTAGTTATCGTGAGTGGATAATTTCCGTTTGCAGCAGATGAAGTTGCGCTGAATGTGAGTGTTGAGGAACAAGTCAGATTGCAGTTGGGGGGAGTGAAGGTCGCGGTGATGCCTGTTGGAAGGGGTGTGGAGATACCGAAGCTTACAGAAGCACTCGTCCCTGAGACGAGTGTGGCGGTGACTAATGTTGAGACGCTGGCCGTCGGAACAATGGTGGCACTATTTGGAGAAACGGAAAGATTGAAGTTGAAGGGCGCGACTGTAAGAGTGAAGGTTATTGTTTTCGTCAGCGCACCTTCTGTACTAGTTATTGGGATACTGTAGGTTCCAGTTGTGGCTGTTGAACTTGCGGTGAATGTAAGAGTTGAAGAACAATTCGGATTACAACTACCAGGAGAGAATGTAGCCGTGACGCCTGTAAGGCTTGGAGGAAAAGAAGCAGATAGACTGACAAGAGTGGTGGAAGAAGAATCTCCATAGGGTAGAACTGCAGCGACCACTGTGGAAATACTGCCAGTCTGAGGAAGAGTGCCGCTACCAGGCGAGACGAAGATTCCGTAGTCGAACTGAACGACACTAATTTGAAAGTCTGCTGTTCTCATTAACCCACCTCCATCACCCTTGATGGTGACAATCGAGGATCCCATTGTTGCCGACGAAATTGCACTGAACGTAACACTCGAAAAGCAGGTCACATTACAACTAACAGGAGTGAATGCTGCCATGACGCCTAAAGGAAGATTTGCAGCACTGAAAGTGACGGAAGTACTCACACCGGAAACCAGAGTCGCGGAGACTATCGCTGAAACGCTCGCAGTCTGAGCAACAGTCCCACTACCAGGCGAAACTGAAACAGTGAAGTCAAATGGGGCGGCAACTGCAGACAACTTTGGAGATGGTAATAGATCGCGAGGGGGATTTGAGGCACCCAAAGAAACGCTCCTTGGCATGGGTGAGACAATGGCCCGGGGTGGGACAGATAGGTATTGAGTCGCCCCCCGCAACTCCGGACTAAGATGCATTGGTTGGGAGCTAGTAACCACAACCAAAACGAGAACTAGAGCTTTCAATAGACTTGAACGATAGGACGGACAAAACATTAGTTGCCGCTCAACAATAATCTATTTATGATTATCTATTCAGAGACAAGATCAAATTTGGTATTACTAAGTACGTTCTTTTTTGATGCAGTCTTCTGTCGGACTTAACTCGTTCTTCCTGCTTCTGATCAAGCTATCCTTCGCTAAGAAGTGCTCTGACTCGTCAGTTGGAGCTTCCCGAGAAACAGTCGTTTGAAGTGGATTCTCCAAGAGTGGGCTGTAGGACGAATCCCCATCATGAGAGTGAAGGCCCTGAGAGGTTGATCAGCGAAGAGCAAATTGCCCAGTAAAAGTGGCCTGTAGGGCTGGATCCGTTCCTGAGGAGTAGTGTAGACTACCAAGGGCTCCGGTCGGGTCAAAGGTACCGATAGACAGATTAGCTTCTACGACTCTTGGGTGTCATCCATCCGTTGACTAAGCCTCGGAAGACCCGTCTCTGGCAGTTTGACCCTTCCTTATTCCAGCCAGGGCCAAAAGCCGGATTCCTCGAACGCTATATTTTCGGCTATACTAGGAGTCTAGCAAAATACGCTCTCTATGCTCTCGCCTTTATGTATCCAACTCTTCTAGTAATCTCCGGGATACTGTTCGGCGGGCTTGTTTTCTGGACGAGCTTCGCCGCTTCCTTGGGGCTAATCTTTCTTATCATAAAGAAAGCGGGTTATTCTCAGAATTTTGCCAACTGGGATATCAGCAACAAGAAATTTGTGGGGCTCTTCATCGCCTTCGGCCTAACCTTCGCATTCTACATGGGGCTCATCCACATCGGAGTCTTGACTATATTCATCTTCGGCCTAGTACTTGCGCTTGCCCTAGTCTTGGGCGTCTGGAAAACTTCGAACCGATAGACCTCGGTCCCTTCCATTCAACGGGTCAAGGATCGCGAAGACTCATCAACTCCACTTGTACTAGTGGAGCCGTTGTAGGAACAGAACATCCATAGTTGAATCCTGAGAAAGCTCTACCGGGGGCAACGCGCCAGGTATTGGTGGCCGGGTCTGCCTGACGTCGCAGACGGTCTGTCAGCGACATGGACAGGCGAGGCCACTTCGTAGGCTGAAATGCTTAGGGAGACATTGGATACTAGGGCGGCCAGAGGAACTGTCTTTACTCTGAAAGAACACGCGTTTAGGTCACGACGACCGTGACTGATAGGCTGGGCGGAATGGTGCTGTATCCCTGGATTATGGTCACGGTGCCCGTATAGGTCCCCTTACAATTTGGCGCGGCCACGAGACATTGTGCGGTCACAGTAACACCATCCGGGGCTGGACCGCACGTCGCCTCACCAGATGGACTGACGGTGAGGCTAATCTTGGTCGGGTCGCTGACAGTGGTGTGAAAGACCACATCATCGACCTTCGGGGCACACTTGACCACTTCTCCAACACTACCCGAACTGCCGGTGCCCGCATCTCCTGAGAACGTGATGTTAACTGGGTTTACTGACCAAAGCGCCTTCGGGACTGTGAGGCTAGCGAACCCCACCGCCATGTAAGCTCCCACCATGATGAGGCTTATTGTGAGGCCTACCAGTAGATGGGGTACATACCGTCTGAAAGGCGACAATGGTAAAGCCACGAGAGGCTCTTAGCAATTTAAGATTTGCGCCGTAGAAGGAATGAATTTTGACTATCGGAGCTAACCTCGGATATCCCAGTATCCCTTTCTAGCCAGGGATGGCTGCCGGCCTCGACCTTGGCTTTTTGAAAGTTGAAGGTCTAGAAGTTGTCGCCTGCTTTGTGACGGTGTCTGAAACCAAAACTACTCTGAATGACCAGAAAGACCAGTGCTCCGACATATACTGCGAAACTAATGAGTGGATGTATGAAGGATAGTATGATGGCGGCCAGGTATATCCAGGGTCCTGTTCTCCACCGCGTTCTAATTCTTTGCATGACCCTCTTGTCATGTTCGGGAACGACTAAGAGGCTGTTTCGGGCAGAATAGGATAATATTCCCAGCATGCAGAAGCTCGTGGCAATTATGTTAGCTCCGTAAATTATCACAGGCACCTGCACCTCAGGATATCTCCCGATTAGAGCGGTCGAGAATGGGAGAAATCCGATCGTAAGAAGGAAGAGAGTGTTCAGCCAGAGAAGTGGCCGGTCGACCCTCGTAACATAGTGAAACACGCTATGGTGGCTAATCCAGAGAACAGCCAACAGCAAGAAACTGAGAACGTAGCCTAGAATATCGGGCCACAAAGCCAAGATGTCTCCAACAACTTCTGATGACAGTTTGGGGCCTGTCACACCACTCGCAATGACGGGGACGCTGAGGCTGAGAACCAGTACTGTCATCACGGTTGCGAATATACCGTCTGTGAGGGCCTCCAGTCTTCCCTTGCCAAGCCCCGGAATGCTGGATTGGTCCAAACTCATTTCAGCTACACGAGAATCTTGTCTTCTTTTGGCAACGTTTAAGCCAATATCTTCGAAACATCGTTCTGCTCGAGGAGAAGGAGAGCTATGGTGGGCCGGGGGAGATTCGAACTCCCGACCATGCGGCCTCGAAAGGGTTTCCGCGTGTAAGGCGGACGTTCTATCCGGGGCGTTCCCTAACCGGGCTGAACTACCGGCCCACTGAGAAAGAGTCGTCGAGTGTCTTCAGGTAGATTACGATTTAGGTCGAGATTACCCGGCCTCGCAATATTTGAGAGACTGTCCTTTTATAGAGCGAATCGCTAGTTTTCATTCTGGGCATTTTGTATGGCGGGGAAGGAGCCGCTTGTATACATCGACGGTGAATACTATCCCAAAGGAAGCGCAAAGATCTCAGTCTACGACCACGGACTACTCTACGGCGACGGTGTCTTTGAGGGAATACGAGCCTACAACGGCATAGTCTTCCACCTACGCGATCACATCGAACGACTATTCGAGGGCCTCAGAGTCACAAGGATCAACGTCTCGCTATCAAAGGAGGAGATGGCGAATGCTGTCGTTGATGCTCTACGGAGGAATAACATGATGGATGCTTACATTCGGCTTATCGTTACCAGGGGACGGGGAAACCTCGGGCTGGACCCTCGGAGCTCTCCGAAATCGTCAACCATCATAATGTGCGAGCCCGTCGCGCCAGCCCACGGCAAGGAGGCCCGGGAGAAGGGAGTAACCGCAATAATCTCCAGCTACAGACGCGACATGGTCGACGGCACGACCCACGAACTGAAATCCCTCAACTACATCCAGAGCGTCCTCGGAAAATTCCAGGCCATTGACGCTGGCGCAGACGAGGTCGTAATGCTTGACCATAGAGGAATGGTCTCAGAGTTTCACGGATCCAACCTGTTCCTCGTAAAACATGGAATCCTGAACACCCCAACCTCTGCCGCCGGCATTCTTCACGGGATAACACGAGCCCGAGTCCTCAAGCTCTCAGAAGAACTAGGCTACGAGGTCCATGAGAGAGACATCACACCCTATGAACTGCTCAACGCCGACGAAGTGTTCCTGACCGGAACAATGGCAGAGATAGTCCCGGTAGTTCGAATCCAAGGAGTCCCGATCGCTGATGGAAAGCCTGGACCTGTAACGAAAGAGATCATCAGAGCCTTCCAGAGGATAACGCAGGACCCGAAGGAGGGGACTGTGATCCGTGAGGCTGTTGCCGTTCAGGCCCGAGCCAGATCTCACTAAACTAAGCCCGCCTAATGAGTCATCGAGAAGATCGACCTTCTGTCGCATAGTGTGTCTTAGCGCTAGGTGACTAACGGCGCCAACTGGCCTCATTTCTTCAGAACGTTGAGATGGAATAGAGTATAGATGACACAACCTCCAGCAATGTCCATCAGGGTAGCCCCAGCTACCAGCATGATGTCGCTGACCACGCCCGTCTGAAAGTAACCAATCCATTGCTGGACTGAACTCCAGATCGAACCCACAACCACGGCCACACCAATAGCGAGGAGGGGCTTCCGATCAGGACTGGTTCTGACTCGAAGGTTGAGGATCCAAGAAGAGACAGCAAGGGCAAGGGTGAGGTGAAGTAGAAGCGTGAAAGGGGTAATGTCAAACTGGGTCAGCTGGCCGAAGAAGAACCCAATTCCCGTCACGACCAAAACGGCTGAGGAACAGCCAAGGGTGAGTCTTAGCCATCGAGGGGTCGTGTCGAGGAGACGCACTGGCATGCCCGCCAGGGCCTAGTCCTCCTTGTTCTTCTCGACCCTCATCTGTGCGGAGTGATGTAGATGGAGCGGAAAACCAATTCTTCCTCCCATCAGCAACGCGTGGATTCTGGGCCAGTGCTGAAGCGAAACTACACCACCGATTATGCCACCGGACAGGGCTAGGACTGCTGAGACTGCGGTGACAATTGCAAACGCGGTCTGAAACGCATACGGTACTAACGCGTTCGGATAGACAATCAGGTTTGTGAGGACCCAGAGAGC
>DASPWZ010000030.1:0-12875 GCA_035637535.1 Candidatus Dormiibacterota bacterium
GTGAGCACGAATAATCCGCCCGACAGCACGAATACGGTGAACCCGACAATCAGGAACTCGGCGATTGGTAGTAGGGGTCTGCTGGATCCTGGTGCGAGTCTGATGAAGCTCATTCTGAAGGCCAGATTATTCAATGATCTCTTCAGCTTCCAGAGACTCGTTTTCATGCCCATGAATGACCAGTCCTCGTTTCTCGGTCCGCTTCCGTGACTCTTGAGATGTCCCAATAATAAGCCCTGCTTTCCTGCGGTTCGTCTTCGCGCGTCTTCTGGAACTGTTTTAATACCGGATCGGAGAATTTACGCTCATCGTCGAGGTCTCGCGACTATTTGTCCCCTCAGAGAATAATATGTTCGAAGTGCGGAGACCTCCTCTACACTGGGCTTGAACTAGAAACGCCCAGTGAGATTATCCAGCGAAACGGTGGCTACTGTCCCAAGTGCGGCAAGAAACTCGGATTCACGATTGAGACTTTGAAGATAGGCCCCCAGACAGCTCCGCCTACGCAATAATCTCCCTTTTTCTACCCAGCAACCAGCTTCCAAATCAAGGCTGACTATGCCGAAGAGAACACAGGTCTACGACTATCACAAGAAACACGGCAACATCGTCGATTATGCCGGCTACGAGCTTCCCGTTTGGTTCGAGGGAATAATTCCCGAGTGCAAGGCTGTACGAACACATGCGGGGCTATTCGACGTCTCGCACATGGGAAGAATCATGGTTGAGGGCAAAAACGCGGAGGCATTTCTCAACCACCTAGTAACCAACGATGTTTCCACACTTTCAATCGGTCAGGGACATTATTCTCTCCTTTGCAATCCGAGCGCGGGAATAATTGACGATCTTACGATCTTCCGAACGGGTCAGACGAAGTATCTGGTTGTATACAATGCTGCTAATCGAGAAAAAAACTGGGCCTGGCTTGAAAAACATCAAGATCCCGAAGTAGAGTTGAGAGATGTCTCTGACCAATCTGCGATGTTTGCCGTGCAAGGGCCGAAGGCAGGGCAATTACTACGGAGCATCTCCGGCGCTAGGCTGGAAGAGATCGACAAGTATTCGGGAAAAGACGTCAAGGTGGGAGACCTTTCGTGTCTAGTGACGCGGAGTGGCTACACTGGTGAGGACGGTTTCGAGATCTATGTCTGGAACGCGACCAGTCAGAATCCTGGGCCCGCGTTGAGGATATGGGACAAGCTCCTTTCAGCCGGAAAGCATGAGGGCCTGAAACCCTCGGGTCTTGGAGCCAGGGATGTCTTGCGATTGGAGGCCGGAATGTGTCTGTACGGAAACGACATCGACGAGAAGACATCACCTGTCGAGGCCAGACTCAATTTCGCCGTTCGACTAGACAAGAAGAGTGATTTTGTCGGACGAGGACCTATTCAAAAGGAGAAAGAGAAGGGACCCCCTCGGGTCCGAACCGGCTTCAAGATTACAGGCAAAGGAATCCCACGACAGGGCCAGGAAATCGTTCTCGAAGATCAGAGCATTGGAAAGGTTTCGAGTGGGACGTTCTCTCCAACTCTAGGCATCAGCATAGGCATGGGCTATGTTCCGCCAAACATCTCGAAAGTGGGAACCGTCTTCGGAGTCAAGATCCGGGAACGGGTGGTTTCTGCGGAGGCGGTGAAGCTGCCGTTCTATCAGCGGCGATCAGAGGACACTGTTGTGGTTATGGGACAGGAGATGGGGCTTCGCGAGTTTCGGTTACACCATGGCGCAACAGAGGCTGCTGTGGTTCATGCTTGAACTAATTCTACCCTTAGAACTGTTACCTATGGAATGACTGTTTTTTCTGGTTCCTTGTTTCTTAGCCTGCGACTGCGTATTCTCTGGCTCGTAGTTTTTCGCAGTCGTGGCGGCCGCTGTGTTTCTCGCAGAGGTCTCTTGTGCAGTGGGGGCAGTTCTCTACGGCTAGTAGCTGGCACTCGGAGCAGACGACGCCCCATACTAACGCCAATTTTTTCTATTCGCTTCCTGTAATTTTACTGGATTCATTAGCCCTGATTAGAAAAGAAGTATGGACTATTTTTACTCAAAAAGATACTTGAACTTCTACCTGACAAGACATGTAACAAGCAAACGACCTGATTCTTCTTAGTGATCGCTTATCGACGCGGCTTCTCTTTCTTACCCTTCAACAAAGCATCGAGACTGACGCCGTTAACGGTGAAGACCCGATACCTCGTCCCCGGTAAGTCGCCGTATGCCTTGCCCTCTGCTCCTCCAATGCCCTCAATCTGGACTTCGTCATGTTCGTCGATGAAATTCAGCGCACCGTCGCCGGGCAGGAATGCAGTTATGACCTTTCCATTCTTGATGATCTGTGCGCGGACGCATTTTCTGACTGCACTGTTGGGCTGGCGGCATTCAACCCCCACCTTCTCCAAGACGATCGCTCGAGCCTGCGGCGATCCTTCCAGCGGGTCTGCTTTGTAGTCCAGTCCAAGCATGCGTCGCTTGTAGGGAGCATAGGCCCATCTGAAGCTCTGACGCCGCTTACACAATTTGCGGCCCGCAAACATTCCGCTTGAGGTCTTGACCATGCCCGAAGCCTTTGAACTGGGAAAGAGCGAAGCCTCGGACTTGCTTTTTAGCATGACGCTACATCGAGGGGACGCAGATAGGAATCGGCTAGAATCAACCCTGATCTGGATTCTGAGAGGAAGATTCCATATGAAGCCCAGTTCACGCTTCCATGATCCCGTTGGTGCGCTAGTTGAAAAATGCTGATACGGCTGTTGTGCGCGAGAAACCGGTAATCTCGCCAGGAAACGTTTCAGCTGGAGAATGGACCCCTCCTAGAATTTAGGAAAAAAATATTTCCCGCGACACAAAACTCGCGATCTTGAAGGAATTAAGAAAAGGTAATCCATCTTTCAAGAGAAGCGGGGGAAGAAAGAAAATTCCAGACCTTTCTATTTCAAACCTGACAAGCGCAGAACAAGCCTGGATCCATGATCAGGGCAGGCGATTTTTGACCTATGGGATCTTCACGCTTGAAGACCCGGAGAAATCCGACATGGAAGAATGCTTGATTGGCTTGTTCTAAGCCCTGAACTGGAAGACTCGCCCAGACCGGTTTTAACTGGCAAGAGCCCTCGGAAAAAAAGGGGGTAGAACATATTTTCTCGCGACACGAGACTGCTCTCTGAGACTATGACCAACCAGTCGGGGTCTCTTAGTTTAGCCGTAGGCTCTTATCAGCGTCGAACCCTCGTCTCCTTCCCCAAGCCTTGATCCCGTCAAGTATCTTCTTCGAGCCGAACCAGCAGAGCGTCGTAAAGACCCCTTTGAGCACCGGGTTCAACTGGAGAAGCGTCGGGGGCATCGTGTGCAGTTCCAGCACCGTATGCCTCCAGCTACGGTATATGACCCAGAATCGTGCCTCATCCACCTGATCGTCAATATTGTAGAATCCACTCTTCTTCAAGACTCCCAGCGGGACGAAGCTTAGCGGGGTTACTGTGAAGTGTGCTTTGACACCGACCTCCTTCTTCAGCCCGTGCTCCATCCGATCTATTAGACGGACAGTCTCCACCGCATCCTCAGACGTCTCCCCAGGCAGCCCAACGATGATGGTGTAGGCCGGGAACCAGTAATACTCGTTGAAAATCCGTGTCCCGTTATAGATCACATCCTGCCACTCATCAGGACTGAAAGGCTTCACCTTCAAAGGCATGTACTTCTTGATCAGCTCACTCGAACCCGTCTCTAGACCCGACTGGATCCCAATGTGCCGCTTGGATCCCTTCAGAACAGTCTCGGAAATGTCCCGTATTAGATCAGGATCGGCCCAGGCGGGCGCCGCCGTCCCATGAGTCGGATTCGCATAACCAATACCCTTCTGGGACATAACCGTGTTGAACAGGTCAACCACCGCGTCATGGTTGGGCATGAAGCCTCTCTTGTCCTCTAGCTTGTAGAGGAAGATATCCTCACTGTGGACCCAGACGTTAGGGTTTCCGATCTTCCGGTTGACCGCTATCTCTCGCTCAACTTTGTCTTTGGGATAATATTTCGCTATCCTGAGATTAGGTTCGCAGAACTGGCAGTTGCGGCCGCAGCCCCGCATCACCTCGACAAGCCCGTGAGTTGAAGGAGCCTGAATGTCCGGAATATCTTCCAGCTTCGGACCGCGAGGAACATGAATGAACTCTGGGCTGTTGTTCGACTCGATGTCGTTGTAAATGTCTCCAATAACATGGTCGCACTCGCCAATGACCACATGGTCGACGCCTAGCGCTTTGGTGTCCCGGTCGCGCACCTCCATCTGCCAGCCCCCAGATCCACCCAACACCAGTTTGGCCTTCGGATATTTTTTCCGGGTCCTATTGATCTCTCCAACAAGCTCCAGGAACTTCCTCTTCGTATACGCTGTGAGTTTTCCGCCATCGGTGAACATCATACTCACCGGTCCCAGACCCATCGGATCCATGGTCGATATTCCGATAATACTCGTCTTGTCGTCTACGAACTTGGAGACATGGTCCGGGTGAGCAACAACCACCTCGTCCGCGCCATACTTTCTTAGAAGGGACGACTCTAGCTTCCGCAGCCCGTAAGGCGCCTTCTCGGCCACACCGTCAAAGTGTCGGACTGACGGAGCAAGAAAGTCGAAGACGAACCGTGGAACTTTCTCAGCCGGAGCACAGCTGAAGAAGGGAAGAAGAGGTATCCCCCAGTACTCACTCATCTGGGTGGAATCAGCGGTAAGAACAATCCTAGTCAATCACGTACACTCCCATCATCCGGCAAGATTTTTCGATGTCTTGCTCCTAAAACAAGGTATTCTCGGGTCGCTCCGTATTTTAAGCTAGTGGAGGTTTTTCTCCAAAAAACGATTCCCGTTGTTCTGAGAACCCCTATTTGACAGTCAACCCATTCCCCTAAATTTCGCTACTACCCGACTCTTTCATCTCAATCTTTCCGCAGAAGCAGGACTATTACCGTATTACCTCAGAAAAGTTAGAGGGATTCTCTCGATCCAGGAACCACGTGATCAAACGAAGGTGTGGATATTCGAAAAAATGGTTCGGTTGTGATTTCGTGTGAGCAATCGTACACGTGCAGAATAAAGCCTTAGACGCCTCCGGGACGCGGTGGAAATTCAATTTGACTGAAACAGAGAAAATCGCAACACCTCTTCGACACTTCTCAATCACAGCGAGTCTCGCACTGATGATAATTATTGCAATCTCGCCAATCGTCCTGGTCAGGGCTCCAACCTCCGGAACCATCGCATTCGCAACCAGTGGACTTGCAGGAGCCGCAGGAATCACGTGTCCAAACTCCAACGGCAACTGTTACAACAATGCCGCCGAACCAGCAATCCGAGCCGACGGGGCAGGCAACTTCTACGGATCCTCTGAGAATGGACTTACAGGTGGAACCGACGCCTGGAGATCTACAGACGGCGGCTTGCACTACCTTACTCTAGTCTCTCCGAACAGCGCCTCCGCAGCCAGCAACCAGTTCTCGCCAGCGGGAGGAGACACTGACCTCGCTGTCGCTTCTCAACCCAATCTCAACGGACTCTACAACGTGTACGTCGCAAGCCTTGCCCTGACAAACGTCTACGTCAGCACTAGTAGTGACGGAGGCAGCACATGGCTTCTAAACCCGACAGGAGCCTCGGTGCCCGGCGATGATAGACCCTGGATTGCCGCTGAAGGAACAAGCAAGGTCTGCGTATCCTATCACAGCATAACCGCCACTAACGACATATTCGTCACATGTAGCAGCGACGCAGGGCTAACATTCTCACAGACAGGAAACGCGTTCGACGCAAATCATCTCTGGCTCGCAGGCTTCCAGAACGCAATCGGCAACCTCGCAATTGACCCAGGCAACCACTACATCTACCAGTCCTTGAGCGGCGTCGCAACCGCCACCGAGACCACCTGTACAAACTGTGGACTCCACGCCGTCTGGCTTGCCGTCTCCACCGATGGAGGCTTGACCTTCACAGACCACGCCGTCTACACCAATCCCAGTACCAGCGTCTCCTACGGTCACCAGTTCGTCAATGTCAGTGTGGACAGGGCAGGCAATATCTACGTGATCTTTACTGACGACCATAACCTCTACTACAGTTTCTCGACAGACCACGGAACCACATGGTCGTCCCCGGTCCAAATCAACAAGACCCCGTCCAATACTTCCATATTTCCATGGAGCACCGCCGGCGCAGCCGGTAAGCTGGACATAGTATGGTACGGCACATCATACTACGATGGCACAAATCCGCCTGATAACTATCCCAAGACCGCAGCCTGGTACGTCTACTTCGCCCAGAACCTCCAAGCCACAACAAGCCCCGGCAACTTTACTCAAGTCGCCGCCACACCAATCATCCATTACGGAGGAGTGTGCGAAGGGGGAGTCAGCTGCACAGGTAATCGTGACCTATACGACGATTTCGGAGTAGCAGCAAGTCCAACGACAGGGCTCGCATCGATTATTTACAGCAATGACCAGTACGTCAACAGCTCGACCGAGCCCGCTGCCCCCGGATGCACATCCAGCACGTCAAACACTGGCAGCTGCGACCATACCGATATCGCGACACAGACCTCAGGGCCTGGCATCTTCCCATAGGAGGAAGACCCAGGCCTCTTCTTTTTTTCCTGAGCGTGTCGTGTGATAGAAGCCTATCCAAGAGATAGGGTGAAAGTACTCTGCGACTCGTGAGACCGTCCACTGACCTGGTCTCAGGCGATTCTTCTCAAGACCGTCAGAATCCAGATCTGCCACCTATCTCTCTCCCTGACTCTTCGAGCATCGACTGACATAGGTAGACTATGACTCAGTTATTCTACAAGACTCCAAGAGCTGGACGAAAATCGGCGTAACTGTCGCATATCTCTCCGAGAGCGATGTGCATAAATCAGCCAAGCAATCTCAACACTACTAGAATGCAGTCGATAACCAATCCCCAAGAGGGAACCGCAGCCCCCGACTTTACCACGCAGAACACAACAGGCAAGACAGTCCATCTCAAAGATTTTCGGGGCAAGAAGCTCGTCCTCTACTTCTACCCCAAGGATGATACTCCAGGCTGCACGGTTGAATCCTGCGGGCTCCGTGACCAATACCAGAAAATCCGTGAACTTGGCGCTGAGGTGTTAGGAGTTAGTGTGGACAGTGTCGAGTCGCATCAAAAGTTCACTGAGAAATTTCACTTGCCATTCCAATTACTAGCCGACACGGACAAGAACATCACGAAAGCCTACGGTGTTCTCAACGATAAGTCGAACATGGCTCGGCGAGTCACATTTCTGATCGACGAACACGGCAAGATTCTCAAAACATTCCAGACAGTAAAGCCCGACCAGCACCCGCAAGAGATCTTGGACGCGCTGAAAGGCAAGCTCTGACAATCATCACTTCATTTCTTGGACAGCATCGGTGTCTGACCAGCCAAAGCTATCTATCAGGCAAGAACAGCGCCTGTATCCAGTGACAATCTACGGTTAGAGTCGGGGTCCACGTCTCCATCGCAAAATCCTTCGACAATGCAGTAGACACAGCGGTTAGGGAGAAGTGTGATACTTTCCAAGTCTTCACAAGGAATCCTCGGGGCTGGAAGTTCAGCAGCCTCGATCCAGAAGAAGTGAAGAGCTTCCGAGAGAAACTCGAGAAGAGCGGTCTCGGACCCGTTGTTGATCATATGCCGTATCTCCCGAACCTTTCCTGTCCCGAGGACGAGCTCCACAAAAAGTCGGTTGACACTCTCGTCGCTGAGGTTGACCGTTGCGTAGAACTCGGAATCCCATATCTCGTCACACATCTCGGCAGCCACCTTGGAAAGGGTAGAGAGATCGGACTGAAGAGAATTAGCAATGCGCTCAACCAAGCAACGAAACACGCGAAAGACAACTTTCAGATCTGCTTGGAAAACATGGCGGGCACCAGCAACAGCATGGGCTCAAAGTTCGAGGAGGTCCGTGAGATATACGACAGCGTTAAGCAGAAAGACCGTGTCGCTGTCTGTCTCGACACCTGTCACGCGTATGCAGCTGGCTATGATCTCCATGTGGAGAAGGCGGTCGACAGGACCCTTGCAAAGTTCGACGATATTGTCGGTTTTGAGAATCTCAAGGTGGTCCATCTGAACGACTCTGAAGACGGGCTCGGCTCTGGACACGACCGGCACCAGCATATCGGACTGGGCTACATTGGAACAACAGGTTTCAAAGCAATACTCCATCACGAGGCCATCAAAGACCAGCCCCTGATACTTGAGACACCGATCGACGAGAGACGAGGCAACGCAGGCAATCTAGAAACAGTCCGGAAACTGGCAAAATAATTGCAAGTAAGCGTCAACGCACACTCGGCTCGTGAACTTCACAAGATAATTCAAGACGCAGCCCATGCGATCGAAAAAGCCAGACGCCAAGACCCGACAGCTCTACAAGAGATCAGCGACTCGACAAATAACGATCCCTTCCGCGTCCTCATAGCAACCATACTATCACACCGGACAAAGGATCCCGTCACCGCACTGGCATCCTCACGACTCTTCGCCAAGTATCCCCGACCAACCCAACTAGCCCAAGCAGATCCAAGGACCATTGCTCGACTCATCAAGCCAGTCGGATTTTACAAGACCAAGGCTAGGACGGTTAAGCGGGTGGCGCGAATCATCCTGAAGGAATACAAAGGCAAAGTCCCGGATGAGATGGAAGAGTTGCTGACGCTTCCGTCTGTAGGCCGGAAAACAGCAAACTGCGTGTTGGTCTACGGGTTCAAAAGGCCCGCGATTCCTGTCGACACTCACGTGCACAGGATCTTCAACCGTCTAGGAGTGGTCAAGACAAAGACTCCTGAAGAGACAGAAGAAGAACTAACCAAGATAGTCGATCGAAAAGACTGGCTACCATTGAACGAAGTCTTCGTCAAGTTCGGCCAACTAATCTGCAGACCCATCGGACCAAAATGTTCCCTCTGCCCACTTAATGATAGATGCGAGTGGTATCGAGAGAACTACAAGGACAAGAACTAGAGATTTCTCGGAGCAGCAATAGCGGCCTTAATCTTCCGACCAATCTCATCAAGTTCAGCACGATGCGTCTCCTTCCGATTTGGGAATCCGCTCATCATTTCATGATTAAACCTCGGAATGATGTGAACATGCATATGGAAGACCTCTTGGGAAGCGGCCCTGCCATTTGATTGTCCTATACTGATACCGTCAGCCGCCGAGGCCTTCTGAACCCCCTTCATGACTTTGGACACGGATGCGAAGACGCGCCCTGCTTCCTCGCTCGGCATTTCCAGCATGTTGCTGTAGTGTTTCTTAGGAATAACCAGTGTATGTCCAGGGTTTAGAGGATGAATGTCCAAGAAAGCTAGCGTATGAGGGTCTTCATAGACGATCGTCGCATCCGCCTCCTTGTCAGCAATCTTACAAAAGATACAGTCTTCCTTCATTGAGATCCTCCTTTCATTTATCTCGAACGAATTCCTCTTCAGGGACTCGTTGCATCTTGTTTGCTGTCCGCGCAAGAACGAACAAGAGGCTTGACAATCTGTTGACGTAAGGAAGCACTTCAGGGTTAATCGACTCTATCTTAGAGAGAGCAACGATCCTCCTCTCAGCCCTCCTACACACCGCTCTAGCCACGTGAAGTTCAGCTCCTGGAACGCTGCCTCCGGGAAGAATGAATCTGCGGAGTCGTGGCAGTCCAGAGTTCAGCTCGTCAGTAACACTTTCTAGTCTGTCAAGTTGTTCTTTGCTGATCCGGGGGACGTTTGCGGTCACGAGTTCGCTTGCCAAGTCTCCTCCTAGGATCCAGAGATCCCTCTGGACGCTCTTCAGAATCTGGTTTAACTTTCTCGCTTTGATGTGTGCTCTGGCAACGCCTACCTGAGAGTTCAGCTCGTCAACTGCGCCGTAAGCCTCCACTCTGGGGTCCGCCTTCTCAACCCGGGTCCCCCCATAGAGACTCGTCTCACCCTTATCGCCGGTTCCAGAGTATGCCTTCATCTCATCAACCCATGTTACCAACTATGAGGTAAGGAAAGGGATTTCAAGCTGATTGACTCATGGACATATGGGCCGTTGGATTTGAAAAGTTGTGTTAGGCCCAGTAGACTAGTGTGATATGATAAGAGAGGCGCAGCTGTACCAGCCACTTGCCGACGCCAGGGTCCGATGCACAGCGTGCGCTCGCTACTGTAACATTCCCGAAGGGAAAGTTGGGTTATGTGGGGTCAGACAGAACATAGGGGGCAAACTCCACCTCCTGGTCTACGGGAAAGTGATCACGGGACACATTGATCCGATAGAGAAGAAACCCGTCACCCATTACATGCCCGGTTCGAAGATTTTCTCGATAGCCACGACGGGCTGCAACTGGCTCTGCTCGTACTGCCAGAACTTCGACATAAGCCAGCGGCGCAAAGTAGAGGGGACGGATATGATGCCCCCTGAGGTTGCGACCTTGGCTGTGAGTCATGGTTGTCAGGGTCTCGCGTATACGTACAATCAGCCGACGATATTCATGGAGTTCGCACATGATGTTGGTGTCGAGGCGCGGAGGAACGGACTGATCAACATCTTCGTCTCTAATGGGTATGATACTCCGGACACGGTCGGGATGATGGATGATTTCTTGGACTGTATCACGATTGACTTCAAGGGAAACGCCGAGACAAATTTCGTCAGAAAATACATAGGAATAGCCAATGCTGAGCCCATCTTCCAGACTATACTGGAGATCAAGAACAAGACCAAGGTCCACATGGAATTCACTGACCTGGTAATCCCAGAAGTAGGAGACAAGCTGGAGGATGCACGGAAGCTCAGCCGATGGTTATACGATAATCTGGGTCCTGACCATCCAATCCATTTCCTACGCTTTCATCCAGACTACAAGATGATGAACCTGCCCCACACGCCGGTCAAGACGTTAGAAGCGCATTGCAAAGTCGCTAGAGAAGAAGGACTACGATACGTCTACGTCGGAAACGTTCCAGGTCATCCGTGGGAGCACACCTACTGTCCCGAATGCAAATCAATAGCAATCAAACGTTACGGATTCGATATTACGGGTTGGAATCTAGACGAGAACAATAGATGTGCCAGCTGCGGCTATCAACTACCGATTATGGGCGGCCTCTCCTCATTCATATCAGAGAATAGATTCCTTCCAGTAATCAATTGATCTGAGTTCACACACTGCCTGCGTGTTTTAGGAACGAAGCGACGCCGACATCTTGAGGACGGCTACTGCGCCCCGTCGAGTTGCGTGTTTGTCACGGGCAGATTCTATATTGTAGTATAGCGATAGCATGATCCTTGTATCCCTAGCATGCCATTATTGCAGGAGCTTTTAGTATGACATTTCTATAGCGAGGCCGATGGGTGAGTCTGTTTTGGCAGTGGTGGACGGACAATCAAGTCGATTCCGGGCGAGTGCAGGAGGTCGTCTGAGAAAACGTCTCCCGGTAGGTTTCATTTGTCTCCTTGTCTTTTCATCCGTTCTCTATTCGGATTACATTCCCTCAGTCCGTGCAGCGACCTCAACTTCGTGGAACCCGAAGGTTCAGTGCACTCCGCTGATTGTGAGGATCACTGACATTACCGCCAACCAGACAGGCTCTGGCTCTTTTTCTACGAGCCCGTTCACTCCGGGGATCACCACCACGGTCGCGGGAGGTCTAGCAAAACGGTGGCTCACACCTGGTCCAACTCCGCCGGGCTGGGTCACTCCTGGTCCGCCCTGCACTGTCACTAACTCCAGGGGCACAACCTCAGTATTCGTCGAGATTGACGGGATAGAACGGGGGAGCATCGCGACTGAAGACTCGGCGGGCAGCTATGACTCCACAAATGGCGGAACAAGCCATCCAACCACTTATGACACGACGTTCAACATCTTCGATCCCTCGTTTGTTTCCAGTTACTCCAGCTCGTGTTCATCGTCTACCGACAAGACCTGTTATGGTCGCATGCACGCGGAGATAGATCACGATTGGAAGGCCGCCGGATACTGTGGAAGCGGAACTGTATGCGATGAATCGGCTCTCGCCAGCAAGACCAGCTCCAGTTCCACCAAAATAGACATTCAAGGTTTCGTCTCTTGGGATCCGGGCCACCTAACGGAAGGCTGGCATAGTTTCAACGGGTGGGAGATCCATCCCGTCACGGGATGGAGGCTTTCCGGTCAACAGGACTTCAGCCTCTCCGCTAACCCGTCCACGGTCTCCTTCAACGCTGGCACAACAAGTTCCTTCACAGTCACAGTTTCCAGCCTCAATGGGTTCACTGGTACGGTGAACCTCTCGACCAACGTATCGCCCTCAAGCGGGCTCTCTGCAGGCTGCAGCCCCAACGCCATCTCGGGAGGTTCCGGGACCTCTACGTGTAGCCTCAACAGCTCAACGCCAGGAAGTTATACCGTCCAGGTTACCGGCACCAGCGGTTCGCTCTCACACACCGTCTCGGTCTCTGTCTCAGTGATGCAGCCTCCACCGCCTCCTGATTTTGCTGTGTCTGCAAACCCCACGTCTCTTAGTATCGTCCAGGGTTTTTCTGGGTCCTCGACGATAACGGTGACCAGTCAGAACGGTTTCACCGGAACCGTCACTCTCTCCATCACAACCAACTCAACCAATCTCGCCTGTTCTCCCTCGTCAGGCAGCATAACTGGTGGCTCAGGAACATTCACACTATCTTGTAGCGGTAGCGTCGCAGGCAATTATCTGTCCAAAGTGACAGGGACCAGCGGAACTCTGTCTCATGCCACCAGTGTGACCTATACAATCACCACTCCTACCCATCCCGATTTCTCCATCACAATTAGACCCGCCAACATTACAACCTATCCAGGCTTCTCCGGATTACTCTCAGCAGTCGA
>DASPWZ010000031.1:0-57418 GCA_035637535.1 Candidatus Dormiibacterota bacterium
CGATAGAGGTTTACCAGATCGCTCTACTTTCTCGCCCGGTCGTATGCCCGCGGTCTCCTCGTAGACCTGTACGGTTGCACGGTCTTGTTCGATCTTTATGATTTCTCCGATTAGACCTTGATCCCCGACCCGGACGACCTCATACATCTGGGCCCCGAGCATATCACCCGCAACGATCACGGGGCCTGCGACGCGCTCAATCTTTCCGGGCTTGAAGCTTGACATGAAGCATCATGTAAACGCGAATTTGGGAGTCGGCGGGCTGGGTTCTGATTAAAACCTTGTCCACTTGATGGGTGGTTACATTAGCCTCATTATGGCCCCGACGCATGAGAGGGCCCTTCACTCGTTTCAGTCGTGATGTTTGGCTTTGTTTAGGGGAGTGGCATCGAGAACTGCGCAGTCTAACTACAAGCGACTAATCCAAGTCCTAGTCATCGGTTCAGACGGGGATCACTGTCCGCAGGCCACCTACGATGCTGCGAAGGAAGTAGGTGCGCAGATAGCAGCTCGGAGCGCGATAACGGTGACCGGTGGGCTGGGCGGAGTGATGGAGGCCGCAGGAAGAGGCGCGAAGGAGAAGGGTGGAATGGTTGTCGGAATAATTCCTAACGAGGATATGAGTTACGCGAATCCGTATTGTGACATTATCATTCCTACAGGGATCGGGTTTGCCCGAAATTTCATCACAGCATACTCAGCAGACGCCGCCATAGTAGTGGGTGGTGGTGCTGGAACTTTTATTGAAGCGTGTGTGGCGTATCAGAAAGGAAAGCCTATCGTGGCGTTGACAGGAACCGGCGGGACCGCGGACAAGATCGCGGACACTTTCCTTGATGACAGGAAAACGGTGAAGGTCATTTCAGCCTCAAGTCCGAAAGACGCTGTGGACCAGGCATTGGATCACGCAACGAATGGTAAGAAGGGCGTGAAATACTTCCAGAGCGTCGCTCGAATGCTCTAGCCAGCATTAAAGCGCCCTGCGGCCTTCAGGACGCGAAGGGCGTTAAGGGTTATGAACTCGTTGGGTCCGCCGCGCCCCCAGTTTACGATTTCAACGTTTGAAACTGCAAGTTTTGCTCGTGTCTTCCGTTTCAGGCTCCAGTAGTAGCCTTCAGGCCTCCACTGCCCGTCATCCCCACGTTTCGACTCCACAAGATCAATGGCTTCCTGCGTACGAGGATCTCCTAACTTACCTGCTCGATGCAGAATCGTGAGAGCTTGAAGAATATCGTAGTGCCAGTACAATGGATAGTGGAGCTCCGTGAACGAGTGAATCGACCTGTAAACTTTCGAATGAAAAGTCTCTGGTTGACGTACCTCGTCCGTTCGACAAGAACGAAAGAGGCGATGTCTTAGAAAGAATTCAGCAGCCTTCTCCAACGACTCTGCGACGCGTTTGTCCCTCGAGGCGTGATAGTATTCGACTAGTCCCCAGAGCGTCGATAGGCTCTCATTGAATGAGGAATGGGTCGCGTCCCCTCTTCGGTCGCAATTCCATCCTCCATCGGGCCACTGCCATTCCACCAATGACTCAGCCAGCCGTTGCACGCGAGTGTCTTGGGCGATTCCCAGACGGCTGCAGACAGCGAGCGCGTTTCCTTCTTGAGACGCGCATCTTCGATAACGCCCGCTGATTTGTGGAACATTGCGGACATGAGCTTCGCCAAGCAACCACTTGAGTACAAGGTCGGTCGCCTTAACGGCCGAGCGATGCCCTTGAGGTATCCCCATCTCAACAAGAGATACGAGCCGCCAGTGAGCACCAGTCCATTTCTGATACGGATGGACTTTGAAGCCACCGTCAGGCTGCTGACCGTCAAGCAATATGCGGACCCTCGGTCCCCGAGGTATGAGTCTCCGAGCTTTCTCAACTTCTGGTGAGTCCTCAGGCTTGTCCAGAACGTCGATTAGTGTGAAATAGCGTATTGACGGATCCCCCGATTTGAGAAGCCATTCGACAGCTGAATTGTCCGTGACTTTCGTGATACGTTCGTGGGCAGCGGGCTCCAACAAGCCGATCTCGGATTGGATTCTTCAGCTGGGTATAAGGACGTAGCGTGAAATTCGGACGTTCAAGCATGGTTATGGTGGGGCTGGCCGGATTTGAACCGGCGATTTCGTGGGTTCTCGGCCAAGGATAGTGGCTCCCAAGCCACGCGGCCAGTCCGGGCTTTTTCAAGATAAGCCTTCTAGACCTGGCTAGCCGACAGCCCCTCGAAACCCGAGTTCAACCAGTATCGCTTTAGCTCTTACTATGACTCGAGCCGTGAAAAAACAAGGCAAGGACAATCCTTCGGGCCGATACATCTTGCGGTGTAGGTGCGACCAGATTTTATACCAGTACGACGTAGACAAGGGAACTACAAACCCCAACCGGCAAGGAAGAAGCGTTGGAAACAACCGACAAGAAAGTTCTCAAGACATGCCTCGTCTGCAAGCGCACGTTCCTCGGCTGGTTCAGCGAAAAATACTGCAGCGCCGACTGCCGAATGGAAGGCAACCGGCTCAAAGCCCGCCAACGTAAACGTAAGAGCAGAAAGGTTGGAGAGCTCAAGGAAGGAATCATCTCCCAACAGCTAGGAGAATTGGGCCTAGCTGAAACTCAGTATCCGATGTACAATCACGAGATTGTTCCCACAATGTATGCGAACTTCGCCCTCTACCACGCCAGAGACGGCAAGCGCCACGTCAGGTCTTACTACGATCTACTGCGAGACATTGCAAAGTTGAACGGGACGAACCTCAGAACAATGCTCGCGAACATGGCACCTCGAGACGAGCAGAACTAGCCAGTCTCTTGGTCCAGCTTCCTCAGGTCCTGAATTTTTCCCAGATATGTTCCGTCGAACAGGTAAGCTTCACCATTCTCAAAGTCTACAGCCCCGGATCTCAGAACTGGTCCCATGTATTCTCGATAGAGATCCGTCCAGCCTTCTCTGAAGCTTCGATTGATCGGCTGCCCGCCAAGGTAATCGTTGAAGCTAGGCATTATGATACATTCAGCGTCAACAACCGATACACCGAATTTTTGCTTGTACTCGTCGACCGAATCACCTTCCCACTTGACGGACTCATGTTTCAGGACTCCTTCCGCAAGTTTCTGACCGTTGCTTTTGGCTCGGACCCATGCCTGGCGAGTTATGCGGAATCCCAATGGATCTTTGAAGACAACTACGGGATGTAGATGTCCCATAACCAAGAATTCGCATCCGAGCAGTGGTGGTGAGGGCCAGGCGTGGCCGTGAAAGAGACCTACCTTGTTCCAGACGGATATTCCTTCAGATGTGCTGATCTTAACGACTGGAGGAGTGAGCGGTTCCAGGTTTCCATCGTGGTTTCCAGGAACAACCTGGACGTCAGAAATAATATCGACGAGACCCTCAAAGAATTCCGGGACGTACTTCCATTCTTCCAGCTCAACTTTTGCGACGGCGTGTTTCACGTCTCCGAGAAGTATGAGTTGTCGGGGATGAGTGTCGTTTATGATCTTGCGGAGCTTGTCGAGCAAACGCGGGACCTGTGAGGGCACGTGTATTCCTTGATGGGACAGGGAGACTTCCCACCCGAGGTGCAGGTCTGCAACAACTAGGACCCTCTCACCCTCCTTCTCCATCAGGAGAGCCGGCTGGTCCGCCACAGGCTTCACCACTACTGCTTCAGCCACAGCGTTGCATCCCCAGACTGTATGGGATGGGATCTTGTGTTTAAGTTCAGACTTGTCGACCCAATAGCTTCCCGATAGGCTGATCAAAAAGATTTTTAGAAACAGACCACGCCAAGACCCGTGAAGGAGCGCGTCGCAGTGGACTCGTTCGACTCTTCCCAAATGACTTTCCCCTCCGGAAAAGCTGAGGATTACCGGCCGGAAGAACAAATAGTCGATCTCACATGTCCTTTTGTCTAGAGGTCGCTCAGCAGGCTACGGTCTCTTCTTCAGCAAGACTAGAATCATCGGAGTAAGAAAAAGAAGAGTCACTCTAGCCTTCGGTATAGCTTGTTCTGTGCCACTGACCGCTCTTCTCTTCTATCTCTAATTTGTATTGAGATTGTCCGGACCATCCCACCCCACTTCCAACCTTCTATTCCTGCCACTGATCTCCGATCAGCTAATGCGTAGATTGAGTCGTATTTTCCCAGAAAGGTTCATGCGAAAGAACAATCCTGCAACCACAAGCGTACTAGGCTCAAGGATTGATTTCGAACTTAGGCGGGAGGAGATTTCTGAGCTCTTGATGAAGCATGTTATCCGGGGAAGGCGATCCTCTCAGCCAGGTTACTTGAGAATTACGCCGAAGAGTGGTCTCGAGAAGCAGATTGAAATCAAGATTCACGGAATCAAACAGGTTCAGATTCTGAGAGATATTGTGATCGGGTTCGCGGCGAGACAGCCTCAAGTGAGAGCGCTGAAGCACCGAGACAAAGAACCGGCTTGATTATTTCTCCGAAGACCTACTTTGCTCTTGACTGTTTGACTGTGACTTGGATTGGCTGGGTTACTGCGGACTTCAGCAGGTTGCGTCGGCTTCTCTCGAAGTTTAGCCATTCTTCGAATTGTTTGTCGCTCATTACGAGGAGGTTGACGTAGTCTGCGATCTGTTGCTTTCCGATAAAGTCAACTCCTTCAAGTGCCTGTATTCTTTCTTCCATTTCGGGTGTCAGTGCTAGTTTGTCTTTCTGTTTTGCAATCTTCATCATCTTTGCGATGATCTCATCGTTAACGTTGGCGTTGATGCCGAGCTGGTTCATGGCCTGAAGAGCGTCCCGGGTACGTTGTTCAGCATACTTCTCGCCTCCTCCTTCACCGTGGATGAATTCAAAGACTTCTGCGGTTGCCCGATAATATGTTTCGATGAAATGTCCGACTCTCTCCTCCTTTGCTACTTCGACTAGTCCCGCGTCTAGGAGTTTGCGGATGTGATGGTAGATTGCTTGGGGTGTTAGTTGGAGTTCGTGATGGATCTGACCAACAGTCATTTCTTTTGCTCTTAGGAGGTAGACTACGCGTCTGCGGGTGTCGTCGGCCATTAGTTCGAACGCGTTGGGGTCGCGGACGAACTTGAATGTCCTCAAGCTCTCATATTCTACTTACCAAGTAAGAAGTTTACTTACTATTAGCGCTTTCTGAATCAGCCATACAGCTGTTTTAGTCAGTAAAACCAAGAGTTTAATAGCTCCTGTGAAAGGCTGGTTTGTGTGAATGAAACATGAGTTTGAATAAAGGAAGGCTAGACTTGGGAATTGAAAAGGGCTCCCGCAATAACCAACGTCCTCTATCGTCATTGGTTCCAACAGTCCACAAAACGGGGCAAGGCACAATCTGCGTGCAGTGCATGACTGCCCCAGCGTTCGAGATGCGTCGAAGAGCAGTCAAAAGCGCCAGCCTCTCAATCGAGGCAACAAAGGGCAAAGCTCAAGCAAGGAATCTCTACTCACAGCTGAGGTAAGGACCCAATAGAAGGGAAACTCAGCGTGCAATATTTCGTAAGTGCTCGGCCAATACTTGCCGAAATGGCAAGATTGTGGAGCCTCCTCAATGACGGGACAATTAACGCCCAGAAACCCGACGGTTCCGAGATCGTAGCATCAATGAAGAGGGCTGTAGTAAAGAGAGACAAGGTCTCATGGTACGAGACATGCTTCTGTAGCCCGCCTCTTCAACACGAAAGGTCTACCGTCTACGATCGATTCTTCACGGACATGAAGATAGAACCGGGGGTCGGTCCAGCGCTTGAAGGGGAACGCTTCTGGGACCAGCTTCGAGCTTGGAACACTGGGAAGAACGGTGGCAGTCGCCAAGTAGATGGCATCGCTAACGTCGCAAAGTACGTTCCAGTCCGCATTCTCTGACACTCCCACACAATCCCCTGATTTGAGTTAGAAACCCTATCATATGGCGGCGTGATGGGGTACTAGAGAAGAGCTACGACTAGCAAGCCAGCGGAAGACATTGTTCTCAGGCAGGTCTCTGAGGAGCTTCGCCGGACTCATCTTCTGACGAATGAGCAGAAACAAGCTTTGTCGAAGGTCTTCGAGAAACGCTTTCCGCAGGCGCTCGCAATTGTTGAGGCGAGGAAGGTAACGAGTTACAGGTTCAAACCGAGCGGAAGAACCCTCTGGGTGGTTAAGGGTCGCAAAGGCGAGTATCAAGTGATGCCTGAGAGCATGTTCTGTACCTGTGACGACTACTACTTCCGTGTGATGGACAACAAGAAACAGTTATGCTATCACCTAGTCGCGCAGCAGATTGCCGATGCACTCGGCCAATATGGCGTGTTAGACTTTGCCGATTCGCAGTACGCCGAGGTTACTTTGAAGTGGAGTGATCCTAGTTATCAAATGGGGGAAACCGGCCTATCTGGTTAGGCGCTCAGAGATCAGTATCTCTCCGAGAGAGGAATCGAACATTTGTCGCGGGTCAGAGTTATTTAGAACTCTGGAAAGAAACGGCATACTTTGGCCGATATTTCGGATCCTACAGTCTGGAGTACTATCGTCCAGACGATTGTTCTATCTCTGACACTTGTCATCTTCACGCTCTCCTTCCGTAGCCAGAACAAGGCAATACAAGAACAGGCCTACCAGAAGGTAATGGACGATTACGGTGACGCTATGAGGATGCTCTCTGAGAGGCCTGAGCTCTACGCATTCCAACTCGAGCTATTCAACATAAGTGGGCGACCATTCGGCCGAGAACAAAAGTCATACTCTCGCGAAGAAATGGTCATCCGCAACTACGTCATCATGCTTTACGGATTCTTCGAAAGAATCCACTTCCTCTACAGACGGAAATGGATTGACGAGGACACGTGGAAGCAATGGGCAGCGTTTCTTGAAGTTGTTGCCGCACACCCCGTTTTCAGGGACGTTCATCAGTCCTCTCGAGAAATGTTCGACAAGCCATTCCAAGACTACGTCTCTGGAATCCTCAGCCGCAAGAAATGAAACAGGCTCTCTCGCTCCGGGAATCGCGTCTGATTCTCTCGGTGGTTCACCGTTCTGCGACATCTTGTATGAGTTCAATGATTGCATCTGCTTGGGAAAGCAGGCTCTTCTTTGCGTAGCTGAAAGTTTTAGTAGCCGCCGCTCGGCGAGTCGTCTCGAAATGGTAGAGCGCGCGTGTCTTACAACCTCACGCCTGATGCAGAGTATTCATTACTCCAGCTCATACTCTACGTTCTGAGCTTTGTCACTGTCCTCCTAATCTTCCTCTACATTGCCAGCGAGAGACCTGGCGAGAAGAAGAAGAAAGAAGAGGAAGAAGACTAGCGGAAAATGCAGCTGTCGAGAAACGAGAAGATTCTGGCAATAGCTTTCGCGATGATGTCGATCTGCGGCATCCTCTTTACACCCGTAGGGCTTGAAATTCGTCCCCTCTCGGCACTACGATCCTACGCTCTGATTCCACTCTTTCTCAGCGGGACCATTCTGGACTTCGCATCTCTCATTCTGATATTCAAGAAACCCCGAATTGCAGCAATAACCGGAATCTTCGCAGCCATCGAATACGTATTCCTCGCCCCAGGCGACCAAGCTCAATTCTTCTTTGTCGGAGTGGCGGTACCGGTCGGAATAACGATCAGCGAAGTAGTTGCGCTCATCGCTTCAATCGTCGTTCTTCTTATCGCTCCCATGGTCTACCTGGCGAACCGGAAATCCTCGAAGCCCTTGCCTTAATCCGCCAACCTATTGCTGGGTTCGGTAGAGTACCTCATCGTCTAGGGTTTATGAACCGCCGAGCGCGTTCTAGGCAATAGATGCCTAGTTCGGCCTTTTCAGTCCTGAAACCTCCAGTCCTAAAGAGACTCGAGAAAGAAGGCTTCCTAGAAGCCAGTCCGATCCAGGAACTTTCCATTCCTACGATTCTCAGGGGCGAAAATGTTCTGCTCATCGCCCCGACAGGGACGGGAAAGACTCTGGCTGCGATACTCCCAGTCTTGGACAAGTTTCTCGAGGCTCGTTCTTCAGAGAAGATGCACGGAATTTCGATCCTTTACATTACGCCTCTCCGCGCGCTGAACCGGGATCTATTGCGACGACTGGAAGAGATGGGACGGGACCTTGATGTGAAAATCGAGGTGCGTCATGGGGACACGCCAACGAGTGCTAGGTCTCGACAAGCCAAGAGCCCTCCAGACATGCTGATCACAACACCGGAGACTCTTCAATCGATACTAGTTGGGAAGAGAATGAAGGAGCATCTTCGAGCCGTACGATGGGTTGTCGTAGATGAGGTTCACGAGCTTGCCACAGACGAGCGCGGGGTCCAACTGTCCATTGCCCTGGAGAGACTGTTGGAATTGACCGGGCGAGAGTTTCAGCGAATCGGGCTCTCAGCAACTATAGGAGAACCGGAGAGGATTGGACAGTTCTTGGTCGGGACAGGTCGGCAGGTCAGTATTCTGCGCTCTGACGAGGAGAGAGGTCTCCAGATTAGCATCGGATCTGTCTCCCCAACGGGGAAGGATCACGAGGAAGCCACGAGACTGGGCCTTCCTATTTCCACTGTCGCTCGCGCTCGAAAGATACTAGGGCTGATCGAGGCTCACAAGTCAACGCTGGTGTTTACGAACACGAGAGAACATGCAGAGGCGTTAGCGTCTCAGCTATTGGCGTTGGGCGCGGTTGGTGTAAAGGTCCATCATGGCTCTCTGTCCCGCGAGTTGCGAGAAGAAGCGGAAAAAGAGTTCCAGGCAGGCTCGCTAAGAGCGCTCATCTGCACTAGTTCACTTGAGCTTGGGATTGACATTGGTAGCGTAGATTTCATCATTCAATACACGTCTCCGAGGGAGACGACCCGGCTTGTCCAGAGAATCGGTCGTAGCGGACACACGCTAGGTGGGACTTCACGCGGAATAATTCTCACTATCACGCCTGATGACATTCTAGAATCGGCGGTGCTAATCCAGCGCGCGAAAGAGGGAAGGCTCGAACGACCGATTATTCACGAGAAGGCGCTTGATGTTCTGGCTCACCAGATTATCGGCATGCTGATGCAGCAGCGCCGGATGACTATCGAGGAGATTCTTCAGCTGGTCCGGCGATCTTATCCTTTTCGAGATCTGGAGGTTGGCGAGCTGGAGGAGGCTATCCACCAGCTGGACGAGCTGCGTCTGCTTCGAAAGTTCGGCGATTCTTATTCTCCTCGGAACCCAAAGGCGCTCCAGTACTATTTCGAGAATCTCTCAGTCATTCCCGATGTACAGAAGTATACTGTCTTTGATTTCTTCCGCAAGCGCCGCATCGGGACACTAGACCAGGACTTTGTCGCTCGGCGATGTGTTGCTGGCGTGGAGTTTATTCTTCATGGACAGACCTGGAGAGTGATTTCAGTGGATGAAGAAAAGTACCATGTCGAAGTTGAGGCTGCGCCTCCAAGTCTCAAAGCGATTCCAGGCTGGGAGGGGGACATGATTCCCGTCCAGATGGACGTAGCGTCTGAGGTGGGAAGGATGAGGCGTACGCTCGGACTTGCTGGACAGGCTGACGATGGGTTGGAAGATGCGGAGAGGGATAGAGTCAGCTCAACACTTTCTCTGCAGGGCAAGCAGGCGAAGATTCCCTCTGACAAGCTCGTCCTGATCGAGGGTTTCGAGAACAGCGTAATCGTCCACACATGCGCAGGCAACCTAGTCAATGAAGCGCTAGCAAACGCGATGGCCGCGCTCTTCGGCTCCCGGCTCGGATCCAACATCGCCACCCAGGTCGACCAGTACCGTTTCGGACTGATTTTTCCTCGACCTGTGAGCGCTCACATGGTTGCTGAAGAGTTCAGAAAGCTAACACCGAACGACTTGGAATCAATGATTCACGAGACAGTGGAGGCGTCAGATCTGTTCGCTTGGAAGCACTGGCATGTACTCCGACGCATTGGTGCAGTCAGTCGACAGGCAGAGTACAAAGCCCGACAGGCCCGGTTATTGGTTGATATTTTCAAGAACTCTATCGCCAACAAAGAAACTCGGCGCGAACTCTTCACTGAGAAGCTGGATGTCGAGGGAGCCAAGAAGATTCTCGCAATGGTGAGCTCAGGAGAGATTTCGATAGACGTGATCCAGGACGCAGGTCAGTGCACTCCGTTGGCGCTGCCGCTTTTGGATCGGATCGTTCCTCACGGGCTTCTGCGTCCGGCGATTGAGGAGACCTCTATCATTGATGTGGTGAAGAGCAGGCTTCTCTCGACGAAGTTGCGATTGTTGTGTATGAACTGTGGAGAATGGGATGGGATCAGGTCCGTCGATAATTTGCAGGACAAGGTTCGTTGTCCAAAGTGTCGATCGACTTTGATCGCGGCCACCTATCTCAGCGATGATGCTCTGCCGAAGATTATTCTGAAAAAGATGAGAAGCGGAAAGTTATCAGGCGAGGAAGAGAAGGAATGGATGACCGCTTGGCGATCCGCGGGTCTCTTGCAGACCTACGGGAAGAAAGCAGGTTTGGTCTTGGCGGCTAGAGGCGTGGGTCCGACCACAGCGACTCGGATATTGCGGAATCGTAGTGGTGGGGAAGATAGTTTATACCTGAGTATTTTGAGGGCTGAGAGAGAGTTCGAACGCACGCGCATGTTCTGGGACTAGCCGCTATGCCAGCTTTTGATGATCTTCTGAACCAGATTCTATCTGGCAACCCGAAGATCGGCCGAGACGAGCTTCTGACAATGGTCCAGCGGAAAAAGGAAGAATCTCATGGTCTGTTGTCAGACGAGGGCGCGATCAGGCTTTTGGCTCAGCAACTCGCGGTTTCTCCGTCTACCAGTTCTGATCTGAAGGACCAGCGGATATCCAGTGTTCATGCGGGGTTGAATGATTCTACGATTACTGGTGAGGTGGTTTCGGTCAGTGATGTGCACGAGTTTCAACGATCCGATGGGACGGCGGGGAAGGTCTTGAGAATGAGGGTCGGGGACCCGTCCGGACAAATTACAGGTGTTTTCTGGGATTCTTTAGCGGACACGGTAGCAAGGGAATCGTTGACTCCCGGATCGCAAGTTAGACTTCTGCACGGGTACACCAAGTTCGGGAGGGCTGGAGAGGTAGAGTTTCATCTTGGGTCTCGGGCGAACATTCAGATCCTACGGAGAGCTCGGTCGCAAGGATTCGGTGTAAATGACGTGTCGACTGCCGCGGTTAAGATTGGAGCGTCAGATCTGCTCCGCGTACGTCTCCTCAAGCTTCAGAAGAGCCAGTCAGAGCAGGGTCCCACATGGGCACTCTGCTCCAATGAGGCGGGATTGATGATAGCGAAATTCTGGGACAACCAGGCTCAAAATATTCTCGAACTCGGTGAAGGGTCGCTTGTGGCGATAGAGAATCACTGGGTTACTGAGAGGAATGGTCTAGTCTACGTCAACGTCGGCTCAAAGGCCTCTGTCAAGAAGGAGAGTACAGACTTCGTTTCTGACATCCCCATTACAACTATTGAGTCTCTGCGACCGGGACCCTCACTGTGGACTATCAAGGGCAAAATCGGCGAGAGAGGTGATGTGCGAGAGATAGAGACCAAGGAGGGTCGGAGAACAAGAGTCTCAAATATTGAACTGGAGGATAGTACGGGTAGGGTACGGGTCAGCCTCTGGGATACCCACGCGCAGAAGACTGAAAGCCTAAGAACCGGAGACACTGTAAGATTGGTAGGCGTCAAGGTCCGAGAGAACATGAACGGGGAGAAAGAAGCCTCCACCGTATTTCTAACCCAGATCGAGAAATCTTAGACCATCGTGTGAGCAAGTTATGATGGCGCTCAGAGTCGGGAAAGACCCCTTCGACTACATCAACGAAGTAAAGATCGAACGGTCCAAGCACGCAATGAAGCGTCGGTTACAGGAGTATACGCCGAATCCTAGCTCTATCGATAAGATGGAGAATATCGATCAGAAGTATCATCTCATTGTTTTCTCAGCCGAATGGTGCGGCGACTGCGTAGCCTACGTTCCGGCACTCGCAAAATCCCTCGCGATCGCAAAGAACAACATGATTCAAGCCAGAGTCGTAGACCATGATAACTACCGTGACATGGGAGACGAGATGGGCGTCGGAAAACTCCCAACAATCATCGTCTTCGACAAGAACTGGAAAGA
This sequence comes from Candidatus Dormiibacterota bacterium, assembly GCA_035637535.1. Taxonomy (GTDB): domain Archaea; phylum Thermoproteota; class Bathyarchaeia; order 40CM-2-53-6; family 40CM-2-53-6; genus 40CM-2-53-6. The sequence continues at coordinate 12,077 of DASPWZ010000031.1, forward strand.
AATCGGCAGATTCATAGAGACCCCCAAGAAATACGGGACAGTCGAAGAAGAGCTATGTGCAATTCTTGACTCTGGGTCAGAAAGTGCAAAAGTCTAGTCTAGTTATCAAGAGAACGCCCAATTCGCGCTGCTTTCAGAGTCCAGCCGTTAGCGGGATCTTCATCACTGGATATTTCTCAGCGTTCTTTCTCAATTTCCTTTCGATCGCCTCAGAAATGTCAATGTCCAAAACATCCGAGAAACCTAGGCAGTAGATCAAGACGTCGGCAAGCTCGTCAGAAACTTGGTTCTTCTTCACACTATCCTTGACCAGTTCCCGTATCTGCTGATCAGTCTTCCACTGAAAATGCTCCAACAATTCCGCCGCTTCGACGCTAATCGAAATTGCTAGATTCTTGGGAGTATCATCCTTCAACCAGTTTCGTTCGTCCCTGAAACGGGAGACCTGTTTCTTGAGAGCCATCATCGTGGTCTGGTCGTCCATGAAGGGTTCGTTCGAACAGCGGGTACATTTCGCTTCCCATCGAGGTAGGTGGATCGATAATTCTACAGTCGTGTGACGTCGTCTGGAGGTGATCCCGTCAGAGAACCTTGACTTCGTGCGGACTTGCTCTGAAGCTGTTCTTCGCGCGTGTGCCGTCCCAGAAGGGCTTGTTGCTGGAGCTTCCGCACCGACAGTACGCCTTCACTACCTTTCTGTCGACGATCACTAGGTTAGGCCCGTTTTCCGTGGAACGGAATAGAACTTCTGGCATAGGACGGTAAATCAATTTCACGTTGATATGAATTTAATCTGCTAGGAAATTGATGACTCGCTGCTTGTTCTTACGCCCATTTTTCCAGAGTCTGCTTACTCCCGCTTGGCTCTGAACTCTTTGGAGTGCTAGGGTAGAGGGTCTCCGTGTTCTCCAACATTTGCTTGAGAAGCTGAAAGTCGTGGAAGATTGTTTCCTTGAGGCTGGCGTCGTAGAGGGCTGCTGCCGGATGGTACATGGGTAGGATTGTAACTTCTCCCTTTGTCAAGGGTTTTCCGTGGTGCCTGCTTGCTGAATATTCGTCTCCCATCAGCGTGGTGATGGCCGGGGTTCCCAACGCGCAGACGATTCGAGGGTTGATCAGTCTGATCTGAGACCGCAAGTACGGGTTGCACGCTTCTACCTCAGATTTTCTCGGTGCTCTGTTGTTTGGTGGCCTACACTTGACGATGTTCGTGATGAATACGTTCGATCTTTTCAGCCCAATGGACTCTATGAGTTCCGTAAGAAACTTGCCTGCTGCACCAACGAAGGGTCTGCCCTGCTCATCCTCGTTCTGGCCCGGGCCTTCTCCTACAAAGATGATTCTTGCATCATGGGAACCTTCGCCGGGAACGGCCTTTGTACGGCTCTTGTGAAGCTCACATTTCGTGCACTCTAAGACTTCGGAATGAATGAGCTGAAGCTCGCTGGACAAGGGAACTTCTTTCCGAGATGTCGGCTTGTTGACTTAAGGTTCATGCTATTCGGTGTATCTCAGGGCCTCAGCGGGCGGAATGCGAGCTGCCCGCCGGCTGGAGCCCACGGTTGTGAGGACAGCAAGGCCGTAACTGAAAGCGATGATCTCGAGAAGTGATACCCATGGGATGACGAAGGTTAGTCCAGAACCGGGGCTTGTGGCTATGGCGTAGCCTAGGTCTATTCCCAATACTATTCCGATTAGTATTCCGAGAAGCGCGACGTAACTGTTCTCGAGCAGGAACGCCCATAGTATCATGTTCTTCCTGTAGCCGATAGCGCGGAGTACTCCGATCTCCTTCCTCCTCTCCACCACGGATCTTATCGAGATTATTCCAAGTCCCGCAATTCCTACGACCAATCCAAGTGCTAGGAATGCTTCGAAGATTCCGAGAAACGATTGGCCGATTTGGACGAAGGTACCGATGACGACGGCTATGACGAGCGGTTGCATGCCTAAACGGGCGAAATCCTTCTTCAGGATAATTGAAACTGATGTCGGGTCGATTCCGTTAGAAACCTTCACAAATCCAAGCTGGCCCGTTCCAGTTCCGAACGAACTCGTCAGAAGCCCACTTGTGCCTACTATTCCGCTGAAAAAGACACCGTTCATTACACCGACTACCGTAACATTCTTGGAAACTGTTGGCCCGGCGCTTGGTATGTAGAAAAGCTGTAGCAGGTCGCCGGCTGCCGGCGTTCTGGAACCTGTCGGCGGTCCGTTGAAATTTACTGATCCAAAAGACCAGACCACATTGGAAGAGTTACTTATGACCGCCTGCCAAACATCTGACGGGGACTTGTAGCCGTTTGCAAGGACAGGCATGCTGAACGTATTACCTTTGTAGAAATTGCTCTGCAGCTGCGCATTTGCGTCACCCCCAACTGCGAGCTGGGGTCCAAAGTCGACTTCTGAAGTTAGATCCCTGACGACTACGCCGGTGTTATTGAATGCGATCACAGCGGCTACCTTGCCATTGAGGTTGGGGTCTGCGCCGATTCGGGCCGCAAGGTCGGGAATCGCCAATGTTGTCTGGGTTAATATATCGTAGCCGCCAGAGTCTTGTCTAACCACTGTATCTAGTGCCGCATTCTGTTCGGCTGTGAGGAAGGCGATCACGGTGACGGAGAGTAATACTAGGGCGAACATGGCGACTGTGGCGCCGGTTCTGAATCTCTTACTAGCTGGATAGGACAGGGCGGTCTTGAAAATGACGGTTAGACGTTTTCTCCCCCGATAGAAGAGGTGCAGGATCCTAAGAATCACATCTGTGTTGTATAATGCGACGAGGATGGCGCCCATGACCATGATCATTCCGCCGACGATGAGAATTTCAGGGCCAAACGTGTAGTTCTGGATGATACTATTGTTGAAGGAAAAGCTCGGTACGCCCCACTGAACTAGCAGGGCGAGGCCCGTTAAGGTGAAGGCGTAGCGGTTCTTGAGAACCCTCGAGAGGACTAGGCCCGCACCGATGATTACTAGGCTGGGACCGACCAGCGCTTCTAGTGCCGACTTAGCTGCGAAGGAGGCTTCGAACAGGAAGACTCCCAATATTGCGAGAACCACTCCAAGTACTGACAGGACTGTGTAGGTTCTGACTCCTCTCGGAGGTTCTGGGATGTCCCTGACTGCCCGGATGATGTTGAGCTTGCTGACGCGCCAGGAGGTCAGAAGGATCGTGAGATATGTGAAGAAGAGGCCTTCTGCGAACGCTGTGAACAGGCTGGTTGGTGTAAAGGTGAAGCTGTCAAGTACTTGGGCGAGGCTTACTGGAAAGAAACCGCTGATTATCTTTCCGAAGGCGTAGAGTATCCCGTAGGCTATCCCGATTCCAACAAAGACTCCGACAAGGGATGCTCCTGCCGCGTAAAGGGTCCCTTCGAATAGGAAGAGTTTCGTTAGTTGGTTTCTCTTCATGCCTACTGCGCGAGCCATGCCCATCTCTGACTTTCGTTCTTCCGCTAGCATGATGAACATGTTGATGATGAGCACCACGCCTGCGAGGATCGTGATTGTGCTAAGTACGGAGAATAGATTGGAGAGGCTTTGAGCCCCCGTTGTGGCGTCGTTGACTGCGACCATCTTTGACCCATAAGCGCAGAGGATTGTTGTTGAGTTTCCCTGAACATTTGGGTTAGTCTTGCAGGCAAAGTTTGGCGTATGCGGTTGGAGACTGTTGAGTGTCTGGTTTGCTGCTAAACCGACGGTCGAAGTGTACTGAATGGAATTTCGTAGCCCGCCGATATTTGTTATGGCGATGTAGTTTGCAGAACCAGGATGGAATGTCAGGGCCTGAGCCGTGTTCATGGTGACGAAAACGTTGTCGCTACCCGAAAATGACCCTCTAGCGTCTGACACCGCGATTCCAGCAAGTTTCACTGACACGAAGAACGTCTGATTGAAAGGCGAGAATATCGAAAGTTGGTCTCCTACAGTGGCGTTGAGGTCTCGTGCTGCCCTATCGTTTACGATTGCTTGGCTGTCAGTCAGGCTCGGCTGGATTACAGAACCATCACTTGCGTGAAAGTCTCCCAGAATCTGCGACGCGTTGTTATACGTCCCTATCAATGTCGCGCCAGCTTGACCGACGCCCTTAGTGGTATCATTCACCAAGGGGACCGCGATGAGTACTTCAGGTGTTACACCCCGAAGGACTGGCCCTGCAACTGAGCTGCTTGAGAGGTCTTGGTAGAGACGGTGCGCTATGTTGATGTCGAAGAATTGGTATCCTCCGGGCCCACTCAGCGTGTACACTACTTCGTCGGCGTAACCGTAGCCATTGTAGGCGCCTCGCGTGAAGAGATTGGTGAGCGTGTCTCCGGTGACTAGTGATCCGGATATCATGGCGGTGCCGATCATGAGTCCTGCGATGACGATCGCCATGTTGGTCTTTCTGCGGGTGAAGTTTCGGATGCTCATGCGGACGGTGATTCTATCCCTAGTCATCATGCCGAGAGAGACTAGGAAGAGAACTATCACGCTGTAGACTTCTAGGCTTGTCAGGGAGCCTCCGAAGATCGAACTGAAGACGGCGAACCAGAGGACCAGTGCGATGATAACTGCGATTATCGGAGAGAGACCGCGGATTCGACGGGACGCTCGTCCCAGTCTCCCTGTTGGCCTCGCTGTAGAGAGCTTGTAGGCCAGGAATGCGCTTCCAGAGCTCAACAAAGCTAGTCCGATGATCTGTTCGAAGATCAGGGACATGTTGATTGAGACGTACTGTTGAAGGTAGGAGTTGTTCTGGTAATCCATGAGAAGCGCGAACAGTTCGCCGAGAGCGATGATTGCGACTAGGACTGTTAGACTGATCAGGAGAGATCTCGAACGAGTCGCACTCAAGTGTCCGACCTTCTTCTGCCTACGCCGCTGCGAGGGCTGTGGGGATGACTTCTCTCTCGATCACGCCGTTCCGCATGTGAACGATCCGGTCGGTCTGCTGAGCAATCTGTTGATCATGACTGACTAAGACTAGAGTCAAGCCGTATTGTTTGTTCAAGCTCCGTAGAAGCTTGATTATTTCCTGAGAATTCTCAGAGTCCAGATTCCCGGTTGGCTCATCAGCCCAGACAATCGCAGGCTTGTTGACCAAGGCCCTAGCTATGGTGACTCGCTGTTGCTGTCCTCCGCTCAACTCCATGGGCTTGTGAGACTTCCACTCTGTCAAGCCGACCATCTTCAGCGCGTCGAGAGCTGCAGGATGCGCCTCTGACTCGGAGACCCCCGCGAGCAGTAGTGGGAGTTCGACGTTCTCCTGAGCGGTGAGAACGGGGAGGAGGTTGTAGGCTTGAAAGATGAAGCCCATTCGTTTGGCTCGGAACTCGGACTTTTGATCATCAGACATCTTAGCAAGGTCAGTTCCTTCGACCGACACTCTGCCCTTCGAGAGGTCGTCCAGGCCCGACACACAGTTGAGGAGGGTTGTCTTGCCGCACCCAGAGGGGCCCATGACCGCGATCATTTCTCCCCTCTTGACGGCCAAGTTGACGCCTCTCAAGGCTTCAACTTTGACGGAGCCTGTCTGGTAGACCTTCCAGATATTATCGACATCAACTATGACTGAATTTGCGGGCCGGCTCAAGGGAATTTCGCAGTGATAGCCGCAGAAAAGCGGCTTAGTTATTGCTTACGAAATTCTGTCCAGAGACCCTTTCCTAAGGGGTCCGGCCGCTATCTGATCATCATCACTGAAAACTCTCACTCTAAAGGGTCTGTGAGGGCCCAGAGCTCTAGAAGGAGCGAATTTGTGAGTTAGATTCCTTTCCAGCAAGCCTTCTTGCTTTTGTCATACCAAGAGTTGACGTACTCGCCGCCGCTTATCCTGTTGCAGACGAATTTCGCATCGCAGTAGTCGCAGAGCTCAAGGTTTCCTATTACCCATCCTGTTCCAGGGTTCATGTCTGTCTTCAGTTCCACCATCTCCTCCGATAGCCCTTGGGTCAATGTGTCCAGAGGATTTTTTGTGCATTGGTTGCAACCGTTGGCACATGGATAGGGTTCAACCGTGTAGAAGGGACCCTTGGACCCGTTGACGGTGTTGTGATAATCACAGAAGAATGCGCATGATGCTTCAAGGGGCGAGAGAGACACAGTAACTCCAGGTGGCAGGAATATGTTGTACGCGCCCCGGCCGCCTAGGTTGGGGACCGTACCTTGAGCTATCCAGCCGGCAAGGGTCTGTTTGATTTGCCCGTCAGATATTTTCGCTGCGGGAGCCGTCTTCATGTTGATGAGAGGGCTAACCTTCCCGATTCCAACATTGTATTGGGATAATCCTCCAGAGTATGTCTTGTCCGACTCAATATTTGCGACAGCCTTCTCTACACTCGCCACCCAGGCCAACGCAGAAGAGCTTGTGAAGTATGGGCCCCAGTAGATGCTCTGCCAGGTGTAGCCGTTCTTCCAGAGTGGGCCGCCACCATATTTCACATTGGCTGACGTCGCACGGAGCTGGTTCCGATGACGACAGGGGCTGGCGTAGTGCCAGATTCCAGATTCTTGACCCGCCGTCGCTCTTACGCCGTTGTGTTCGAACCCGGAGATCGAACTGCCACACACGTTGCAGGCAGAAATATTCCTGCACGCTTCACACCTGTCTTTCAAGTTACTGAATGGGAGCTCGCTTGAGAGATCCGAATCCTTTCCTTGGACTTTTGACATGTCGTATTCTACGTCAGTCCCGCTAAGGTCAATCTAAATTGTGGTGTTCCTCATCGCCCAGCTCTAGGGTAGCGGGGTGCGAACTCCGCTTTGTGAAGAGGGCGCGAATAGGCCCCTCTTTCATGCCAGTCTCCATAGCCAACAATCAGTCGTAACCTTTGACAGCTATTCCTAGAAAGTTCTAACCATAGACACAGCTGAGATAGGAGCTATGTCGACATTGACTGATCACAAGGCTACTCACAGCCAGGTGTATCCTGAACCCACCGTGGGCGCGTTGATAGTCAACAAGGAAGGGAGGATTCTCCTAACGAAATCTCACAAATGGTTTGACAAGTACACCCTGCCCGGCGGGCACATCGAGGTTGGCGAGACGATGAAGGAAGCTGTTATCCGAGAGGTCAAGGAGGAGGTTGGATTGGATGTGGAAGTTGCGGAGATGCTGCTTATGCAGGAGGCTATATTCGCGGAGGAATTCTGGAAGAGGAAGCATTTCATCTTCTTCGATTTTCTCTGCAAGAGCAGAGACCAACAGGTCAAGCTTGATGGTCGCGAACTACAGGAGTACGTTTGGGAGTATCCTGGTGCAGCGTTTAGGCTGGAGCTCGACTCGTTCACGCGGAAGACGTTAGAGAAGTATCTTCAGAGAAGCTGACTCAGAGCAAGTGCTATATTCGCATAAGCCATTAGCATTAACGAGTAACGTCCTACGATAGACCCAGCGTCCTTCAGAGAGAGCCAGTTCTACGAGATGGTTAGCTCTCTCCATTCCCACCCGCTCTTCTACTTCCTGGGAGGCAATAGGCAGCGGTCAGACTTCCTCTATGTTTCCACAAGAACAGGTCTCCCGCTCCTGTATCTTTGGGACAACAATCTAGATGAAAGCCAGCCGCTAACTCCTGGCGACGATCCTATTTTCCCGTATGCCGGCGCCGCAGCAATTCATCCGTCGAAGCCTCTCGTAATTTTTCCCAAAGATAAGGGAGGCAACGTAAACTATGAACTGTACACATTGGATTATTCGAAAAACGTCTTAGAAAAAATAACCGGACCGATTGGCCGAATCTTATACACCTTCTGGGTCAATGACGACGAGTGGCTCGTAGTAGGGCACGACAAGGAGACTGTGTACGCCAAATCTCTCCTTCGAGACGGAACAATGAAGGATCTCTATACGACGAATGAACAAATTCTCGGCGCTGCATACGACGGCCAAAGGAACCTTCTCACATTCTCCGTCGGAAGAGAGGCGGCTAAACTCGTAATCATCGACATCGCCCATCCTAATCATTGGCAATGGGTTCCGGAGGCCGGGATTCCCCCATTTTATCCCCCATCAGTCTACACGGAAAGAGGACTCCTCGCATACTCCATTGACAAGCAAACTCACCAAGAACTCGTGGTCAGATCCATAGAAACCTTGGAAGAGCTGAATCGGATGAGGATTCCAGGTTTCGGATCCATGGAATGGGTTGACGAGAGTCATCTGTTCGGGGTAATCTTGGACGATGGCCGGTTGTCGCCGCGAATTGTCAACCTTCGCAATGGAGAATGGTCCGCTCCGCTGGCTGACGTATCTGCCCTATTCTCGACCGTGACTAAGGATGGCCCGGTCTGGGTGGCGAACAGCCTCTTCCAACCTCCGTTCTTGCAAGCTCTCAGAAACGGTGCTGTTGTAAATCTGACCCCTCGGCGTTCTGTTGCCCAAGACATTCGGGTTGAGAATCACCACTTTCAGAGCTTTGATGGACGGAGAGTTCAGGGTTGGTTGTTGAGGAATCCGAATCCTGAAGCTCCTTTGGTCATGTATCTTCACGGGGGTCCGACAGCAACTCAAGGAGATCGGTGGTACCCAGAGATTCCGGCCGTGGCTATTGCAGGATTTCACGTCTTCGCTCCCAACTTCCGCGGTAGCGACGGATTCGGGAAGGATTTCAGAGACCTGAACATTGGGGACTTGGGCGGCGGCGATCTCCAGGATGTTCGTTATAGCGCTCGATACGCGATGCAGGTTATCAAGACTGATCATAGACCCGCCCTGTTTGGCGGGTCCTACGGCGGTTATCTGACGCTCCAGGGACTCGTGACACAACCCGACGAATGGGCAGGTGGTGTTGCGATCGCGCCTACGACTGACTGGAAGGAGGACTACAGTCTCTCAGACTCTCACTATCGAAAGTTCTGCAGCCACTTCTTTGGAGGGACACCGGCTGAGAAATCAGATTTGTACAGTGATAGGTCACCGATAACGCACCTCAAGAGACTGACCAGGCCACTGTTGATACTCCACGGTGAGAACGATATGATAACCTCTCTGGAGCCCGTTAAGAAATTCTCCGCAGAAGCTGAGAAGCTTGGACTGCCAGTACAGCTGGCGATAACTCGTGATGAGGGTCATGGGTCGTTGCATAATATGAACGCGATCAGAGACCTCACACTAGCCCTTGAGCATCTTCGAACAATCTTTCAGACCCAAGTGGAAGTCGTCCCTTCGTAGTCGAGTTTGTACTAAAGCGCAAAATAAGTGACAACAGACCCATCGCCTACATTGTCCAAAAGCGAGGGTCTTGAAAAAAGAGAGACCTTTCTGCGGTTCGAGTTCTAGGCTGTGGCTTTTACTGTGGTTTTGGGTAGTAGGTTGAGCTGGGTCATGAATCCGACTAGGTCGTAAAAGAGCTTCTCCTCGACAATCTCTCCATTCTTCCAGTGCGCCACAGTACAGAACTCTAGGCTGAACTTCCTGTGAGTCGCGGGATGGATCTGCCCGTCAAGACCCTTCAATGGACCTGTATGAGTTCCTGTCCATCTCGCCACCGAACAAGTATAGTCGCCCTGACCGAAGAGTATCATGTACGGATCATTCTCAATATGGTTCTCAACAGCCTTGAAGAACTCAACCGACTCCAAATGGTGCGCGTGCCGTCCCATAGTCGGCTCCGGCTGACCCGGCCAGTAAACCGCCACATTCTCAGCGTGCCGTTTCATGAAAGTCTCCCAGTCCTGTTTGTTCCAAGCATCGTCCAGCGTCTCCATCAACCGAAGATTTTCCTCCACTGTCAGACCAACACCTCCCAAACTCCACGTTACTTCCACCGACCGAATATTAAAGCGAAAACCGCTTGACGCAACTCTGAGGTCAGGTCTGGGAAAAAGTGATATTGGAACGTTTGAACGGAACGGGTCTAATGGTCTCGCCAGAACCGAAGAAGAACTCTAAACCTTGGGTGCCTCCTGTCGCAGGACTGCTGGCGGGAATAATTGGGTTTGCTGTCATCCTCATTGTGTCAAATAACTGGATAGGTGCAGCAGGAGTTGGGATCATTATTTTCTTCGTGACTTGGCGCAACCTCAAGAAGTACTATTGATCAATACAGAGGTCCATCGCACACAGGAGCCGCGAGTACGAATAACACAGCTCGGAAAATCACCCAGAATCAGCCTCATTCACGAATCTAAGCCTTCGATTTTTGATCTATGGGTTTTCGCGCGTATTCGTTGGGGAGTAGTCCGACTTTGGAAATCATTGACAGAACACACCTCCAGGTTCTAAGCCGGAATCCTCGCCCAGAATGGTTCCAACTAGCGAGAGCCTCTCCAAAAACACCCCCGGGGGCTATTAGAAGTCCGCGACGTGTATGAGACACTCTTGGGTTCTACGAAGAAAAGAGTCAGGGGGTTCCGCAACGACGGTTTTGCCGTATCGTCTGTAGCTTTTGTGCGCAGCTCTCATTAGCAGGTTCGACGCGGACGGCTATCGCTAGCCCCAGATTCCTGCCCCGAGAATAGACGCAGCAATGGCGAACAGTCCTGCCATGGGGAGAGTCACGACCCAGGCGGTCGCCATGCCTCGTAGAGCGGATCCTAGAAACTGCCTACCCTTCTTCCCATGATGACCCGCTGCTGCGCCGTCGGACACGTGAGTTGTTGAGAAGGCGTCGCCGAAGTATGCTCCCGCTGAGACTAGGAATGCGGTCGCAGCATGAGCCTTCAGCCGGTGCCCGCGGTGCTGCGGGGTATGTCCAATCAGAGTCTTGGCGACTCGGTCTCCCCAAACTAAGGAACCAGCGACAACAGCAACGCCGACGACCACATAAGGCAACCAGACAGTGTCCTGTGGTGTGCCTAGGAGGAGGAATGTTCCCAACGCAGCCATTTTCGGCGCGTCGTTGATCCCCCTCGCGAAGGCGACGCCCGCGGAGGAGCCCCAATCAGCTATCCCAACGCGTCTTGACGAGGCATCATCCGCCTCAGCCCCTCGCTTGCGAGACAATCGACTAAGGATGTAGACTCCTAGGAGGGCGGCAAACGGACCCGCCGCTAGAGGAAGGAGGATCCTCCAGATGAGGAAGGACCATTCTAAACCAGAGCTCCCGAACAAAAAGAGAGCCTGCACAATTATGGCGCCGACTATTGCGTGGGTTGTCGAGACTTGAATTCTGAGTAGAGTCGCGAGCAAGATCCAAGCGGCAGCACCTACAATCGCTGCTAGAATGAAAGAAGACCCAGGAGTTGTCTGGAGAAAACTCTGGGGCGCGAACGCGGAGAACAATCTGACCGAGATCAGGATGGCTGCGACGCTGCCCAGACCGCTGAATAGGCCTCCCCAGATGAGAGGCGAGTATCGCGGCCGAAATGTTGACGTCTCGGGATCTGTCATGAGGGCCACAATGCTTTTTCCAACATCGTTCGCTCCATTGCCAAAGGCTAGAACGAACAATACTCCAAGCCCAAGGTCCGCTGTCAGAGACATTAGTGGCGCTCACTCTGCCTTGTTCCGCTAGAACACGTTCAACGATTACTGGCAGCCAGAGGTTGTGCGACCATATTTGCAGAGTGATACTATCGCTCGTGCAACATAGAGCCGGACCTTTGCTCAGTTCACATGTCAAACGATCCGACGAGTGCGATTGTTGCCGATCCTACCAGCGCTAGACCTGCGTATCCGTTTGAGGATTCGACGCGTTCCTCTTTGAGATTCTGAAGAATAAGAGGAGATTGATCCCGTGAAAGATTACACCAATAATCAGCGCTAGTAATAATCATGGTCCCAAATCCAGATGTCTTTGCCCTTACCCTAGGTTTATCTTACAATCTTCTTGCGATAGCAGAAGAGGAAGACCTGTTGACTGTTGTTGTAGGCGGGGCTAACCGCTACTTCAGAATCGGGCTCATCGTAGGGATTCTCGCAATACTCGCCGACTTCCTCCTCGAACTAGCACTTCTAAGACAGCTGTCAGTTTTCAACACCGGACTCGGACTCTGGGTGTTCATATCACAGTTCCTGATTGCTGCCGCACTCCTACTGATCCTCGTAGTCGTAGGATCCTTCGCCTGCATGACCGTTCACCGGTCAAGCGGGACGAGAAAGCCCTGGATTGTCTACTACATCCTGCTGGGACTGGCCATATTCGGAGCCTTCACCAGCGGCTTGAACAATGGGCTCAGTCTCGACGTGAAATATTCGACTTATCTCGGGAAGGCAGGAATTGACTATCTCAACCTCCAATACCTCGGTGGTGCAGTCATCTGGATAGCTTTCGTCCTCACAGCCCTCTTCATGCTCAGCGACTCACGCATCTCCTACGGTGTGGGGGAAGATGGCAAGAAGCGCCTCTTCATGCACAGCAAACTCTTGGGCCTCTTACGATTATTCCGGATCGCCAATCTCGGAGATGTCTTTCCACGCAGGAGATACGGTGACTATTCGAAGCCCAGAGAGCCAGTACAGTGGGACATTGGAGAAAATCTCGATCATGCGGTGCTCTCAAAGAATGGCAAGCTAGAATGGAACGACCGGTTCCCAGTCAGGTCCCCCTCCTTCCTAGCATGGACAGCCATCAAATTCCTTCTAGCTCTCGGCATCGCGGCCGTGATAGCCAATGACATTGCTCTCAGATTCCTGACTATCCAGAATTACATGACCCAGACGAATAGCTCTTGGGCAGCACAGATAGGAAACTATTTCGGAATCCTTGGCATGAGACTCGCAGGAACCTACCAAGTCTCCCCGACCTTCGGAATAGACAACGTCTTCACCTTCGAAGTCTTCAGACTCATTCTCTCACTGCTAGGCTTAGCCTTCATCGTTCTTGGAATCAGGCTCGGCATCTCGATCATCCCCAACTTCCTAGTCGGCATTACAAAGAAGGCCCTAGGCATGTCCCGCAAGGCCCTCAGCAGCCTCTTCACAATCATACTCATACCACTCGCCTACGCACTCCTGAGCAGCGGCACCTGGGTCTACGACGTAGGAACATCATTCATCCTCTGGAACCTACTGATCTTCCTGGTAGGCTTCGCCTTTCTCGCCGGAATAACTAGAAGACAGAGAATACTCCACTTCAAAATGACATGGATTAAGGGAATAATCATTCTCATGATTGTACTGGCCGCAGCGATCGCTCCTCCCTCATTTGCAACATTCCTGCGCGCACAATCCGGACAGTACATCAACTACCAGTGGAACCCAGCATACGTCCCGACAATACAATACACCCGATGGGCCTACGGAGTCGACTCTGTCACGAGCGCCGGCCTGTCGACGATCACGAGTTACACTAACCAGACGAATGTGTTGAATCATATTCGAATATTCACGAACTCGTCAGCCCGCCTCAACATGAGACCTTTAGTCGGGGTGAACTGGATGTCGATCGACAACGCCCCAGTAGATATCATCTTCATCAACGGCACAGAATACTGGGTCTCCATACTCCAACTAGTACAGGCCAACTATGCCAACGATGTTGATGTCTGGCGAACTCAACATCTACTTCTAACTCACTCGGAAAAAATCCTTGCGGTGAACGCGGCGACTACCGAAACCGTCGACATGAGCACGATATGGAAGCTGACCCAGACACCCCAAGTCTACTATGGAGAAGGGGGATTATGGTCGTCCGTCGATGAGGTCTACCTCAATATTCCAGGGTTCAACGAGACCCACCTGACTAGTTACAAGGGTCCAGCTAGCTACAACGGCGCGCCTGATTACACTTACAAGGGCTTCTGGTTGTACTGGAAGTTCTTCTGGCAGGGAAGATTCGACTTTGCCAACGGCAACTACGGCAACATCAAAGCTCTAGAATACAGAGATGTGAACGACCGACTCTCCAACATTCTCTTGCCCAACATGCAAATGGACCCGGACCCGTACCCGGTGGTGGACAACCAGGGAAACATCTACCTGCTACACTGGATCTGGGTCGACTGGAAGAGCCCAAGCGACTTCGCCGACTACCCCGAACACACTCAAACCTCCATTCTGAGACTTTTCGGCGCAGTCCTGACCGATGTGAAAACAGGAGCAGTAAACGGATACCTATACAATAACGGCAAAACAGACTATGTCACATCCTTCTACCGCTCAATGTACCCTCAATGGAGCCAGCCGATGCCGTCCTGGCTCATACCTCAGCTGAGATATCCCGAACAATACTTCAACACTCAACAAGACGTGTACAACTTCTACTTCCAGACAGACCCCTTACAGTGGCAGAGGAACGTGTTCCTCCAATCAACCGAGGACACCCGGTTCATCATCACACCGATCAATGGAAACCTAACTTGGGCCGCTGTAAGGCTGGTGGAAATCTACCAGAGCCCCTCCCAGAACTTAGCCGGTCTCTACATCGCTCCAGCAGGAAACCAGACGGGAACGGTATACCTGATCAGGTTTCCCGAAGGAACAACCGTCATCGGCCCCAACTCGGCCGCGTCAGCAGTAACCACCGACCCGACTGTCAAGTCACGATTAACGCTACACCCTGACTGGACCAGCGGGAACATGTTGCTATACGCGATCAATGGCGGATTGATCTACGTGATCCCATACTACGGGACATCATCAAGTCTCACAGTGCCAGTAATGGTTGCGGTAGTGAATGGGTACACAAAACAAGTTGGTTCCTATGCTATTACAAACCCCAACGATTCCACAGAGGTGCAGAGTGCAACGAGTCGCGCGGTCAGCAATCTAGGAGTTTCAACAGGAACTCAGCAGACCATTAGCGGCAATGTGACTTCGATCAACTCCTATGTTGTAAGTGGGAACACAAGATGGGTCCTTGGAATAAGGACGAACAGCACGACAACCGATCAAGTTCTGGCTAAGGCTGAAACATTGACCGCAGCAGACCAGGTCACAATAGCCACAATCACAATAGGAGCTAAGATCAAAGTTCTCGTCGACACGTCTCAAACACCACCAACAGTACTAAGCGTTCAATAGGACTTCGCATCGAAACGACCCATTGAAATGAAGCTCTAACCCAAAGAATATCATGAAGATTCCGAATCCAGACTCACAAACGAATCTCCATTCTGGCTAATCACTTTCTGGCCACGAGGGTTTATTCCACAGATCTGCCAAATTAATGGTATGTTGAGACTCAATCATGCTCGACCAGCCTTTGAAGACCTTCGACCGTATCTCTGGCCACTCGTTGTTCTCCTGATAGTATCTCTGTTAGCAGTGCCGATGACCCTGATCTTTCCCCTGCCCATCAAGCTCCTAGTTGATAGCGTTCTTGGCTCTCAGCCCTTGCCTGGGTATCTCACAATTTTCGTGGGATCGCAAGTCTCCAAGACCCTCGCATTATGGCTTGCGATCAGTATACTCATGGCAGCCGCAGTCCTGACTTACCTGCAGAATCTTGTGAATGTCTGGTACAGCAACAAAGTCGGAAATCGAATGACGCTCGACGTGCGAGCCCGACTCTTTCGTCAGATGCAGCGTCTCTCGGTCGCCTATCATGATACTATGGGGGCTGCAGATTCAGCGTATCGGACTCTCAACGATGCGCCGATGCTGCGTTCGTTCGGAATCGATAGCCTGATTCCCCTGACCACTTCTTTCCTGACCCTTGGCGCGATGATTCTGGTCATGGTCTTCCTCGACTGGCAGCTCGCTCTAATCGCTCTACTCGTATCTCCCCTTATGTTTCTTCTCACATTCGTATTTCGGCCACGGATTCGCGCGGGGTGGCGGAAGTTCAGAGCATCGGAGAGTGCAGCCATGGCTGTAGCTCAGGAAAGCCTCGGCGCATCCAGACTTGTAAAATCGTATGGACAAGAGGAGCGGAAGAATAAGGAACTAGTCTCTCACTATGATGCAAGCCTGTCGGCGTCACTGAAGGTTCAGGTAGACAGCGCGGTCTACAGCTTACTAGTGGGCATTCTTACAGCCGCCGGCTTAGCGGCCGTGTTGTACGTAGGGATCGGTCATGTCCAAGCCAATACTGGGCTGACCCTAGGGAGTCTGCTCGTGGTGAACTACTATGTGACCCAGCTCTATGGTCCGCTGAGGAACGTGGGGCAATCAATACTCGATATTCAGATGTCGCTGACCGGAGTTGAAAGATATCGCGCCGTTCTCGACGAGAAACCTGACGTGCCTGAATTACCAAACGCGATTCCACTTTCGAAGGCAAGAGGCAATATTGCATTCCGTAATGTATCATTCGCCTACACGAAAGATCATCCAGTACTCCACGACATAACATTCGAATTGCCATCAGGCAACCGTCTCGGCGTAGTCGGTCCCACCGGCTCAGGCAAGACCACGCTCTCCACGCTCCTTCTACGTCTCTTCGACCCGACCGAAGGCGTGATCAATCTTGATGATCTCGATCTGAAGGATTACAAATTGGCGGATCTTCGAAACCAATATGCAGTGGTCCATCAAGAAACCGTCCTCTTTTCTACGAGTGTAGCTGAGAACATTCGGTTCGCCAAACCCAATGCAACCATGGACGAAGTTATTGCAGCCGCAACAGCCGCAAAAGCTCAAGACTTCATAACAAATCTACCAAACGGATATGACACCTTGGTAGGTGAGCGCGGCATGAAGTTGTCAGGCGGAGAGCGTCAGCGAATATCTCTCGCTCGCGCATTTCTCAAGGACGCACCCATCCTCATACTGGACGAGCCTACCAGCTCATTGGATGTTCACACGGAATCGGCGATCCTCGACACGATTCAAGAGCTGATGAAGGGCAGGACGACCATGATGATCGCTCACCGTCCAAGTACTCTGAGGGACTGTAACATGATTCTGGTGCTCGAGGATGGAAGAGTCAATCGAATGACAAGCGAAGTCGAGTCAGTAATCTCCGACATGCAGGCGGTAAGAGTTCAGACGTGATTCCGCAACCGTTAGCACAGTTTCAGTCATGCCTAAAAGGCATGGAAGCTTTGAATCAAGGTTGACGAAGTTGTTGATCTAACTCTAGGTCGAATTCCTTGACTAGAGCCATGGCAACTCCCATGTTTCTGAACACTTCGCTCGGATGATGAGCGTCAGAGCCAAGGCTCACTCTGCAGTCGGCTTTCGAGCAGGCTGTCGCGAGTCTGCGTACAAGATCTGGGGGCGTAGTCGATATCTCTCCCGTTCAGTTCAAGAGCTTTGTTCCTTCTCCTGGCTATTCTCGCAAGGTCCAACAAGAGGTCATCAAGTTCGGGAGGAGCAGCCTTTGAGGCTCTCGAGATTCTGACTGGATGAGAGAGCACTTTGAAGGGAACAAAATCGCTCTCTAGAGCCTTCTGTTCAAGCCTAAGATATTCGCGCCAGCATTCATGAGCCGAGGCCGGGTCAACCGTTCCTCTAACGCTTTTCTCGATATCCTTTCCGTCCTCGAATTCGTGAACAGAGCAGAGAAGGATATCCCATGTTTCCTGATTGACAAAATCTCCCAGCTTTGTCTCGAAGCGAGGCGAAAAGTCGACCTCAACCCCGCGATTGATCTTCATCCCCGAATATGCTAGTCGGTCGGCCTTCCTGAATTCATCGTTGTAATCCTTCAGGCTCTGGAAGATCCTGCCGCTGGGGTGTATTGAGCCGAACCTGATGGATTCTCTGGGCTCTCTGAACTGGGATACATGCTCCGTGATCGAGAACTCACTAACATTGTTCGCCTTAGCCGCAGCAAGCATCTCAGTTATTTCTGCGAGGAGTATGTGATTATGATTGTCGACTAGAGTCATTGTTCCGTGCGTTCATTGGCCGTATGGGTATTCTACCGCTCTGACCCTCGGTTCTCTACTAGCGAAGTTGATGACGAGGTCCCGGAGCTTCAAGTGCTGATTCCAGCCGTGGACCTTGATCTTTATCGGCTGTACCTGATGGTCTTTTGGCGCGATTCTGAGATATCCGCGGCTGCCTCCCAAGTTCAGTCCTCTCAGAGGACTTTTCATCAGCAATTCCTCTATCTCTTTCTTCGAAAGCTCAAAGTCTTTCTTGCGCTTTATCAGCCAAGCGACATCGACGCTCTTTCGTGAGATAATTCTCTCCGAGAATCTTCTCGATAGAACCCTAAGAGCCTGGTCGGCCAAAATGATGACCAATGGGAGGAATAGGAACAGTATCTCTCTGGATCCGAGCTCAAAGAACACCACCAGATAGAGTGAGCTGATCACTATTAGGTAGGGAGCCAGAAGAGCTTGCGCGAGAAGTCGCATCCTGACACCGAAGACTCGCCGGTCCGTGAAGTAAAGACCGTAGCCGATAGATCTGCCGCGCCCCAGATAGGTGCTTGCCAGACCCCCGAGAAACAATTCTCCAAACTGCAGGCCGTCCGTCCCCTCCTCCCATCGTAGACCAGATGTGGCTCCCGGCGAGGTGGTCATTGGTCGGGGACTCCGAAGAGGTCACCTAGCCAAACTTGAATCCGGATTATATTCTTCTCGCTGGCGCGAGACCATCGCCGTCCTGTTGGGGAGACTGGGGGCAGAATGAACCCTGATCCGGGTTTTGGGAGGGCCGTTCCATACGGCGCCTAGTTCAAGCTTGCATTGATACAGATGAATGCTGATTGAGAAACATCTGATTAGCCTGTTCTGCGTGACAAACCAGGAATCTCGCCCGGAAAGTGTTCCGGACCGGAAATCACTCCCTTCCAAAATTTTGAAAATAAAAAATTCCCACGACGCAAAACAGCTTGTTCGAGGCAGCTCTCTGGAAGTCCTTCACAATCTATCGAATTCTCTCTGTGAAAATCGCCCAGAACGCGCCCGAATCGCAAATCGGGGCAGACGATTTTTGACCTCCGAGATATTCACGCTTGACGACCCGGAGAAATCCCAGATGGGAAAATGCTTGATTGGCATGTTCTAAGGCCTAAATCGGAAGACTCGCCCAGATCAGTTTCAACTGGCGAGAGCCCTCTGGAAAAAGGGGGGTAGGAATTCTAATCTCGCGACGCGAGAGCGGTTTTTGTCCCAGAGCTACTTGGCTGTCTGGTTGACTTCCTTGATCGCGCCCTCGAGAATATCGAGGCCAGAATCAACGAGGTCCCGGGTAATGATCAACGGCGGGGCAATGCGCAGCGTGGAATGACCCGCAGTAATAATCGCTAGCCCACGCCGGAACGATTTCATCATGATCTCGTGCGCCTCCTTGTCAGCGTACTCCTTTGTCTTCGGATCCTTAACAATTTCCGCCCCGATCATCAGACCTTTCCCACGCACATCTCCGATAATCGGATATTTCTCCTGCATCTCTCGCAGCCGCTTCATCATGTAGTTCCCCTGCTTCGTCGCATTTTCTAGCAGATGCTCGTCACGTATGATCCCGATCACCTGCAGAGCAGCTGCGCACGACACCGGATTACCGCCAAACGTATTCGCGTGTGACCCTCCCTCCCAGTCCATCAACTCCGTCTTCGAAACAGTCGCCCCGATCGGCATACCTGACGCTAGAGCCTTCGATGTACAGACAACATCCGGCTCAACACCCCAGTGCTCAATCCCAAACCATCGACCAGTCCGTCCCATCCCGGACTGGACCTCATCATCAACCATCATGATCCCGTTCTTGTCAAGCAACTTCTTCAGCCGCTGGAAATAATCGTCCGGAGGCACAACATACCCTCCCTCGCCCTGAATGGGCTCGACAAACATTGCAGCAACATCCTCAGGGGGTAGATACTTGTCCAGGACTTGTTCCTGGATGAAATCGACACAGTACATCCCGCACTCTGGATAAGACAATTTGAATGGGCACCGGTAGCAGTCCGCAAACGGAACATGCGTGTCACCCGGAACCATCGGGAAGAAGTGTCTACGCTGGTACGGCTTACTAGCCGTCAGGCTAAGCGCACCTAGAGTCCGTCCGTGGAAACCGCCGATGAAAGAGAGAAACGCATGCTTCCGCGTATGCCACTTTGCAAGCTTCATCGCCGCCTCAATCGCCTCCGTCCCGCTATTGCTCAGAAACACTTTCTTCCCAAAATTGCCAGGAGTAATCTTGACGAGCTCCTCGGATATCTTGACAACCTTCTCGTAATAGAAATCGGTCCATGAATAATGGATGAGCTTCTCAGCCTGTTCCTTGATCGCTGAGACAACCCGCGGATGGGAATGACCGACCGCCAGACAAACAAGTCCGGAGTTGAAGTCGATGAACTCGTTGCCGTCAACATCCTTGACGATGCATCCATGGCCGCTCTCAGCGGCGAGTGGATAGAATCGGACTAGGGATTGGGAGATTACAGACTCGTCCTCCTTGACGAGCGCTCTCGCTTTGGGACCCGGTGGAGTTACTACTATCTTAGGATACTTGTCAGCGGGCAATCAGATCGTCGACTGGGCTCGGACGGTCTACTACTAATAATATTGCTCTAACAAATCAGACGTCGCAGGTCAGTGTCCAACGATTATCTCGATCATCGAGAGGCTCGCGGTCGAGCCATCTTCCCGCTTAACTTCCTCTGTCCCAATATCCACGGAATGGATTCTGATATTCTTCATGAATGCCCGTCTCAGCATGTCCACAACTTCCACTGCCTTTGTTATCGACTGACCCCGTCCTCTCACCATGACATCAGCCACTCCGGTATTGAGTAGAGTCATGCATGCTACAACATAGTTCATGATGGGCTTCTTCCCTATTCGTACCATGTTAGGTTCCTCCTCCCCGTCCTCGAAGCCCTCTTCGATGTCTGCTGATGCTGCAATGTCCAACATGATGTCTGTACTGAACTCCTCGTTGGGCCTACAAGATTAAGCTTGCCAGACCATGACTAGAAAGGTAGCAGAACTCTCTCAATCCCTCACGATTCATCCCACATAATCCGTACGTCATATTTTCAGCACTGTCTCCGAATTCAATGCCGGTCTTTTAAGGGAAAACGGTCGCAACCCTGAATCCTACGAGCCTGGTCGAGAAAACGTGGCCTCGGTATCCCCAACAGTATTTCACATGCTCGAACGGCTCGTCGGCAAGCGGGTCCTCGCGGTGATAAACCGCGACTTCGGCTACGAAGGACGACTAGCCGTCGTCTCTCATGAGCCGCCAGGGATCTGGCTTACCGAGGCGGAGGCCGTCATCTTGCGTTCGACTGTTGTCAGTCCGATTCCACAGGTGGTTAGTAGAGAGTCAAAGGGAGAAACGTTCCTTCATCTCGACTCTGTTCAGAGGCTAGAAACTGTTCCGGAGGCGAAGACGAACGCGAGAAGATAGAGTGGGCTGGCTTGACGGGCTCTTCATCGGAGCATCAAACGCCACCCTAGTAATTGATCCGTCTACAACTCGGAGAATTCCGAAGACAGCCCGCGTACTCGTCTCCCACGCACACGGTGACCACACTGGTGGGTTCAGATACAAGGGACTCAAACAGTCTACTCCGCAGACCCGAGACATTCATCACAGTCTGCACAATCATCGAATCGCGAACTTTCGCGGACTCGACATCAATGATCACTTTGTGGTCGACGATATCCGGGTCAAGGCGCTTGACGCGGGACATATGCTTGGCTCAGCCCAGTTTCTCATAGAGACTCCAAACAAGTCGATATTGTACACTGGTGACATCAACTGCATCGACACTCTAACGACAAAGGCGGCGGAACCAGAACATTGCGATATCCTAGTCATTGAAGCCACGTACGGATCGCCACACTACCGTTTCCCGACGAGAGAAATCGTCTACGCAGAAATTGTAGAATGGGCCGTAGACACGATAAAACAGGCACGAATACCATGCTTGCACGTCTACGCAGCTGGGAAGGCTCAGGAGGTCGTCCGGCTATTCAACGTCTACACTCATCTCCCAGTAATTGTGAATCCGAGGCTTGACAGTGTCAACGAGACCTATCACAAGAGCGGTGTGCATCTGGACTGGTTCTCGTCTGATTCTAGGGATGGGAAGATGATTCTCGATAAGGATCCCTGTGTCTATCTTACTACACCAAGTGATCGGACTCATATTGGCCGTAGGTTCTCGAGGGCTTATGCTACTGGGTGGGCGCTCTCGATGGGTGGTAGGGTGACGGCTTTCCCGTTGAGTAGTCATGCGGATTTTGACCAGTTGATCTCGTTTGTGAAGGCTTGCGACCCGGACAAGGTCTACATCTTCACTGGGTTTGCTGAGGATTTGCGGCGGGCGCTAGGGTCGAGGCTTGGGCTTGATGCTAGAGCTGTTCCTTCGTACTTGCAGAGGACGCTTGCTGAGGATTATTGACTTATCCTCTGACGGGAAGCAGGAAGTAGAATAGTAGTGCGAAGGCGACCAGTCCGACGCCTGAGACTACGACCAGTTGAGGGCTGAGCTTTACCCCTGGCGTGTCTTCCTCGAAGAACCGTAGGAGTCCGGCGCTGGCAGCTGGCATCGGTGCCTCGTCACGTCTTCTCTTTTCCCGCTTGGTGCTCAACCTGGATCCTTCTGTTCGACTCTTTCAATGTGGCGGGTAATAAGGCTGGTGCGAGCTGGCCTTGACGGTTCTATTGGACGGTTTGATTGAGTTCTAGACTTATCGGATGTGGATGTAGGTGTAGGCGTCTTTGCTGGTCTCGAAGGCGTAGTGGACTTTCTGGTAGGCTCTCCGAAATTCCAAAACGTCGCTCGCGACCTTATGGGTCTCCTCTCGCTTGATCACTACTCTTGTCATGAGGTCGGCGATCTCCTCCATTTCCGATTCCTTCATTCCCAACCTTGTCACTTCCGAGACTCCGCACCTTATTCCTCCCGGCGCTTCGAAGTGTCGTCCAGCCTTGATGTCGTAGGGTAGTAGGTTGCGGTTCAGTATGATGTTTGCATCTTCAAGCTTCTTCTCGATGGTCTTGCCGTCTCCAAACTTTGTAATGTCCGCGACTAGAAGGTGCGACCGTGTGAAGCCTTTCTTTTCGCCTAGGACTTGGAATCCTTTCTCGTGGAGGGCTGCTGCTAGGGCTCGGCTGTTCTTGACGATCTGAGAGGCGTATTCTTTTCCGAACGCGAGCATCTCGGCGAACATCACAGCTTTTCCTGCGAGATGATGGAGGTGGTGGTTGCTCACGTTGCCGGGGAAGGTTGACTTTTTGATCTTCTCTCCGTGTTCAGGTTTCGATAAGATTAGGCCGCCTTGTGGTCCCGGGAGGGTCTTGTGGGTGCTTGCCGTCATTGCGTCCGCGCCTTCGTGCAAGGGATCCTGGAATTCGGCGCCTGCTATGAGTCCGGCGACGTGGGCGGCATCAAAACAAATTCTGGTGTCGGATTCTTGGAACGCGTCGGCTAGTTGTTTGACGGGGTGTGGGAAGGGGAGGACTGAGCCTCCGAGCATTGCGAGGGTCGGTTTCTTGTCCTCCTCGGATAGTTTCTGGATCTTCTTTTCTGTGGCGTCGATGTCTATGTTCATCTCTTCTGTGTCGAACGGGAGGTATTCCACGTTGAGGCCTCTTACGGCGCCTGCTGTTCCCCCGAATTCTTTCTTTCCCATGCTGATATGGCCTCCGGCGGGGATTGCGAGTGCGAGGATTGTGTCTCCGGGGGTTGTGAATGTGGTGTAAGCTACTAGGTTGGCGCAGACTCCTGAGATGGGTCTGACGTCGGCGAAGTCTACTTTGAAGAGTTGTTTTGCGAGGTCGATGCAGATCTGTTCGACCTGGTCGATGTACTTGCACCCGGCGTAGACTCGTTCTCCGGGCCATCCTTCAGCGTATCTGTTGCCAAAGTCGGAGAGGATGGCTTCTCGGACTGCTGGGCTGGGGATGTTCTCGCTCGCGATGAGAGGGAGGGAGTTGGCGAACCATTTCTGATGTGTTTCCAGAAGTTCGAAGACTCTGTTGTAGGACTGTCTAGGCTCCATAATCGCAGCTCCCGTCACTCTTGCCTTGTATAACGTTTGGTGAGGTCAGATGTTTTCTGGGTGTTTCTGGAACTGGTTCCACCATTGAGGATTCCTGTTGGCGTATTCGACCAGTCTTGCTAGGAGTCCTAATGTTCGGGTGTCAATGTAGTGTTCTAGTCCTTCGGTGTCTTTCTGGGCTCTTGTCTCGTCTGCTCCGAGGAGTCTTAGGAAGTTGACTAGTAGCCCGTGGCGCTGTCTTATCCCATCTGCCATGCTGCTGCCTTTCTCGGTTAGGACTATTCCTCCGTATTTTTCGTGTACGATGAATTGTTCTTCTCGGAGCTTGTTGAGCATTCCTGTGACTGTGGGTGGTGTGACGTGGAGGTTTTTTGCAATGTCGACTGGTTTCGCGTATCCTTTTTCGCGGATGAGTTCGCTGATGACTTCGATGTAGTCTTCTTTCCGCGGTGTCTGGGCTCGTGGTGTGGGTTTGTGGGCGTGTGCCAGTTTGGCGAGCTGGCTTTTGCCGGGCGGGGCTTTTGTCATTCCTCTGTTACGCTTTTCGTTCCTCTGCCGTGTTATTCTGTTTATGGTTGTTTTAGAGGTGGATGGGGACCCCGAGCGAGTCTCGGAGTTTTCTGAGGATTGGTTCTAGGGGTCCTGTTTCTAGGCTTATGGCGATTATCTGGTTGTTGTGGGGTATGAGTATGAGGTCTATTTTCTCGTACTGTACGGATATGTGGCTTAGTGGTCCGCACTGGGACTCTAGCTGTGATAACGTGTCGAGTATTAGTGGGGGGACGCTTCCCATGAATTTCCGGTCGTAGCTTTCTGGTGTGAAGCTTGCTACGCTTGTCCGCATTCTTGACTCTACGAGTTTATGGTTCCTGTCTAGTAGTGCTACGTATCTGATTCTGGGGTCTAGGGCGAATAGGTCGTCTGCTAAACGTGCTTGGGGTCTGCTCAAGCCTGCGGGGTGACGGTTTGTTCATGGTATCTAAAGGAATGCCTAATGCTTCCCATGGGTTACCTTTCCGAAAGAGCACTTTTGTGTCGCGGGGAGCAACTACTTTTGAGATTTTTTGGCGAGGGGTCTCGCCAGTTGAAACTGAACCGGGCGAGTCTCGTGAAACAGGGCGCAGAATCAGCAGGTTGGCTGTTTTTGATAACGTGTAGCTCAACGTGCAGGTCAACGTGCATGATGCGTGATCTCAAATCGCCTGCCTCAATTTCTGATCGGTGCTTGTTCTGCGCCTGTCCTCTTTGAAACAGAACGGTCTGCGGATTGTTCTTCTTCTCCCGCTGCTCTTCTAAGAGAGATTACCTTTTCTTAACTCCCTTCAAGATCGCGAGTTTTGTGTCGCTGGAAAGAATTTTTTTGTAAATTCTAGGAAGGGTCCGTCCGCTGGCTGAAACCTTTCCCGGCGAGATTACGGGTTTCTCGCGCAGAACAGCCGAATCAGCCGTTTTCGATATGGGCATTTGCGGGATCATGTAAGCGTGAACTCGGCATCATATCGAAGCCCCTGTCCGATTGTTGATCAGGGCTTGTTCTGGGCGAGTCTCTGTCTATTGTCCCGACTCGGAAAAATCGAGGCCTCATTCCGCATGGGGCGTTTTATACCTCGCTAGGCGGAGGCTCGGAATCGTTTGGTAGTCTGGCGGTTTGTTTCTTGGAGTACAAGTGGGTCGTTCTCACCGTCACGACGGTCGGCATTTTCATGGCCACGCTGGATTCGAGCATTCTAGTGGTAGGCCTTCCCCAGGTGGTTCTCGCCCTGAACACGAACCTGGTTGTAGGTGTCTGGTTCATCACCGTCTACCGGCTCATGATAACTGTCCTTCTGGTAGGAATTGGAAGAATCGCCGACCTGTATGGTCGGGTGCGGATGTACAATCTGGGCTTCGCCATCTTCACAATCGGCTCGCTACTCTCCGGCCTCTCCTTGACTGCTGAGGAGCTCTTGGCTTTCCGGCTTGTTCAGGGTGTTGGGGCTGCGCTTCTCTTCGTCAACAGTGTCGCTATCGTTACGGATGCTTTCGCTGGAGAAGGGCTGGGAAAGGGTATCGGGATAAACCAGGTCGCGATCAATGCCGGGACGATTACAGGCTACACCCTAAGCGGCATACTTATCCAACTCTTTACTTGGCGATCTATCTTCCTGGTTAACGTTCCGATAGGAATCTTCGGAACATACTGGTCGCATAGGAGACTGAAAGAGATCTCTCCGCCGACCCGAGGAGAAAAGTTCGATCTGCTGGGCGCAGTCAGCTTTTCCAGTTCGATCACTCTCCTCCTTGTCGGCCTAACTATCGGTAGTCTAACAGATGCTCTGAACCTGATTCTTATCGTGTCCAGTGGAATCCTCATGGTCTTCTTCTTTCTCGTCGAGCGCAGGACAAAGTTTCCAGTTCTAGACCTCTCCCTGTTCAGAATTAGACTGTTCACCGCTGGAAACATTGCCAATCTGTTAAGCGGTCTGGCGTTTGCGGGGCTTGCTTTCGTCATGACTCTCTATTTCCAGCTCGTAAGAGGCTACGATCCGCTGCACGCGGGAATATTTCTGATCCCTCTTGACGCCACTCTGATCTTCATTGGACCGATAAGTGGTGCTCTCTCAGACAAATGGGGTGCGAGGGGTCTCAGCACTCTCGGTCTCATAACGGCGTCCGGAGGGTTTTTCGTCTTGTCAGGATTCGACCAGTCTACTCCCTATTCCCAGATCGCGGTAGGCCTGGTCCTTGCGGGATTTGGAATCGGCCTATTCCGCAGTCCGAATGCCAGTTCTGTTATGGGTTCGGTGCCAGCCTCAAAGAGGGGAATCTCTTCCGCGGTAAGAGTTACCATCATCAACACAAGCATCGTCTCCAGCATCCCACTGGTCTTAGCGCTCATGACTGCTGATGTGCCGTACGATAAGCTGGTCAGCATTATTGGCAACCCGAATCTTATCATGAGCGTTCAGACAGCGAACGGATCGCTAGGCGGCTTTCTTCCCGGCTTGCAGCATGTTCTTCTAGTGTTTTCAGGGATCATTCTTGTTTCCTCAGTCTTCTCGCTACTCCGAGGGTCGCATTAGGAGGCGGGAGTGTACTCGACTATTATCGTCGCTGAGCTGGTATTGACAGCGACGACGTCCCAGTTGCCCTGGCTTGTGGGAGTGAATCTTAGCGTTGTCTGAGCCGTCTGCACATTAAGAATGCAGCTGTCAAATGAAAATGGGATTCCTCCCTGTGTCAGGTTTGCGACAATCCAACTGTTGAAATTGGATTCTGGCATCACGCAGAATGTTGCCATTCCATTTGTGACACTTACTCCTATTGCAAAATTGTCGCTGCTTGAGACTTGCGGTAGCGTGAGAGAGAAGATTCCTGGATTCGTCTGGCTTCCTCCCCGGATGCTGTGCGTTACAGGGATCTGGAGCGTTCGCGGAGGAGAGTGTGGAAGATAGGGTATGCTTGCGAAGACTATTCCGACGGAAAGAGCCACGATTATTGCCCCGATGATGATGGTTCGTCGCCTTAGAAATGTGCGTGCCATGGGATCGAAATCTCTTATGAGGAGTTTCTAGGAGCCGGAGTCTAATAAACGACGTGCGGGAAGAATCGATCTGTGATCCCCCTTACCTTGGAGTCATTGGGATAGAGTGGAATCTCGAATTGAGAAGTGGCCCATTAGCGCTTGGTCTTTTGGAGCCCCGGCCGGGGATTGAACCCGGGACCTACAGCTTTCTCGCTCGAGATACAAGGCTGTCGCTCCACCACTGAGCTACCGGGGCTGTCGAGTGGTGGGTGGAGTTGAGGCTAAGATAAGTTCTACTGAGTAAGACCATTCAGTTGGTATTCTGGTTCCGCATTCTCTCTGCGGCTCTGACCAGTGCATCGACGCCTGGGAGGCTCTGCCCAGAAAGAAGTGAAAGCATTGCGCCTCCCGCCGTGCTGACATGTTTGAATCTCTGATCTATGCCAAGGATCGAAGCCAGCCCTACCAAGTGTCCTCCTCCGATGACGGTGAAACCGTTGCTCTTGGCCATTGCTTCTAGGACTTGCTTTGTGCCGAGATCGAATCCATCTCTCTCAAACACTCCAAGGGGTCCGTTTGCGACGATGGTGGCAGCTCCCGCCACTACCTTTGAATATTTCTCGATAGTCTTGGCTCCAACATCTAGGGCTGACTCTTTCAAAGGGGACTCTATGCTTCGGTCAATTCTCTTTCCTCGGGCATCTCCATATGCAAGGTCGACTGGGACCTCGATTCTGTCCTTGTATTTCATCGACAGCGATCTTGCGTTCTTGATATGAGTTTGAAGTCCAGCCATGTCTCTTTCGTCATCTGCCGAGATTTTCTTGTCCATTGCTTTGAGGAAGAGCTTTGCAGGCACTCCCCCTAGCAGAATCTTGTCTGCCTTGTCGCGTGTAAGAATGTGTTCTATGACGGGGATCTTGTCCTCGACTTTTGCGCCTCCGAGAACGTAGACGCATGGCCGTCGGGGCTCTACGAGCAGTCCTGAGACTGCTTTGAGTTCTTTTTCCATTAGTCGTCCTGCAGCGCTTGGAAGTGCATCTGTCAGTCCCACGATGCTAGGTTGCGATCGATGAGCAGTTGCAAAGGCATCGTTGATGTTGAGATCGAAGAGTGGTGAGAGCTGTCTGACGAAATGGGTCTTTAGGAGCTTCTCGGGTTTGTCGTCGACGTTTTCTTCAGCGCAGAATCTTAGGTTGTCGAGGACGAGAACCTGGCCTGGTTCGACTTTCGCTATTCTCTGGCGGGCGTGGGGGCCCATGACGTCTTCTACGAACATTACTTCCTGGTTGCAACAGTCTGCTAGCGCCTTCGCGTGTGGTTCCAGATTCGTGAAGTCATCTTTTCCTGGCCTGCTCTGGTGGGACCCAAGGACGACCCTTGCGTCTTCCAGTCTGGCGAGAGTCTCCGAGACTGCTTTGATCCTGGTGTCGTCCAGGATCAGGTGTGTGGATGGGTCTAGCGGGACGTTGATGTCGACTCTTAGGAAAATTTTCCTGTTGCTTGTCTCCACGTCATCTAGTGTGAGAAATTTGTGGCTGGACAAGCTAGGGGCCTTTTCTACTTCCTCGTCTAGTTTCGTTTCCGTTTAATCTTTCTTGGGCCAATGCTTTTTAGCAGTAGACCCTGCGCCGGCCTTTTTGCCGGGGTGGCTCAGTTTGGTCAGACCCCGAAAGGGGAGCCAAAGCGCCGGACTCATAATCTGGTTTGAGAGATCCGGAGGTCGCGGGTTCGATAGAAGACCTCTTTCGAGAGCCCCGCCCCCGGCACTTCGCACGCAAACAGCCAATGAGGATCGGGGGTGAAAGAGAGTTCGCTGTCGGAAAATGTTTCATCATAATGTGTCAAACAAGGAATTTGACGGTGGTGCGAGGAATGTGTCGTTGACTTGGTTCAGGGCCGATCTGGACAGTGTTTTCTGTGAGAACTAGTTGCAGAAGCCTTCAGTGACTTTCGCGTTTGAGAATTGACCAGAGAGAGTGCTTCTTCTCTGGCGCTGGGGGAGGCTTTAGCCCCACCTCTATCTCCCACTTGCACTCTGGGCACAAGCCATCTTCCAGCTCTGCCTCCTTTCCGCAACTCCTACAACGGCCGACGTTATGCTCTGGGGCGTCAGATTCGCTGGAGCCTGAACCAATACGTGGTGCGCGGCCTCCTCCGCCGGAGGGAAGGGGTGGCAATGAAACTCCTAGAATTGATCTTGAATGCTATTAGCGTTGCCACGGTTAGCCTCTGCGGAGGATGTCAACGCGTCCGTCCTTTTTACCCACGTAGGCGACGTCGCACATTTGTAGGAAGAGGCCTGTTTCGATGACCCCCGGGATATTCTTCAGTTTCTCGTGGACAATTTCTGGTCGGCGCAGGCTTCGAAAGAACACGTCGGCGATGAGGTTGCCGTTGTCCGTTATCACAGGTCCGACTTTGCCCGCGGCTTCTCTTAAGACGGTTTTTTCGGAGATATTTCTGATTTTTGCGACCGTTGACGAATAGCCGAAGGGGACTATCTCGACGGGTATTGGCTGGGGTCCTCCCAGGGTCTTGGCTAGTTTCTTCTCGTCAACTATGATGACCAGTTTCTTCGAGGTTGAATCTACGATCTTTTCTCGTAGTAGCGCTGCTCCTCCGCCTTTGACCATGTCGAGGGTTCGCCATTGTATCTGGTCAGCGCCGTCAAGGGCTAGATCAGGCTCGGTGTCTTCTTCGAGTGTAGCTGTCCTGAGGCCTAGTTTCTTTGCGGCGATTTCTGTCTGGTAAGATGTTGGGATGAAGGTGATCTTGAGATTCTCTTTCTTGACTCGTTCTGCGGCCAGTTCGAGGGCTCGTAGGATCGTGTTGCCGCTCCCGAGTCCGATTGTGGTGTTGTTTCTGATTTCTCTTATCGCTTGGGCGGCGGCGCTGATCCGGGCCTTGTCTGTCCAGGACAGGTTGTTGCTCAGCCTTCTGTTTCGATCTGTTCGAGGCGTTCCATGGCCTTGAGCACTTCCTCTCGGATGGTCTCTAGTCGTTCTTCTGCTTTGTTCTTAGGCTTCTCCTTGGGGGGTCGTTCTTTTGGAGGGTTCGCAGAGGGTGGCATTGGGCTTGCCTCTGTCTTGGAAGAGTCGGGAGGCTTGGCTGCTGTTTCAATCGTTGTGGTTACGGACGGTCTGATCTGGCTTATCTTCAGGTCAATTTCGAGCATTTTTTCTTGGAAGCTTTTGAGAAGGTCTTCCTTCGCGGATTCGAGTTCATAGAGGTCTACGGTCCTCTTGTGGGTGTCTATTTCGCCGTCTACCCGTTTGAGGTCTGTCTTGTATCGTTGTAGGAGCTGGTTTTTCTCGCTGTCGTTGATCTGTCCTCTGGTTTCTGCTTCGTAGATCTTTGTGAGCGCGTCTCCGATGATGTCTCTTTCTAAACTAGCTAGTCGGAGCCTGTCGCGAGATCTAGAGACGTCGATGCTTGTGATGGTCTTTCTGAGTATGTCTGGAACGGGGAATGGTTCTCTGTTGACGGGTTCGGGTATGTTCTTGGTCTCTTCCTGTTCGGTTTTTTTTCTTCCGAATACGAGTATGAGTGTGAGTAGTGTGAAAGGTGCCGTTTGGCCCTTTCTCTGCAATAGAAGCATTCCCCAGCGTTCTTTGTGGTTTGAGGGGTGCCGGATTATTAATGGTTTAGCAGAGATGGGGCGTGCTCTTGTTACCGCGCTGGGGGGTTGGTGCGTCCAAGCATGGTTATCTAGTGTTTGTGAGATTGCTGTTTTTGGGTTAGTCTATGTCTCTTGCGATGCAGTGTGAGAGTTGTGGTCGGCCGTTGGCTTCGCGGGAGGAGCATGGGGCTCAGGACCTCGACAATCCGTATTGCATTCACTGTACCGACATGAAGGGGAAGCTTTTGCCATTTGAGAAGTTGTATGATGACATGCTCGCGTCGGCTATGCAGACTCGCTGGATGAACAAGGAGCAGGCCGAGAAGTACGCATTGGAAGAGATGGGTCGATGGCCAGCCTGGAAGGATCGGGTCGACAAGATGCTGAAGCGTTAGCAATCGTTCCCAGTTTCTCAGTTACTAGCTGGCTCTAGTGGTCTCGCGATGAAACAGCTCAGCCTCTGCTTAATTCTTACGGTTGGCTAGTTGGTTTTTGGATTGGAGCCCCGGACGAGATTTGAACTCGTGACCCTTGCCTGTTTGATAGAGTTACCAAGGCAATGCTGTAGGCTGTCATCGCATCTACCAGGCTGAGCCACCGGGGCAGTTTGATTATCTGTCCCGGTCTCGCCGGGGTTATATTCGTTGCTAGCTTTTTTCGTGGTCTGTCTTGGATAACGGGGCGAGTTGCAGTCGCTCTCATCATCAATCTCTCCGGAGACCTTGTGACAATCCAGTGGCTAGGACTAGTTGCGCGTTACGGAGTACGGTAGCCAGCCTTACGAAAAGCTCGTCAACCTCAAGAGGTGGGTGTAGGAGAGAATGACACCCTTCTCTGACGCCGTTGATTGGTTTAGCGTAAATAACTGTGTTGCGGGGTCAGCTTCAACCTGGTGGCGCGAAGTATGAGCGGTTCATCTGAGGTTGTTTTGGGCGAGATCCATGTCGTTGCCAGGCTGGAAATGGGCTCGGAGAAATTGATCCTCTTCCCGACGGACTCCCGGATCATCGTTGCTCGGGTTGGGAAACGCGGTGCGGGTGAAATGGCCGGGGTCGGGATGCTGGGTCGGCTAAGCGGGGTTCTAGAGAACCTGTTCAAAGGAGGTAGAGAATCTCTGAGTAGACAGGGTCTCAGTTCTCGGAGCCCGAGGGAGATCCTCGCCTCACACCGTGACAACTTCGCCTTGAGCTACGGGGAGATTGTTCGAATTGAAGTACACAAGGAAACCCTCACGACAAGGATAATGATCCTTACAGACCGAGACAAGCTGGAGTTTTACACGGGCGTCTCTCTGGACAAGATCGAGAACGTGCTTGGTAAGAATCTCAGAAGCAAGATGGTCGTCAATCGTCGGTGAACTCATAACGTGGCCCGTTAGTGGCCCTTCGCTAAACCATTAGTTCGAATCCCGATAAGTCAATATCCCGGATTAGGGCATTTACTCGACTGACAATGCCAATCATCGGAACGGAACTAGCATGAAGAACTGGAGTCGGACGTCCGGGCCCTTAATTTTTTCCCTCTTGTTGCTTTTATTCTCACAGATGGCGCCTCACGGACTAGTTCACGGCGTGCAGGCATCGCCAAGCGTGTCTCAGATTTACGTATCCCCTGTAGCAACATGTTGCCAAGTGAACCAGACCTCATTCACCGTGAGCGTCATGCTAAACCTCACGGCCGGGGACGCGATCAACGTGATCGACGTTCGGTTAGACTACACAGGCTTCTGGTCAGTATTCACAAATCGGACAGGCGTCATTCAGGCCCAAAGTATAGCATACACGGGAAACATCTTTGGATCGTCGGGTGACCTGCTCTTTGAATGTATGGACGCAGTCCAGTACATGAGCCATCCTTGTTCAAGCGACGACGGTAGTGCAGGGCAGATCCATTTCGCTCAAGGAGGCAATACGGTGAAGGGACCCCTAACGACTCAGTTGCTCTTCACCGTCACGTTCGGGGTGCATGGGTATGGTACGAGCGTCTTCACTTTTGATCGGGCAGACCTTGTCAATCCGAGCCCTGATCCGGTGAATCCTTCACTCCTGAATCCTCATGCTATCAGGGTGATTAGGTCTGATGGAATCTTCGCCAACAATGGCCTCGGGGCTTTCTTCAACTATGCGCCCACCGTTTCACCCGTTATCTTACCAGGAGGAACTGTCATGTTCGATGCCGGTATGAGTTTCAATGCAACAATAGCTACTCCGCTCGTCAACCCCAAGTTTAGCTGGAATTTCGGGGACGGGACCCCGCATTTGATTGATCAGCCGTCCGCTACAATCTCTCATGTCTTCAGTGCGCCTGGCTCTTACCGTGTCCAGTTGAACGTCACAGAATCGAACGGCGGGTCAAGCTCTATTGCCAGAAAAGTGATCGTGGTTCCTGCCCTGGGCGGGATCTTGTTGACGGTTCGGAATGCTCTTGGCTCTCCTATAATCGGTGGGGTCCTCGTGCAGATTTTCAACAGTTCTTCCTTGACTCTGCCCTTGCTGAACAAGACTATCAGCAATGGGGGTCAGGCAAACTTCACAAGTCTCTCTTCGGGCAGTTATTTCTTGAAGTTCTCGGGTTCCGGCTACCAGGACTCTTCCAAGACGGAGACTGTTGACCCGGGCTTGACAACCGTGGACAATGTCTACTTGCTCTCTACACCGATTCCTCCGCAGAATCTTACTGGGATTATTATTTTGGTAGCTGTCATCATTGTCGGTCTGATTTTCGGAACCACAGCCTTCATTGTCAGGAGGAGGCGTCTCCGTTCATCTTCGCGAGTCCAAATCTCTCGCTCGAAACGCTGAGCAATGGGCGAGATCTCTAGACCTTATTTTGTCACCTTCTACGGCACACACTGTTTTTCAGTGATTTCCTATGGGGGGAGCCGGAGAAGTCGAGTTCTCTAAGTTATTCCTCGGAATGCTGGGAGAAGATCTAGGAGGTTTGGGTACGGGCTCGGGTCCTGTATCGGAGAAGATAGATTGAGACGCCTATCAGAGCAATAACCGCCACTAGTATTCCTATGGGAAGAGTGAGATTGCCCGCGGACAGTAGGCCTTGCGACGTGGAATTGAGGTTCTCTGGCGTCGTGGATCTGAGTAGGTTGTTTCCTGTGTTCTGTTCGCCAGAGACGTTAAGGATCTTGGCACCTAACACATAGGTGCCAGGTGTCCATCCCGAAGTGGCCCATGTGAGGGTGACGGTCGCATTTCCTCCTTGTTGGATTGTGACGTTCTGCTGGTCTACAGTCGTGTCTCCCACAAGAGCAATCACCGTGACTTGTTCTTGGAAGTTCCCCAGGTCGTAAACGACAATAGTATACTTGACCTTGTCGCCGACCGTGGGAGAGGTCGTGTCTGTGGTCAAGGATCCTATTGATACGTCGTGAAAGGTGGAGGGAGCTGCGACGGTGATCGCGACCGTTGTCTGATGGGTTAGTGCTCCTGGCGAGCTTCCATTCACGGCAGTAATGGTCACAGTGAGGGTGCCTGGATGGAAGGTTTGGGGGAAGGTAATCGTGAGCGCGACAGCGCCGACATTGTTGCTACTGTTGATTACTACGGTCGATACGTTGAGAGCGGTCGTTGGGCCAGTTTGAGACACCGAGGCCGAGATGTTAAGTGTGCCGTTGAAGATTGACTGCCTCGTGACGATGATGGTAATGTTCGCGTTGGAGCCTGCCTGAACGGTCTGGGATTGCGGCGAGGCCGTGATTGCAAAGTCAGGCGCTTGCACGTGCACGGTAAGCACAGCGGCGTGGAATAGCTTTCCTCCGCGCCCCTGCCCGCCGAGGACCACAGTGTAGTCTCCGAGGACTGCGCCTCTGAACTCACAAATTATGTCGATGCTCTGACCTGTTCTTGAGTTGAAGACTACCAGTGAAGGCGCGCACGAGGCCGCTAGGCCTCCCGTGAGTGGGTTGATAGATGTCGACAATGTGACGTTGCCGAGAAAGCAGCATGCCAAGGGAGCGTTTGTTACGGTGAACGTGTATGTTTGGTTGACTCCCTGAGGAATAGAGAGTGATTGTAGCTTGGACGATACCCCAAAATCCAGCGCGATCACGCTTACCGTAATTCGGTGAGTAAGCTGACCACTAGTTGCAGTGATTGTGGCGGTGTAGGTTCCTCCCGTCGACGTGGATACGGTGAGGGAAGCTGAAGAGTTGGATCCTCCTGGTTGGAGCCTGAGTTGCGTGGCGTTCAGCGATGCAGCTAGTCCGGAGGATGGAGCAAGCGTGAGGCCCACAGTTCCAGCAAAACTGTTCAGGCTAGTCAACGTGAGTCTTGCACTCCCAGAGGAAGTCGCGTTGATCGTCACGGTTGCTGGGCTCGATGATATGGAAAAATCGGGCGGAGGAACGATGAGATGCACAATCACCGAGTTCAATGGAAAGCTGGAGTTTGTTGTTGCGGTGACGGTGATGTTATAATTTCCAGGTGCCACCGTAGTTCCGACAGTAACGCTGAGAGTGGAAAAGTCCTGAATTCCCGCAGTGAGAGATATGCTTGTGGGAAATAGGGATTGAGTTGGCCCCGACGGATTCACGGATCCTGATAGCGTTACCGCGCCGCTGAAACCGTTCAGGCTTGTGAGAGTAATCAGTGAACTGTTGGAGGCGCCATTGTCAGTGACCAGGGTCGCTGGGCTCGCGTCGATTGCGTAGAACGGCTGATTGCTGAAACCAGCGCTCTGAGTCGTCTCAGGATCAGGCTGCGGCGTTCCCGATGTAATCGTAACGCATATTGGCGTGTCGCTCGTTGGATTCGTAGTGCTCCCGCATCCCGTTTTGAAATCGATAGGAGTATTCTTGGTCGTCCCAGTGATATTGTAGGTGGCACTGAACAATAGTCCGGTTGTTGGGGGAAACGAGATTGTTCCTACTGCCCCGAAGTGTAGCGTATCTGGGCCATCGAGGGATGAGCAGGCGAACCCTGGTCTAGCGACTCCTCCAATGCACTGTGCCGTTATGGAAGGGCTTGCACCAAGTATCGAGTTAGTTAGATCCACCTTCCAAGGTTTGATGATCATGTGATCTGCGACAAGGATTACTTCGAAACCGTTGAGGGCTGCCGAGCTGTTCACGAATACGCCTATTGTTATCTGGGTGTCAGATGGAGCTGCCGGTGTGAGAATCGGAGGGGTCTCCGGGCATTTGGATCCTGTTGGGTCAGCGATACAGACCAGTCCTGTTATGGCTCCGTGAGCAGGGAGGACCACTTGGGAAAGATTGAGGGCTGAGGACAAGAGCAGTATGGGGATTATGGTTACAACCATTACTTGGCTTCGGTTCAAATGTTTCTCGTCGCACCTGTCGATTTCGAACATTCATCGAATTGGGAATTCATCAATATATGTCTTGGGAGAAAACCCTTGACACTTCAGCAAGTCTACATCTCCTTTGCGTCGACTAGGCCGCGTCTGCGACTTCGGCACTCCTGGTTCGATTCTTACGTACTCGGAACGGCTGTTCACTTCTTAAGTTATCAGACGGGTCGGTCTCTCGGGGAAAGACCTATACTGAACAATGGGTATTCAACATGTTGGTTTGGCCCGTTCTAGGGAACCTGCCCCCCAAAGCAAGAGGCTGCGGCCGATCATCGCTGCTGCAATCCTCGTGGTACTCATTGCAATCGGAGCCTATTTCTTATTCGGCTACACTGCTGCCCAGGCTAAGCCTGTTATGGATTATCAGGCTCAGATCTCAATTCAGGTGGAGAACAACAACTCTAGCCAGATCAGGTTCATCGTTCCTCCAATGATAGGTAAAGCGGGAGGTGCATGGGTTAGTCATGCCTTGGACCAGTATGGTGTCGATTCAAACTATCCAGTCTACACAGACACGCCACCTGTAAACTACCCTGGTTATTCCGTGATACACGTAAGGTCGAATACAATCCACAGCTTCACTCTTGGCGACTTCTTCTCAGTCTGGGGATATCCGATCGGTGCCAATCAGACTCTCACGTTTCCCTCCCATCCGCCCGACGGAGCAATCTGGTTCATGTGCGTCGGGCCTTCATCAAACTCCTTGCGCCCTGGACTTTGGGGTGCGGAAGTCTTGACGAGCGACAATCCAATAATCCTGATCTACGGCAAGACTGGCTGCCTCTAGGTATCCGTAACGTTTCCATGAGCTTGTTGAACTATAGGATTTTCAGACAAACCATCTCAAGCCGT
Organism: Candidatus Dormiibacterota bacterium; assembly: GCA_035637535.1. Classification (GTDB taxonomy): domain Archaea; phylum Thermoproteota; class Bathyarchaeia; order 40CM-2-53-6; family 40CM-2-53-6; genus 40CM-2-53-6. Next base: position 49,099 of record DASPWZ010000031.1, read on the forward strand.
GTCTGGGAATTCTTATGGACTTTCGGAAGGCCTAACCATGGGTCCGGCGGATGTTTCTCCCCCAAACTTATATCGAGTCTAGGACCTATCTTTCGTAACGAAGGTTTACTCTAGTTGCGGCCGATAAGCATGGTTGTTCTCATTGGCCTAACTCTCGTAGCAAGTCTACTAGTTGTGCCGCAGACAATTCTCATGGTACATGCAAATCCTGGAACAGGTACGGTATGCATCGAGGATTTCACTTCGGTACCAGTAACGGTTGCTGAGCCGTGCAATCACGTGTTATCGGGAACCACGCCCGTTGGGCCCACGTTTGACGGCCCTTTCGTTACGCCCAATCACCAGGTACAAATCGGCTTGTATGTCAACGGTTCAGATCCGTTGAATGGATGGGACATTACTCTTTTGGCCGATCATACTAAGTTAGTGCCCGTTAGCGTTGATCCTACTCATTCTCTTGTTGGCCCTGAGAATATTCCTGGGGCAAGTCTTGCTGTGGTTGTCTTATGTATGCAGGGAGTCTCGAAAACAGGTAATTGTCTCTCAACTGACACGATCGACACGCTACACTATTCCGTCGTAGGTAGCAAGACCACTGGTGTCTCTAGCGGTCTGCTCTTCACTGCCGTGTACAATATTACAGGAACAACTACGGCTGGTGGAATTAGCATTGGTTATCAGAGTGGCTGTGCGGGGTCGCAGAGTATTCCAGGTTCATGCATTGCAATACTCACTGGTACTCCCTCTCCTGCACCTGAGACTTCGATGGCGGCAAGCTTCGACAACAGTGGTACACCGTCGACAGGCGGCACCGGCACCTCCGGGGTTCCCTTCATTACAGCGTCCTCCAGTACCAACACCCTGACACTTCTCGTAGGACAGTCAGGGCTAGTCACCATTACCGCTACTGCCCAAAACGGTTGGCCTGGACCCGCCGCGTGCGCTCCACCCACACTGGGCTGCAGCACGGACAGCATCCTCTTCACAGAAGCACACAGTTCTAGTCTCAGCGTGGGCCTTGCGCCGGGAACAACATGTGTCACTCTTGGAACTTCGTGTTCAACACCGGCAATCAATATCAGAGCACCCACCACGAAAGGGAACTATTCCGTCACCTTCTTTGCGAACTATGTCGCTAACAGCTTTACAACTGGCCAGAACAATACTCTAGATGCGCCAGTCAGTGTATTCGTCAGGGTTACAGATTTCACCTGGGCCCTCTCGGCTAGCTCCGTTAATGTTGTATCCGGCGCCCCGCTCACAGCGCTTCTGACTGGTACTGTTACGAGTGTCAACGGGTTCGCCGGGAATGTCACACTGACTTCGATACCTGTTAGTGGCGTGACTGTAAGCTTCAGTCCTACATCTGTTCCGGTTGCCGCTGGTGGTAGCGCGACCACCCAGATCTCATTAAGCACCACTCTTCTTCCAGGTGGCACTGCGACGGTCATAACGAGAGCTACCACATCGGGATTGGTTATCGCTAAGATTGCCCAGCTGAAGATCAACGTTGTAGCAGGTACTCTTGACGCGACCACGACCGTGGTAACATGCACACCTGGATCTGTAGTTGTGGGATCTGCTACTTCATGCTCTGCCACCGTGACCGACACTTCTGCGAGCCCGACGAATCCGACCGGCACCGTCACATTTTCTAACGGTGGTGCTGCTGGAAGTTTCTCTCCGACAACATGTACTCTGACAAATAGTGGTACAAACGCTGCTACATGCGTGACCAGCGCATCCTATACTCCTTCGAGCGTCGAGACTGGTACGCAATCGATAGCTGGCATGTACGGTGGAGACTCGACCCATGCAAGTTCCACATCGACAACGTTCACTCTTACGGTGACAAAGGCAAGTCCAGTTGTTGTAACAGTGATCAAGGATTCTACTAATACCGCCGTCACCTCCGTGACTGCTGGGGATGCAGTCCATGATACTGCGACCATGACTGGAGGATTCCAGCCGGGAGGCACAGTGACGTATACTCTATTCAGTAACGGCGCGTGCACAGGCACAAGCACGACCATATCTTCGGTCACAGTTACTGCAGGTGTAGTTCCAGACTCCATGCAGACTATGCCTTCAACCCCAGGATCCTACAGCTTCAACGCCACCTACAGCGGTGACACGAACAACAATCGTGCGACTAGCGCCTGTGAACCACTTACCGTCAATCCGCCTACACCTGACTTTACGATCAGTGCCAGTCCTGCTAGCACGACCATCGTCCCTGGGGCAAGCGGCAACTCCGCCATAACGGTGACTGCGACTAACGGTTTCACAGGTGACGTGTCTCTAAGCTCGAGCGCGCCCATAGGACTTACAGCTACTCTTACTACTTCCTCCATTTCAGGATCTGGCACATCTACATTGACAATCTCAGTAGGTCCCAGTGTAGCCCCAGGATCGTACAAGGTCAACGTGACTGGTACTAGCGGTTCCCTTGTACACCTTGTCAGTGTCCAAGTGATCGTGTTTGACTTTTCAGTCATAGCTGGCCAGACGACCGTGAGCCAATTGGATGCTGGTACAAGTGCAAGTGTCACGATCACGGTGGCTTCACTCGGTGGCTCGTCTGGAACAGTTTCTCTGACCAGTGCTGCTGATGCGGGCCTCAGTTGTAGTCTAGCTCCGACCAAAGTCACCGTGGGACCCACCGTTTCCGCACTGTCGATGTTAGCCTGCAGCGCAACACAATGGGGCAACTACAATGTTACAGTCTTAGGAAACAGTACTTCACTCACGCACTCTACTGTCAAGATCCTGTTCCAGGTTGTAGACTTCGGCATCACTGCAAGCCCCATCATCGTGCCGCCAGTCAACCTCGGCACTACCGCCACCTCGACCATTACGGTCACTGCTTTGAATGGCTTCGCAAGGGGCGTTTCACTGTCTGGATCATCCACCGGCGAGCTCATCATTATCTTCAGTCCCACCAACGTGGTAGGTGCTGGTTCTTCCACGCTCAGTGTCAGCGCTTACGCGCCGGCCGACTATACGGTGACTGTCATTGCTGGCGAGGGTGGTCTGACACACAGTGTCTCAGTGAAATTCTCGTTTCTCGGACTCAGCCTAACGGCTGCTCCCAGCAGCCTCAGCATAATCGTCGGATCGTCGAAGACTAGTACCTTGACAGTTACAAGTCTCAACGGTTTCGCGGGTCATGCTTCCCTAGCGGCTTCGTTAGCTTATCCAGGCGATCTGTCCGCGTCCCTCTCCCAAACAGGCGTGGATCTTTCCAAGGATGGAAGTGTTCAGGTTACCATTACGATGACCGTAGCAGCCAACGCGTTTCCTTACGACTACATATTCAACATCACAGCGGCAAGCGGATCTCTAGTGACTTGGACACTCGTACGCGTCACAGTTCCGCAGCCAGACTTCACCATTACAGCGAGCAGCACAATGCTCCAGGGTCTGGATGCGAGAGCCTCGACCACGGTTACTCTGAATGTGGGCCCGCAGAATGGTTTCATGGGCGACGTGACCCTCACAGTGCTGCCTGCGGCCGGGATGACTGCGAGCACCAGCCCGACCGTCATCACAGGCGGATCGGGGACATCGACGCTAACCATGAAGGCTCTCACGGCGGGTAGCTACTCCGTCACCGTGACCGCCGCGAGTGGTAGCCTATCACACTCTTTGACAGTCACTCTTAGCGCGTGGGACTTTGGCATGATACTGAATCCCGCTGGGAGCATTACATTCGATCCTGGAAGCTCGGCTACCTCGACCATCACAATCTCGTCACAGAATGGTTTCATCGGCACAGTGAGTCTCTCGTACCAGGCTCCCGGTGCCTTGTCGGTTCAGCTCAGCCCGTCCGCGGTTAACGGCGGTAGCGGGACTTCGACTTTCAAAGTCACAGGATCAGAGCTTGGAACCTACAACGTCACGATTTCAGCAGTGAGCGGGAGCCTCCGGCACGCGGTCATTGTCAAGGTCACAGTTTCCCAGCCGCCCAGCGGGGTCTTCAGCCTGAATTCCCCTGAGTTCTACGGCTCAGTAGCAATAATAATTATCATCGTCTTGGCGGCTGCCGTGCTAGTGTTCAGGACCCGGGCTCGTCGGAGCAGATAGCAGCCGTATCCGCGCTTTAGCTGCGGGCCAGTTATCTATCATCGTCGAATCCGCTCGCGATCTAGCGCTTGGACTCTTCGCGTGGTATATGTCCGGTAACCTTTGGAAGTCTTTGACAATCCAGAATCTCTCCAAGCAATATTTCGAGGCCCGCGTTCCGGCAATATTCTGGAAGTGTTATTAACCCGAAAGTTGCAGCCGAGCTTTCGCGTTTGGTGTATATTCAGTTTGAATAAGCGTCCGCTCTTAGTCATACTTCCCCTGCTCGCGGTGGTAGCATTGCTGTCCGTTCCCCAGATTCCTCCTGTACATGCGAATCCGTTCACCGGAACGGTTTGTGTTGAAGATTTTACTTCGGTCCCACAGACTAATTCGATGCCTTGCAACCATGTACTCTCGGTGAGCGGCGCCCCTGTTGGGCCTACGTTTGACGGCCCATTTGTTACGCCTAATCATCAGATTCAGATTGGCTTGTATGTTAACGGGTCTGATCCACTGAACGGCTGGGATATCACTCTCAAGGCGGATCATACCCTTTTCGTCCCTGCGTATCGGTCGACTCTGGTTGTTGACCCTACTCATTCTCTGGTAGGTCCTGAGAATATTCCTGGAGCGAGTCTCGCTGTTGTGGTTTTGTGTGTTCAGGGAATTTCCGTTGTTGGCAACTGTCTCTCAACCGATACTATCGACACTCTGCACTACTCGGTTGTAGGAGGCAAGACTACGGCCAGTCCGAGTGGCGGGTTGCTCTTCACCGCTCTATACAATATTACAGGAACGACTCCCCCTGGTGGAATTAGCATTGGATATCAAAGTGGCTGCGCGGGTTCGCAGAGTGTTCCAGGGTCATGTATTGCAATACTCACTGGTACGCCTAACCCTGCTCCTGAGACTTCGATGACCGCAACATTCAACAATAGCGGGACGACTGCTCCAGGCGTCTGTGCAGTTGCGCCTTGTACAGGTGTTCCATACGTCACCGTTTCTTCCAGCGCTGCTACTCTCAACTTGCTTGCGGGCAAGTCAGGATCAGTAACGCTGACTGCTACTGCGCAGAGTGGCTGGCCTGGTAACGCGGTTCCTCCAGGCGCGAGCAACGATCTAGTGACGTTTACCGACGCAGCGTCTACAGGTCTCACCGTGGGTCTAGCTGCAGGAACCACTTGCACTACGGGCGGAGCTTCCTGTTCGTCACCTGCCATTAGTGTTTCTGCAGCTGCTATAGGGAATTATGCTGTCACGTTTATCGCTAATTATGTGGCTAACAGTTATGATACTGGTCAGAATAATACTCTGGCTGCGCCCGTTACCGTGAATGTTAAAGTGACTGACTATTCATGGTCGGTCACTCCGACGACCGTCAATATTCCGAAGGGCGCTTCTCCGACTGTTATGACTGGTACACTGACTAGTCTTAATGGATTCAGCGGAACAGTGTTCTTCTTAGCTGCCGCTTCTCCCGTGACTGGTCTTACTACTACTTTCACTCCTGCTTCGGTTCCGGTGGCTTCTGGTGGGACTTCTACGGTGAATATTTCTTTCAGCGCGACCGCTGAGACTAGGTTCTCTGATACTCTGAGAGCTTGCAGCGCGACTGGTTGTGCTGCTACCGGGCTAGTGCGTAATGCTGCTACGACTGTTGTTGTGAACGGTTTCAATATTACCGATACGAGTAATCATGCTGTGACTTTCACTACTACTGCTGGTATTGGTTCTGATAGTATCAAGGTTCAGAGTCTTCCTGCTGGAAGCGTTAACGGTTATGGTGCGACTGGCACTTCGGGAGTTGTCACTTTTACTGCTTCTGTCTCGCCGAGTACTGGTCTGACTGCTGCTTGTACGAGTCTGACCGTCCCAGCCGGTGGGACTGTTACCGGTACAAACAATTGCACTTTCACATCGACAACTGCGGGCACTTATGTTGTGACGATCAATGGGCTAGGAGGCACGAATAACCTCGTCACGAACTCTACAACTGTAACAGTTACTGTTACCGGCGGTGTAACTCCTGGCGTCAATATTGGTGCCAGTCCGACGAGCGTCACGACGGTCGTCGGGGCCCCGGGAACATCCACGGTAACCCTGACATCCCGTGGAGGCTTTACCGGAAGCGGCAGCTACTCTTACACAGCCACCGGCGGCCTAACCTGCTCCTTTAGTCCCACGACCTTCGCCTTGGGCGCAACCGCGACAACGACGCTCTCTTGCAGCTCTCCAACCGTTCAGACTGACACCGCCACCGTAACCGCAACGAGTGGAACGACCACTAACTCGACTAGTGTGACTTTTGTTATCCAGAAGGCTAGTACGACTACTACTGTTGTCTCGTCTGTCAATCCATCTGTCTTTGGTCAGTCTGTTACTTTCACCGCCACGGTAGCGGTTGTTTCGCCTGGTGCTGGCAGTCCTGCTGGTACCGTGAACTTCCTTGATGGAGCAACCGTAATTGGCAGTGGCACATTATCTGCTTCTGCTCCGTTTGTTGCTACTTTCGCGACTAGCAGCTTGACTGTTGGAGCTCATTCGATTACTGCTTCGTATGCTGGTAACGCCAACTTCAACGGTAGTACTAGTGCTGTGTTGACTCAGACTGTTAACAAGGCTAGCACAACTACGACTGTCGCCTCGTCCCTGAATCCGTCAACCTTCGGGCAGAGTGTAACCTTCACAGCAACTGTCGCTGTAGTGTCTCCTGGTGCTGGTAGCCCGTCTGGTACTGTGAACTTCCTTGATGGAGCAACTGTAATTGGTAGTGGTACGTTGTCCGCGACTGCGCCATTCATAGCTACCTTTGCTACTAGCAGCTTAGCTGCCGGATCTCACTCGATTACTGCGACATATGTCGGTGATACTAATTTCAGCACGAGTACTAGTGGAGTGTTGACTCAGACAGTCAACAAGGCTAATACAACCACAACTGTCGCTTCGTCTGTTAATCCCTCAGTATTCGGTCAGTCTGTAACCTTCACAGCGACTGTCGCTGTGATGTCTCCTGGTGCAGGTAGTCCTGCTGGCACTGTGAACTTCCTTGATGGAGCAACCGTCATTGGCAGCGGTACACTGTCTGCGAGCGCTCCATTCACTGCTACTTTCACGACCAGCACGCTAGCCGTTGGCGCTCACTCGATCACCGCGTCATATGCCGGCAACACCAACTTCAACGGCAGCACAAGTGCGGTGCTGACTCAGACCGTTAACAAGGCCAATACAACCACGACTGTAGCTTCGTCTGCGAATCCATCAGTGTTCGGTCAATCGGTAACCATCACTGCGACTGTTGCTCCAGTCGCTCCAGGCGCTGGCAGTCCAAGTGGTACCGTTACCTTCCTCGACGGCGCGACTACTCTCGGAACTGGTACACTGTCCGGTGGCACTGCTACATTCACAACGAGCACGCTAACAGTCGGATCTCACTCTATCACAGCGTCCTACGGTGGAGATGCTAACTTCAACATTAGTACGAGCGCTGTGTTGACTCAGACAGTCAACAAGGCCAATACAACCACGACTGTCGCTTCGTCTGTCAATCCCTCAGTATTCGGTCAATCGGTAACGTTCACTGCTACTGTTGCTGCAGTCGCTCCGGGTGCGGGCACTCCGAGCGGCACTGTTACTTTCCTTGACGGCGCCACTACTCTGGGAACCGGCACTCTATCCGGTGGAACAGCAACATTCACTACGAGTACGCTAGCTGTTGGATCTCACTCGATTACTGCATCCTACGGTGGAGATGCTAACTTCAACACTAGTACTAGTGCGGTGTTGACTCAGACCGTTAACAAGGCAAATACAACCACAACTGTCGCTTCATCTACCAACCCATCAGTTTTCGGTCAGTCGGTGACTTTCACCGCCACGGTAGCCGTTGTTGCTCCTGGTGCTGGCAGTCCTGCTGGTACTGTGAACTTCCTTGATGGAGCAACCGTAATTGGCAGCGGCACATTATCCGCCTCTGCTCCGTTCACCGCTACCTTCACTACGAGCAGCTTGGCCGCTGGAGCTCATTCGATTACTGCGTCGTATGCTGGTAACGCCAACTTCAACACTAGTACTAGTGCGGTGTTGACTCAGACAGTCAACAAGGCCAATACAACCACAACTGTCGCTTCGTCTGTCAATCCCTCAGTATTCGGTCAATCGGTAACGTTCACTGCTACTGTTGCTGCAGTCGCTCCGGGTGCGGGCACTCCGAGCGGCACTGTTACTTTCCTTGACGGCGCCACTACTCTGGGAA